>JAIOXV010000028.1 GCA_021741465.1 Paracoccaceae bacterium
CGGCATTGATGCGGGGGCCAAGCACAAAGCCCAGCGCATAGGGGGTGGGGGCCTGATCCATCCGGGCGATGTCGGCAAGGGCGGTCAAGCCAATGCGTTCGCGCCGTGCCATGACCTTCAGCCCCTGGCGCACAAAGGCGCGGTTAACGCCAACCAGCGGGGCCACATCGGCCACGGTGGCCAGCGCCACAAGATCAAGAAGCCCCATCAGATCAGGACCTTGCGCCCCTTTTCCGCGCAATTGGCGGTTGGCTTCAACCAGCATCAGAAACACAACCGATGCGGCGCAAAGATGCGCCAGATCGCCCGGTTCATCCTGCCGGTTGGGGTTCACCACCGCGAAAGCGGGGGGCAGGGTTTCGGCCCCAAGGTGATGGTCCAGCACGACCACATCGCAGCCCGCGGCGGCAATCGGTTCGTGTGAAAGCGTGCCGCAATCGACGCAGACGATCAGGTCATGTTCCGCGCCAAGCGCCTGCATGGCAGGCACATTCGGCCCATAGCCTTCGTCGATCCGGTCGGGGATATAAAGCGTGGCTTTGGTGCCCATGGCACGCAGCCAAAGGATCAACAAGGCGGCAGACGAGCCGCCATCAACGTCATAATCGGCAAAGATTGCAATGCGTTGGCGGCCCTCTAACGCGGTCAGAAAGCGGGTGGCGGCCGTGCCCATGTCTTTGAGCGACAAAGGGTCGGGCAGCAGATCGCGCAGCGCGGGGTTCAGGAAGGCCTGGGCCTGATCGGGGGCGACGCTGCGGGCCACCAGCGTTTGGCACACCGCCATTGGCAGCCGGGTGATCTGGGCCATTGCCTCGGCCTGTCGTTCAGCCTCAAGCCCCGGGCCAAGCCAGCGGCGGCCGGTCAGCGACTGGGTGACGTTCAGAAAGGCGCGCTCGGTCATGTTGCAGGGATGCCCGTTTCGCGCAAGGCGCGCAAGGGGGCCGGTATTACTTCACCGGGCTGCGATAGGTCATGCGGCGCACCGACCCGGTCTTGGAGCGCATCAACAAGGTTTCGGTGGTCATCCATCCCGGCTCGCGGCGGATCCCCGACAGGATGGAGCCCGACGTCACCCCGGTGGCGGCAAAGATCACATCTGCCGTCACCATTTCGTCGCGCGTGTAAATGCGGTTCAGGTCGGTGATGCCGGCCTTGCGGGCGCGGGATTTTTCATCATCGTTGCGGAACAAAAGCTTGCCATAGATCTGCCCGCCCATGCATTTCAGCGCCGATGCCGCAAGCACCCCTTCGGGTGCCCCGCCAGAGCCCATATACATGTCGATGCCGGTGATTTCGGCTTCGGCGCAATGGATGACGCCTGCGACATCGCCATCGGTAATAAGGCGGATCGACGCGCCGGTCGACCGGACCTCTTCGATCATCGCTTCGTGGCGCGGGCGTTCGAGAATGCAAACCGAGATGTCCGCCGCAGCGCACCCCTTGGCCTTTGCCAGCGCGCGGACCCGTTCGGCGGGCGACATGTCCAGCGTCACGGTGCCCACGGCATAACCGGGGCCAATGGCCAGCTTTTCCATATACACATCGGGGGCATGCAAAAGCGTGCCACGCGGTGCCATCGCGATCACGGTCAGGGCGTTTGGCATGTCCTTGGCCGTCAGCGTGGTGCCTTCCAACGGATCCAGCGCAATATCCACCGCCGGGCCTTTGCCGGTGCCTACCTCTTCGCCGATAAACAGCATCGGTGCTTCATCGCGCTCACCTTCGCCGATCACCACCACGCCTGCGATATCCAGCAGGTTCAACTGGTCACGCATGGCGTTGACGGCAGCCTGATCGGCCGCCTTTTCGTCGCCGCGCCCGACAAGCCGCGCCGAGGCCAAAGCCGCCGCTTCGGACACCCGGGCAAGGCCAAGGGAAAGCATGCGGTCCTGAAAATCCTGAGCGTCGGCCATTTCGAGTATCCTTGCGAAGGGAAATTGTTGCGCACCGTGTAACGGGACGTGGGGGAAGGGGGCAAGGGGGATTGCGCTGTAGCCCGACCTTGCCGCTGGCCTTTTGGCCGGGAATATGGGCCGCTCTTAGGGCGCGGATCAGCATTGGCAGCAAAAGGCCGATCATCAGCTCGTTCAAAAGGTGCCAGATGAAATGCGTGCCAACGGGGAAGGCCGCGCAGACCGCCATGTCACAGGTGCGAAAACACAGCGAGACAAGGAAAGCCGCCGTGGCTGCCCAAATCCATGGCCCGGCGGGGCTTTTGCGCCACCAGCTGACAAAGGAAAACACCCCATGCGCCAGAACAGCCGGTGCATATTGCCCCGAACCATTCAGCGGATCGGCGGCATGGGCCGTGGCATCTGCCCCTTCGCCCGCGGCAAGACGCCAAATCGTCAACACCACCTCCGCCACGATGACCTCCGCCACGCGGGCCACGCGCGCCAGGGACATGTCGCCGAGACATGCATCGCCGTCAGCACGAACAGGCCGACAAAGCTCCAGATGGGCAGGGTGTCAGCCAATTCTGACCAGCGGTTTGCATGGGTGTGAAACAGAAAAGACCCGATGCCGATTGCCCCGGCCATACCGATCAGGATCCAAAGGATGGGCTGGCCCAGTCCGCGCTTGCGCGCCTCAGCGCAGGCCCAAAGGGCGGCAAGCACCAAAGAAAGGTTTGAGACCGCGTTGACGGGTTCGGCCCAATAGGGGGGCGAGATGCGTTCGCAAGAGATGTCGACCGCCTGAAGCCAGTTCGCCGCGATCAAACCTCTTCGATGCGGATGACGACCGGCGCGCCAACCAGGACGCCTGTGCCGGCAAACCGGGTGATGGCGTGGTCAATATCATCGCGGCTGGCCTTATGGGTCACGATCAGAACCGGGGCATTGGCGCCTTCGTGGCCATATTGGCGCATCTGGTCAATCGACACCCCGGCTTCGCCAAGGCAGGTGGCGATTTTCGCCAAGGCCCCGGGCTTGTCGAGCAGCGTCATGCGCAAGTAGTAGGAGGCCGGCGTGGCCGATTTGGCCGCGATCGGGTCTTGCAGGCTGGCCGCGGGCTGGCCAAAGGTCGGCAGGCGCAAGCCGCGCGCAAGGTCGATCACATCGCCCATCACCGCGCTTGCGGTCGGGCCCATGCCCGCACCCGGACCGCGCAGCACGATCTGGCCGACGCTGTCGCCTTCCAGCACCACCATATTGGTGCCGCCCTGCAGCTGGCCCAAGGGGCTGGCGGCTGGCACAAGGCAGGGGGTCATGCGCTGTTCCAGCCCACGGCCCGTCATCTGTGCCACCCCCAAAAGCTTGATGCGATAGCCCATGTCTTCGGCCAAACGGATGTCATCAATTGACACGCTGCCGATGCCTTCCAGTTCCACCGCGTCGAAAGACACTTTGGTGCCAAAGGCGATGGATGCCAGAAGCGAAAGCTTGTGGCCCGCGTCGATCCCGCCGACATCAAGGTTCGGATCGGCTTCCAGATAGCCCAGCTGCTGGGCCGCGTCGAAGACCGCCTCATAGGACAGGCCTTCGTTTTGCATCCGGGTCAGAATGTAATTGCAGCTGCCATTCATCACGCCCATCACGCGTTTCAGCCGGTTGCCTGCAAGGCCCTCGGTCAGGGCTTTGATAACCGGGATGCCGCCTGCAACGGCCGCTTCAAACCGAATGACCCGACCCGCCGCTTCGGCGGCAAGGGCAAGGGCCTGGCCGTGATGGGCCAAAAGGGCCTTGTTTGCCGTGACCACATCCTTGCCGGTGGCAATGGCAGCTTCGGTTGCGTGGCGTGCGGGGCCTTCGTGGCCGCCCATCACCTCGACAAAGACATCAACATCTTCGCGTCGGGCAAGCGCCACGGGATCGGTTTCCCAAGCATAGCCGGAAAGATCGGCATCGCGGTTCTTGGCGCGGTCGCGCGCCGAAACCGCTGTGATCACCACAGGCCGCCCCGTGCGCAGGGCGATCATCTCTGCGTGCTCTTGCACGATTTTCACGACACCAAGCCCCACGGTCCCAAGACCCGCAAGTCCAAGACGCAAGGGGGTTTTGTTGGCTGGGCTGGGCATGGGAAACCTCGTCTTGACTGCTTTGCGCCTGTTATCGTTTTCCAAGCGGCGGCGCAACGCGGCAGGTTGCGCCGGGCTGGCAGGTGTTTAGCGCCGCCGAAGCTGGTTGGCACGGGCGCGCAAGGCGGCGGCCTGATCGGCCAAGGCACCCGATGGGCGGGGGGCGGCGGTGTCGATTGCGGCAAGCTGGCTTGCGGTCAGCAAGGCGGGGGTTGTGCCGGGGGTGGTCAAAGCCGCCTCGGCCCGGCCCACATCGGGAAACTCCGAGCAAGCGGAAAGCAAGAACAACAAAAGGGTCAGGGCGCGTGTCATGCCCTGACCCTAGCAAATGCCGCATCAAAGGAGAAGGTGCTGTTGCCCGCGCAATCGCCTAATGCGCGGGCTTGATGAAGGTGCCGTTGCGCAACTCGCGCATCGCGGTTTCCAACTCGGCCCGGGTGTTCATCACGATGGGCCCGTGCCAGGCCACAGGTTCTTGCAACGGTGCGCCGGAAATCAGCAAAAAGCGAACGCCTTCGGGGCCTGCGGTGACCACAACCTCATCACCCTTGCCAAATTCAACCAGCGTTCGGTTGCCTGACAGATCGCGAATATTGACCTCTTGGCCCGCCACTTCCTTTTCCAACAGCACGCCGCGCGGATGGGCGGCATCGGCGAATTTTCCAGCCCCATCAAACACATAGGCAAAGGCATGGCGCCGGGTGTCGACCTTGAAGGTTTTCTTGCGGCCTTCGGGCACGAAGATGTCAAGGTATTGCGGATCGGCGGCAATGCCATCGACCGGGCCACGCTTGCCCCAAAACTCGCCCACGATCACCCGCACGACAGTGCCGTCATCATCAATCACTTCGGGGATATCGCCCGAACGCACGTCCTGATAGCGCGGTTGCGTCATCTTCAGATGGCCCGGCAAATTGGCCCAAAGCTGGAAGCCATGCATCTGGCCCTTGGCGTTTCCTTTGGGCATTTCCTGATGCAAAATGCCCGACCCGGCCGTCATCCATTGCACATCGCCGCCCTTGAGCGTGCCGCGATTGCCAAGGCTGTCACCATGATCGACAGATCCGGCCAGCACATAGGTGATGGTTTCAATCCCGCGGTGGGGGTGCCAGGGAAAGCCCGCCATATAGTCGCGCGGATGATCGCCGCGAAAATCGTCGAACAGCAGGAACGGGTCCATCCGTTCCGGATCGCCGAATCCAAAGGCGCGGTGCAGGTGCACGCCGGCCCCTTCCATCGCAGGGCGGGCATGGCTTGTGGAGGCAACAGGACGGATCGACATCTGGGTCTTCCTTGGGCAAACGGGTTCTGCCCTTAGCTAGCCATGCAAAGGCCCTGCGGCAACGTAAAGCTTCCGCAGGGCTTTTGTGCAGCGCCGCACAGCAAGGGCGCGGATCAGGTGCAGGCAACCCCGATAAGGCAGACCTTCGGCACGAAACGCGGACGCGTCACGATGAACTGCTTCAACACCTGATCATCAATGCCCACATTGAACGAAGGTGAATAGCTGACCTCGACTTCCACCAACACGACATGGTCGCCGTCGGCCATCAGCGGCAGCCTGTGTGCCAGTGCCGCAAGATCGCCATTGGTCAGCCGCGGCATGGCATTATGGGGCGAACGCGACCAGAAGACTTCGTAGCGGTTGTTCAATTCGGACCAGGTGATTTCGGTCACGCGGGTTTTGGAATCCTGATCCTGGTCGATCATGTATTCCATCATCGCGTCCATTCCGACGATATAGTCGTCGGTCACGGCCACCATCTCGCGTGAGATCATGTCCGAAATGGTATAGGCCGCCTTTTGCACGGTGTTGATGGCGCGGTAGCTGTCCCAATAGACGAAAAGTGCCAGATAAGACCACAGCATGAAAGGCAGCACCAAGACCGCTTCGGCCATGAGGGTGCCCGCTTCGTCTTTGCTGAAACGCGACATCAGCCGGCGCAGAACGGGTTTGAGGGTGATCATCTTGGCCTCCCTCAGTTCGGTTCGGTGACAAAGGCGGTGATGGACACAAGGCCATAGCCGCCCTGGCTGTCTTTGGGCAGGCCAAGCCCGATCCCTGTGGTTGGGAACATGGCGTCTTGGGCCACGCAGACGCGCACCAACATCACGTCGTTCTGCTGTCCGATCTGCAATTGGGTGACCGGCATGATTTCCTCTTCGCGGTTGACGCAGCTGACCCGATCGGTGGGCATCTGCCAATTCGCGGTGCTGACCCGGGTCATTTCGATCGTGATGTTGCCTTCACAATCGCTGAGCACGACCGAGCGCTTGCAGATTTCCTCTTTCAAAAGGTCTGCCGTGGGGATGGTGTAATGGCCCAGCCGCAATTCGCGCATGGTCATGTCGACCGACTGTTCCAGCATGATCGATCGGATCATCAGAAATCCGCTTTCGAACGAGGCCATGAAGATGGCAATCAGCAATGGCACAGTCATGGCGAATTCGATCGCGGCGGTGCCCATCTCGTTGGCGCCAAAGCGGCGCAGCGCTCGGGTAAGGGGGCGGATCATTGGGTCAACCTCAACTTGCTGATGTTGCTGGCGATCGCGCGAAACGCGGTGCGAATTTGCAGCCCGGCTGCGTTGAAGTAATGCGCAGAAGAGGTGGCGCATTGTGAAATCTGGGTCTGGCCACCCGAAGGGGCTTCGAACGCGATGCCATAGACCGTGACACCGTTGGATTTGGCCAAGGCGCACATCTGCTGCAACTGGTCGTTCATGTCGCCGGTTGGCGTTTGCTCGCGGAATTCGGCGATCCAGGTGTTATATTGCGCCGCGCGTTGGCTGTTGTTGGTGCCCAGCGCACGGGCGTAAAGTTGCCAGACCACCCATTGCAGGCGCACTTCGCTCCAGACGTCTTCCCATAGCATCGGGTTGTTGGCCAAGGTCGTGGCATTGGTGTTCGATGTGTTGGTCCAGGGCAGGCTGCGCCATTCGCTGCGGTGCGGCACCCAGTATTTGTTGCTGCCCGACACGCCGGGACGACCGCTGTCGAAGCGGATCGAATAATTGCCGTCATAGGGCGATTTGAAGATCGTGGACTCACCGGTTTTGTAATCATCATTCACCCGCTCTTCGGCAAAATGTTCGCCGTCGGTCATCAGAACGATGATCTTCATGGATTCGGGGTCGGTGTAGTCGAAGGGCCGGCCCTCAAACACTTCGGGGATGGTGCCGTTGGCGACGAAATAGTCGAAGACAGGCTGCGTGCCAGGGTCGAGCAAGGTCATCCCCCACTTCATTCCGGCGTTGATCGATGTCGCGCCGATGGCATCAAGGCTGCTGATCTTGGCTTGCAGCGCCGAGATGCTTTGCGACGGCATCATCACGGTATTGTCAGTAGAGGGCGGGCACCAGCGGTTGCCCGAAACCACGGTGGCGTAATCGGTGTCGGTGCGGTTGACATAGCCGTTTGTCTTGTTGGTTGTGGAATAGGTATCCGCATCCGCCGTCATCGGCAGTTCGATGCCTTGGCTGATGCCGGTCTGGGTATAGACCGAGGCTGGCAAGTCCACGCAGTTGACGTTCGAAACCTGATGATTGTGGCTGTAATTATAGCGGCTGCGCAAGCTTGCGCCCAGGTTCACCTGGCCATTGAATGGCACGATGCCAATGGAAATGCGGTCTTCGCCATCGCTGGACAGAACCGTATCCACGAATTCACGAGCAGCGGTTTTCAGGTTGGTCAGGCGGCTGTTGGAGCCCATGGAGCCTGACACGTCAAGCACCAGCATGATTTCGACATTGGTCATGCGCTGTTCGGCAATCGAATGGCCGGGTGCGTCCATCTCGTTGATGCCGATCAGATGCAGGAAATAGGGGTCGGTCGCGGCACGGGCATCGGCCACCACCTCGCGGTAGTTCAGGCCTTCGTCCACCGAAACCGAACGCAGATATTCCGAAAGGCCGGCCTTTGCGAAATAGTCGGTCACGACTTCTTCGGCATCCAGCGTCTGGCTAAGTGAGGCCGAGGCCAGCGTTGCGCGGTCCAGCGTGTTTTGCAGCGAGGTGCGCATGGATTCATAGCGCATAAGGTCAACGGCGACGCCGCCGATCATGATCATCATCATGAACAGGCTGAAGGCAAAGATGGTCAGATTGCCGGCTTCATCATTGACAAAGCGGCAGCCGGCCATGGCCCGCAGGGGCGGCCTTGTCACTGGATCAGCAGCATGTCGCGCCATCTCGCGCCTCCATTTCGGCCATGATGTGCAGGGTCTGACAGCCTTCTGGCATTAACCTTCACGCCTTACCTTCTGCTTCAGGCCTGCGGCGGAAATATGGCCAGTTGTTGGGCAAGCTGTGGCGCGCGGGCCGAAAGGCGGGCGCGGGCCGGGTAATTGGGCCATTTCCGGCAAGATTGTATCGGCATCCGCAACACTGGCCCTTTGGGCCGCCAGATCGCCTTGATTGCAAGGCTTTGGCAGCTCGCAGAAGCGATTCGACCCAAGTTTGCCCTGCCTGATGTTCAGACCGCGTGTTCGGCCTGTACATCGCCTTGCAAAGGCCGGTTATTGGGTAAGCTTAAGCATGGTCAGATTGTTGGCGATAGCATCAAAGGCTGTGCCGATCGAAAGCCCTTGGGCATTGAAGTAATGCTGGGGGGAACTGGCGCATTGCAAGATCTGCGCCTGGCCGTTGGCCGGGGCTTCGAACGCAATGCCAAAAATGATGACGTGGCGATCCTTGGCCAGCGTGCAGGCCTGCTGCAATTGCGCGTCCATCGCGCTGGTTTCGGTCTTGGTGCGCAGCATGTCCATGGCGGCGGCATACTGGATGGCGCGCGTGTCGTCATTGGTGCCAAGCGCACGGGCGTAAAGCTGCCAGGCAACCCAGGTGACCCGCTGATTGGCCCAGACATCTTCCCAATCCTGCCGCGTGCTGCCCGACCCAGAGCTGAAGGCGCTGTTTTGCCAGGCGTTCAGATGCGGCACATAATACTTGTTCGGACCGGGGCGGCTGGCGTGGCGGATGGAATACTCGCCCGTGTTGCGGGCGCGATAGATTGGCGAGGGGCCTTTGCGAAAGCCGTCGTTCATCCGCTCTTCGGCGAAATGTTCACCATCGGTCATCAGCACGATCACCTTCATGGTGTCATTGTCGTCATAGTCGAAGGGGCGGTTTGCAAGATCAGCGTCCATCGCGCCCTGATTGGCCATTTCGCCAAACAGCCCCCGCGACGCCGGGTCCAGCAAAGTCAGGCCCCATTTCATCCCGGCATTGATCGAGGTGGCGCCGATGGCGGTCAAGCCATTGATCTGGGCTTGCAGGCTGGCGACATTGTCGTTTGGCATGCGCACCACGTTCCCGGTTGACGGCGGGCACCAACGGTTGCGGGCATAGGGCGTGGCCCAGCCATCATTGTAGCTGACATAGCCGTTCGCCATCCAGGTGGTGGAAAAGCTGTCGGCATGGGCGGTCATCGGCATCTGGTGCAGACGGCTCATCGATGCAGTGGAATAGACATCCGCAGGCAGATCAATGCAATTGACGCCATCGACTTCGGGGTTGTCGGCCGCGTTGAACTTGCTGCGCAACGCCGCGCCCAGATTGACCTGGCCGTTATAGGGCACAAGTGCAATCGCGGTGCGCCCGCCCGTGTCATTGCTGAGCATGGTTTGGACAAAGTCGCTCGCGGCAGCCTTGAGATTGGTCAGCTTTGCGCCTTCCATGGAGCCGGACACATCCAACACCAGGGACAGTTCCAGATTGGTGATCTTTTGCACCGCGCGCGATCCGGCGGCGGCGTCAAACGTGTCGATCCCGATAAGATGCATGAAGAAGGGTTTGGTATCGGCCTTGGCGATTGCCTTGACGTCGCGGCTGTTGAACCCGTCCAACACCACCACATCCTGCAACTGCTCCCCCAGCCCGGCCTTGGTCACGCAATCGGTCACCACGGTTTCCGGGTCCAGCCTTTGGTCAAGGCTGGCGGCCATCAGCGTGCAACGGTCCAGCGTCTGGGAAAGCTGGGTGCGGGTGGTTTCATATTTGATGATGTCGATAGCGACACCGCCCATCATGGTCATGAGCAAGAAAAAGATCAGCGCCAGAACGATCAGCGCGCCGTCTTCGTCTTGGGCAAAATTCCGCATGCGGTTGGTCATGGTGGCAGCCATTGACGTCATCCAATTTTGGCGATGCGGGTTAACCCTAACACCACTTTACCTTGCCCCCGCCACAGGGATGTCCAGAAGTTGTGGCAAAATTGTGGCGAAGGCGGCAGTTGTGGGACATGCCCCCCTTATCGCGAAACAGTGCTTTCAGGTCGGCATCACTGTTGCGCGGGCAAGGATGATCGGCCCGCAACAATCATGGCTTAACCAAGGTAAAGCGAAAATCTTTGCCAAAATTCGAATCACCTTGGGGCCAAAGCCGGCGCGCTGGCCCCGGCAAACCACAGGGCAAAACGCCCGGCCAAGCCCTGTGATCGGCCAAAAGCGTTAACTCTGTCTTGGCGCGGGGCTTTGACCGGATGGGGTAGGGGCGCGTTGCCCAAAATGCAGCACCGCAGTCCAGCTTTCCACCAAATCGGACAATCGCGACGCGCATCGCGCTACAATTTAACGGAAATACGCACAGTTTCGACGCGGACTTTTGCCAGTCTTTGCGCCTAAACAAGAGCCATGCGCCACCCCGGCTGGCGCCCAATGGGAGGAAGAACATGTCCATCACTGGCGAGCCAAGCTTTCGCGAATCCGTCGATATGATGTTCAAAAGGGCTACGGCCTTGATGGATCTTTCGCCGGGGCTGGAAGAAAAGATCCGCGTCTGTAACTCCACCTATACGGTGCGCTTTGGTGTGCGCCTGCGCGGCAAGATCGAAACCTTTGTCGGCTATCGCTCGGTTCATTCCGAACATATGGAACCGGTGAAGGGCGGCATCCGCTTTGCGCTTGGCGTCAATCAGGACGAGGTCGAAGCATTGGCCGCGCTGATGACCTATAAATGCGCGCTGGTGGAAACCCCCTTTGGCGGGTCGAAAGGTGGTCTGTGCGTTGACCCGCGCCAGTGGGACGAGCACGAGCTGGAGCAGATCACCCGCCGCTTTGCTTATGAACTTATCAAACGTGACCTGATCCACCCGGCGCAAAACGTCCCAGCCCCCGATATGGGCACGGGCGAACGGGAAATGGCCTGGATCGCCGACCAATATGCCCGCATGAACACCACCGACATCAACGCCAAGGCCTGCGTCACCGGCAAGCCACCCCATGCCGGCGGCATTCAGGGCCGGGTCGAGGCGACAGGCCGAGGCGTGCAATATGCGCTGCGCGAGTTTTTCCGCTATCCCGAAGACAGCGCCGCAGCCCGCCTGACGGGCGATCTGGATGGCAAGCGGATCATCGTGCAGGGCCTTGGCAATGTGGGCTATCACGCCGCCAAGTTTCTGTCGGAAGAAGATGGTGCCAAGGTGATCGCCGTGATCGAACGCGATGGCGCGATCATTGATGAAAAGGGCATCAACATCGAAGAGCTGCGCCAACACATGAACTGCAACAGCGGGCTTTTGGCGGGCTATATCAAAGGCCGTCATGTCGAAGACGGGGCGGCGGTGCTGGAAATGGAATGTGACATTCTTATTCCGGCCGCCATGGAAGGCGTCATCAACCTGACCAACGCCGCCCGTATCAAGGCCCCCCTAATCATCGAAGCGGCGAATGGCCCGGTGACCTTTGGCGCGGACGAGATCTTGCGCAAGAAGGGCACGCTTATCATCCCCGACATGTATGCCAATGCTGGCGGCGTGACGGTGTCCTATTTTGAATGGGTCAAGAACCTATCGCATATCCGCTTTGGCCGCATGCAGCGCCGGGCGGAAGAGGCGCGGTCGCGGCTTTTGGTGGAAGAGTTTGAACGGCTTTCCGCCGATCAGGGGCTGGGCTGGACGATGGCGGCCGATTTCAAAGAGAAATTCCTGCAAGGCTCGGACGAACTTGCGCTTGTGCGCTCGGGTCTTGATGACACCATGCGCACCGCGTATCAGGCGATGCGAGAGGTCTGGCATGGCCGCACCGATGTAAACGACCTTCGGGTTGCGGCCTATATCGTGGCAATTGACCGCGTGGCCAAGACTTACAGGTCCAAAGGGTTGTAGGCAGAGTGGCAGAGCTGACGCTCATCGAAACGGGCGGCACGATCTGCATGGAGGCGGGGCCAGAGGGGCTGCGCCCCGCGCCTGACCGCTTGCGCCAAGCCATCCTTGATTTGAAGCCGGGGCTGTCCTTGCGGTCGCAGGTCTTGCAGCCGCTTGTGGACAGCGCCGATATCGGCCCGCTGATCTGGAACGCCTTGCTGGATCGCATAGATGCGGCTCCGGGTGCGGTTCTTGTAACCCATGGCACCGACACCATGGCCTTCACCGGTGCCGCGCTGGATGCGGCTTTGGGTGGGCGGGGGGCGTCGGTTGTCCTGTGCGGCTCGATGCAGCCCTTGGGGGTGGCGGGCGATGCGCTGGGCAATCTTGCGCTGGCCATTTCGGCGGCCGAGCAGGCCCGGCCGGGCGTTACCTTGGCCTTTGACGGCAGATTGATGCCGGGCGGCACGCTTACCAAGGCGCATTCCCATGCCGCGGCTGCTTTTGTCTGTGCCGGCGACCCCACGCCAGCTTCGGCCTTCGCGGCCCGGCACTTTGACCCCGATCTTGCGCTGGCGATCGTGACCATCAGCCCGGGGCTTTCGCCTGCTGCTTTGGAGGCGACGCTTGGCGCATTGGACGGCGCGGTGCTGCGGGTGTTCGGCGCGGGCACCTTGCCCGCAGGTCTGGCCACAGCACTGGCGCGCGCGCGGGCGCGGGGCTGCCACATCGTCGCTGTAAGCCAATGCGCCGACGGCGGCCTTGCGCAGGGGGCCTATGCGGCGGGGGCTGCACTTTGGGCGGCCGGAGTTGACAATGGCGGGCTGATGTCGGCCGAGCAGGCGCAGACGCGGCTTTGGCTGCGGCTGTCGGCCCCGGGGGCAATGGCCTGAATGCGACAGGCCTTGTCGCCCACGTCAAAGGAAAGCGCGTCTGGCTCTTGCATATAGCCGGGGAAGCCGCTTCACTGTTGGTGACAGAACGCGGCGACGGAACGTGGCGAAGGACGGGCAAGCATCATGCGCTATTCAGGCTTCAAGGTGTTCACCGAAGGGCTCTTTGGCAACAAGGGCTGGAAAACCGCCTGGCGCACCCCTGCGCCCAAGGCCGAATATGATGCGGTCATCATCGGCGGCGGCGGTCATGGGCTTTCGACCGCCTATTATCTGGCCAAGAACCACGGTCTGCGCAACATTGCGGTGCTGGAAAAAGGCTATCTCGGCGGCGGCAATGTCGGGCGCAACACCACCATTGTGCGGGCCAATTACTTTTTGCCCGGCAATACGGAATTCTACAGCCATTCCATGAAGTTGTGGGAAGGTCTTGAAGCCACGCTGAACTATAACGTCATGCATTCCCAGCGCGGGCTTATCAACCTGTTCCATTCCGATGGGCAGCGCGATGCCTTCGCGCGGCGCGGCAACATGATGATAAATCAGGGTGATGATGCGGTGCTTTTGGACCGTGAAGGCGTGCGCGAGCTTTTGCCCTATCTTGATTTCGACAACACCCGCTTTCCGATCTATGGCGGGCTGTTGCACCCGCGCGGCGGCACGGCGCGGCATGACGCTGTTGCATGGGGCTATGCGCGCGGTGCCGATCAATTGGGCGTCGATCTGATCCAGAACTGTGAAGTCACCGGGATCGACATTGAAGGCGGCCGCGTCGTTGGCGTTCAAACCACGCGCGGGCCGATCAAGGCGAAAAAGGTCGGAATGGTGGCTGCTGGCCGCTCGGGCCAGGTGGCGGCCATGGCCGGCATGCGCCTGCCGGTGGAAAGCCATATCCTGCAAGCCTTCGTCACCGAAGGGCTGAAGCCGGTGATCGACCATGTCATCAGCTTTGGCATGGGGCATTTTTACATGTCGCAATCAGACAAGGGCGGTCTGGTTTTCGGGGGCGATCTGGATTTTTATGCATCCTACGCCGCACGCGGCAACCTGCCGATGGTCGAACATGTGATGGAAGCGGGCATGACGCTGATGCCGATGATCGGTCGCGCCAAGGTTCTGCGCTCGTGGGGCGGGATCATGGACATGACGCCCGATGGCAGCCCGATCATCGACAAGACCCATATCGACGGGCTTTATGTTGACTGCGGCTGGAACTACGGCGGCTTCAAGGCGGTGCCTGCCTCGGGGTGGTGCATGGCCCATCTGATGGCCACCAATAACCCGCATGAATACGCCCGCCGCTTCCGTCTTGACCGCTTTCGCACGGGCCAGCTTCTGGACGAAGAAGGCACCGGCAGCCAGCACAACCTGCACTGACCATGACCCGCGGTTTCTATCTTTCGCCCGAATTGCTTTGGGCTGAGGCGCGGACGCGCCAAGGGGCCCGGCCCCATTCTACTGCCGTTTCAGGAGACTGACCGATGCGTATTCCTTGCCCCCTATGTGGCACCCGTGACCGGCGCGAATTCCATTACTATGGTTCGGACGATTACCTGAACCGTCCCGCCCCCGACGCCCCGATCGAGGCGTGGGATGACCACCTGCATCTGCGCGACAACCCGGCCGGGGAAACCCGCGATCTTTGGTATCATGAAACCGGCTGCGCCCAGTGGCTGCGGGTGCATCGCAATACCGTGACACATGAGGTTTACGGCGCGGAACTTGTGGCGGGCCTGAAAGGCGGTGTGAAATGAGGATTGCAGGCAAAGGGCTGATCGACCGGGACAAACCCGTGCGCTTTACCTTCGACGGCAAGCCCTATCAGGGCTTCAAGGGCGATACTGTTGCGTCCGCCCTGCTGGCCTCGGGGGTCAAGGTTGTGGGCCGCAGTTTCAAATATCACCGCCCGCGCGGGGTCTTGACCGCAGGGTCGGAAGAGCCGAACGCACTGATCGAGGTGATCGGTGCGGCAAACCAGACGCCGAACGTGCGCGCCACCGTGCAAGAGGTGTTCGAAGGCCTGACGACCCGCAGCCAGAACCATATCGGCAGCCTGCGCTGGGACTTGCTTGCAGTGAATGATCTGATGGCCCCGTTCTTTTCGGCGGGCTTTTACTACAAGACATTCATGTGGCCGCGCGCCTTTTGGGAAACGCTTTACGAACCCGCAATTCGCCGTGCGGCAGGCATCGGCAGGCTTTCGGGCCGCCACGACGAAGGGCATTACGAAAAGGCCTATGCTTTTTGCGATCTTCTCGTCGTCGGGGGTGGGCCGACCGGGCTGATGGCCGCGCTGACCGCCGCGCGGGCGGGGGCCGATGTCATGCTTGCCGATGAGGACAGCCGCTTTGGCGGGCGCCTGTTGTCGAATGGCGAAACCATCGATGGCGCGCCCGGCCTTGCTTGGGTGGCCGAGGTGGAAGCAGAGCTTGCCGCCATGCCCAATGTCCGCCTGATGCGCCGGACGGCGGTGACGGGCGCCTATGATGACGGCGTTTATGGCGCGTTGGAGCGGGTCAGCCTGCACCGCCCCGCCCGCCCGGACACCCCGCGCGAATGTTTCTGGCGCATCACCGCGCGCCGCACGATTCTGGCGGCCGGGGCGCTGGAACGCCCTATCGCATTCCCGATGAACGACCGTCCCGGCATCATGATGGCGGGGGCGGTTGAGACCTATCTGAACCGCTATGGCGTGGCCCCAGGCCAGCGGGTCACCCTTTTTGCCAATAATGACGGGGCGCGCGCCACTGCACGCAGCCTGATGGCCGCCGGGGTTCAGGTGGCCGCGATCCTGGACAGCCGTGAAACCGCAAGTGCGGTTGAAGATTGCCCGGTCTATCTGGGCGCGCGTGTGACCGACACCAAGGGCCGCCACGGGCTGCGCCATATCAAGGGCAACCATGCGCTGGGCACTTTCGAGCTGGAAACCGATTGCCTTGCCATGTCGGGCGGTTGGAACCCGACGGTGCATCTGACCTGCCACATGAACGGCCGCCCACGCTGGAGCGACGAGATCGCGGCCTTTGTGCCCTCTGAAGGGGCGGTGCCCGGTCTTGTGGCGGCAGGGGCCGCCAATGGCACCTTCACCACCCATGGCTGCCTGTCCGCAGGGGCTGCCGCGGCCACGGCCGCTTTGGCCGATCTGGGTATCAAGGCCGTCACGCCCGTCGCCATGCCAAAGGCAGAAGGCCTGCCCTATGCGATCGAGCCGTGCTGGACGGTCAAGGGCAAGGGCCGCGCTTGGCTGGATTTTGCCAATGACGTCACGACCAAGGATGTGCTTTTGGCCGCACATGAGGGCTATGCCTCGGTCGAACACATGAAGCGTTACACCACGCAAGGGATGGCCCCCGATCAGGGCAAGAACTCGAATGTGGGGGCCTTGGCCGTGCTTGCCGATGCCACGGGCCGGGGCATTGCGGAAACCGGCACCACCACCTTTCGCCCGCCCTATACCCCGGTGTCCATCGCGGCGATGGGCGCAGGCGGGCGGGCCAAGGGTTTTGCCCCGCAACGGTTCATGACGTCAGATCAGGCTAGCCGTGACCGCGGCGCCCCCATGATCGAGGCCGGGCTTTGGTACCGGCCCAGCTACTTTCCAAAACCCGGCGAGGCGACCTGGTTTGAGGCCTGCAACCGCGAAGTTGCCATGGTGCGCGGCAGCGTCGGGGTGGCCGATGTGTCGACGCTTGGCAAGATCGACGTGCAGGGCCGCGATGCGGCGCGCTTTCTGGATCTGGTTTACACCAACACCTTCAGCACCTTGCCCGTGGGCCGCGCCCGTTACGGGCTGATGCTGCGCGAAGACGGGTTGGTGATGGATGATGGCACAACGGCGCGGCTTGGCGATGACCACTATCTGATGACCACCACCACCGCCGCGGCGGGTCTGGTGATGCGGCATCTGGATTTCATCCATCAGACCCATTGCAGCGATTGGGATGTGCGCTTCATTTCAGTCACCGAATCCTGGGCGCAGTTTGCCGTTGCCGGGCCCAAGGCGCGCGCGCTTTTGAACGCTGTGCTGGATGCGCCTTTGGGTGATTTTCCCTTCATGTCCTGCGGGCAGGTTCTGGTGGGCGGTGTTCAGGCGCGGCTTTTCCGCATCTCGTTCTCGGGCGAAGAGGGCTATGAGATTGCCGTGCCGACGCGCTTTGGCGAAAGCCTGTTCCGCGATCTTCTGGCCAAGGCGGAAACCATGGGCGGTGGGCCCTATGGGATGGAAGCGCTGAACGTCATGCGGGTGGAGAAAGGCTTCATCACCCATGCCGAAATTCATGGTCGCACCACGGCTTTTGATATTGGCATGGAAAAGATGATCAGCCCCAAGAAGGACTGTATCGGCAAGGCCATGGCAGCCCGTCCCGGCCTGCTGGGGCCAGAGCGCCAGCAACTGGTGGGCTTGAAAATCGCCCTTGGCACAAGCCCCTGTTCGGGTGCGCATCTGTTCACGCTGGGCGACACGGTCGGGCGCGAAGAAAGCCAAGGCTACATCACCTCTTTCGCCCATTCGGAATTGATGGGGGCGTGCCTTGGTTTGGCTTTCCTCAAGAACGGCCGTGCCCGGCAAGGCGAGAAGATCCGCATCGTTGACCACTTGCGCGGGCTGGATCTGACGGCCGAGGTCTGCGACCCGGTGTTCCATGACAAGGAAGGGGAGAAACTCCGTGCCTGAGTTGATCGCAAAACCTGCGCTGGATGACGCGCCCCTGAGCTTGGGTGCTTGCCGGCTTGAAGCTGTCGAGCTTGGCTCCATCACCTCGATCGCCCTTTTCCCGGGCAAGGAAAAGGCGGCTGACAAGGCCTTGAAACCCTTGGGGCTTTCCTTTCCGGCCCCGAACAGTCTTGTGCAAAAAGCTGGCGCGATGCTGGTTTGGACCGGGCGCGACCAAGCCTTTCTGATCGGGGCAGAGGCCCCCGATCTGGCCGGTCTGGCCGCAACCACCGATCAATCGGGCGGTTGGTCGGCTTTGCGTCTGACCGGGCAAAAGGCCGTGGATGTGCTGATGCGCCATGTGCCCTTGGATCTGCGGCTTGCGGCCTTTCCCGTGGGTCGGGCGGTGCGGGTGTCTTTGGGACATATGTCTGCGGTGCTGATCCGTGATGCCGAGGGCTTTTTGATCCTGACCTTCCGCTCGATGGCGCGCACGGCGTGGCATGAGCTGGAGGTGGCGCTGCGCACGGTGGCGGCGCGCGGATGACGCTGACCAACCGCGATGTGGCCGAACTGACCGAGTGGCGGCGCATGTTGCACCGCTTTCCCGAGGTCAGCCGCGAAGAAAGCGCCACCGCCCAACGCGTGGTTGCGGCCTTGGCGCCCTTGGCCCCTGACCAGATTATCACCGCGCTGGGCGGTCATGGGGTTGCGGCGGTGTTTGACGGCGCGGAACCTGGCCCCACGGTGCTTTTTCGTGCCGAACTTGACGCGCTGCCGATCGAAGAGCTTTGCGACGCGCCCCACCGGTCAACCTTGCCGGGCAAGGGGCATCTGTGTGGGCATGATGGCCATATGACGCTGCTGATGGGGCTTGGCAGGCTGGTCAGCCGCCAAAGGCCTGCGCGGGGCAGGGTGGTTTTGATGTTCCAGCCCGCCGAAGAAGATGGCTCTGGTGCCGCCGCCGTGGTGGCTGACCCGGCCTTTGCCGCGATCAAACCCGATTGGGCCTTTGCCATTCACAACATGCCCGGCACGGGTTTCGGCCATGGTCTGTTGACATCGGGTGTGGTGAACTGTGCCAGTCAGGGGCTGAAGATAACGCTTGGCGGCAAGACGGCACATGCAAGCCTGCCTGAAACCGGTACCTCACCCGGGCTTGCCTTGGCCAGCCTGATCGACCGTTTCACCCGGCTTGCACCACCGGCACCCTTGGCGCCGGGATACCGGCTTGTCACGGTAACCCATGCCCGTCTGGGCGAACCGGCCTTTGGTATTGCCCCCGGCATGGCCGAGCTTTGGGTGACGCTGCGCAGCCTGCAAGATGCTGATATGGCCGATCTGCGGGCCGAAGCGGTCTCATTGGCTGAAGACGCAGCCCGCGCGCATGGCCTGACCGTGGCCTTTGAAACCCATGATGATTTCGCAGCCTCGGTTAACGATCCTGCCGCCACAGAGCGCATCGCGGCCGCACTTGAGGCGCTGGGCATGACCCATGACCCAGGCGATCTGCCGATGCGCGGGTCCGAGGATTTTGGCCGTTTCGGTCAACCCGGCACGCGGTCTGCCATGTTGTTCTTGGGCGCGGGCCATGGCCTTGCGGCGCTGCACAACCCCGACTATGACTTTCCCGATGCGCTGATCCAGCCCGGGGTGGCGATTTTTCATCGCATCGCGCGCGATCTTCTTTCCTAATCCTTCCTCAATGCGTAAATATCACAAGGGGTCCGGGGGCGTGATCCCGCCCTGGGGCTGCCACAGGAAAGCACAATAACCCGTATGTCTCTGCCGTCCGGCTTCCTTGACGAACTGCGCACGCGCGTTTCCCTGTCGTCCGTTGTCGGGCGCAAGGTGACGTGGGATATCCGCAAGTCAAACCAGGGCAAGGGGGACATGTGGGCGCCATGCCCGTTCCATCAGGAAAAATCCGCGTCTTTTCATGTCGATGACCGCAAGGGCTATTACTATTGCTTTGGCTGTCACGCCAAGGGCGATGCGCTGACCTTCATCAAGGAAACCGAAAACCTTGGCTTCATGGAAGCGGTCGAGGTTCTGGCGCGCGAGGCGGGCATGCCCATGCCCGAACGCGATGCCCGCGCGGCCCAAGTCGCCGATCGCCGCAGCCAGCTGATCGGCGTGATGGAAGAGGCGGCCAAATGGTTCCGCTTGCAGCTGAAGACCAGTGCGCCTGCCGATGCGCGGGCCTATCTGGCCAAGCGCGGCCTGTCCGCCGCAGCCCAGGACCGCTGGGAGATCGGCTTTGCCCCTGACCAGCGCCAAGGCCTTTTCCTTGCGCTGACGCAAAAGGGCTTTGCCGCCGATCTCATCGTGGCCTCTGGTGTCTGCGCCAAGCCAGACGATGGCGGCCCGCCCTATGACCGCTTCCGCGGCCGGATTATCTTTCCCATCCGCGATGGCCGGGGCAGGGCGATTTCGCTTGGCGGCCGGGCGATGGACCCGAACGCGCGGGCGAAATATCTGAACGGACCAGAAACCGAGATTTTCGACAAGGGCCGCAATCTCTTCAACCACGCCCCCGCGCGTGAGGCGGCGGGCAAGGGCAAGCCCTTGATCGTGGCCGAAGGTTATATGGATGTGATTGCGCTGTGCGAGGCCGGGTTTACCGCCGCGGTCGCCCCTTTGGGTACGGCGGTGACTGAAGACCAACTGCGCCTTATGTGGCGCATTCATGATGAGCCGATCATCGCACTGGATGGGGACACGGCGGGCATTCGAGCCGCGCTGCGGGTGATTGATCTTGCGCTGCCGCTTCTGGAGGCGGGCAAGGCTTTGCGCTTTGCCGTTCTGCCAGGGGGGATGGACCCTGATGATCTGATAAAGGCGCAAGGGGCGGCGGCGATGCAGGCGGTGTTGGATGCCGCCCAGCCGATGGTGACGCTGCTGTGGCGGCGCGAAACCGATGGCCGCGTCTTTGACAGCCCTGAACGCAAAGCCGCGCTGGACAAGACCCTGCGCGCCCATCTCAAACGGATCGCCGATCCGTCGATCCGCACGCATTATGGCGAAGACATAAAGCGGTTGCGGATGGATCTGTTCGGGCAAGGCGGCGCGCGGGTGCCTGCGTTCCGGCCTGGCCGCTTTGTGCCCAAGGGCACGCCCCTGCCTGCCAGCGCCAGCGCCCGACAATCCCTGCTGGCGCAAGGCCAGCCGGTGGAAGAGGTGCTGCGCGAGGCGGTTATTCTGGCCAGCCTCATTACCCATCCGGCGCTGATTCACCGGTTTGAAACGGCGCTGGAACGTCTGGATCTGACGGGCGAAGGGCACAACAGCCTGCGCCAGATCCTGTTGGCCAACGCCGACGAAGATGCGGGCAATTTGCACGACATTCTGGCCCGAGCGGCGGGCGATGCCCTTGATACGCTGATGCGCCGTCCCCATGTGCAGATCGCGCCGCCAATTCGCAACCGGGCGGACCCAGAACTTGCCACCCTGTGTCTGGCCGAAGAAATGGCCAAGCTGGACGCCCATCGCGCCGCTCGGCGTGAAACCGAGGATGCCGTACATGACCTGACCGGCCTTGCTGACGAGGGGCTGACCTGGCGGCTGACCAAGGCCGCCGAGGCCCGACACCGCGCCGACCATCCCTCGCGTGATGATGCCGGCGACATGGGCGAAGACCGCACCGCGCTTTCAAATCATCTGCAAAACTTGATCGATGGCAAGGTTTGGGAAAAGAAACGCTAACCCAAAGTGCGCGGACCCCCTGTGCTTTCCTGTGATTCGCGGTATTGATTCGCAAATCGCCCAACTGATTCGCCCACCCTGACGAACGGAGATGACATGGCCTCGAAAGACACCGATGACGGCAAACCCGAAGGCGAAGAGGCCGAAGTCTCCCTTGATCTAAGCCAGGCTGCCGTCAAACGGATGATCGCAGACGCCAAAGAGCGCGGATATATCACCTATGACCAGCTGAATTCGGTGATGCCGCCCGAGCAGGTGTCTTCCGAGCAGATCGAAGATGTCATGGCGATGCTGTCGGAAATGGGCATCAACATCATCGACGATGAAGAGGTTGAAGAGGGCGAGCCTGTGGTGGGCGAGTTGGTCGAAACCTCGACCTCGCGCGAAGTGGCCGTCGTTGGGACAACCACCGAAGCGCTGGACCGCACCGATGACCCGGTTCGGATGTATTTGCGGGAAATGGGCAGTGTCGAACTTCTGAGCCGCGAGGGCGAAATTGCCATCGCCAAGCGCATCGAGGCCGGCCGCAACACGATGATCGCCGGGCTTTGTGAAAGCCCGCTGACCTTTCAGGCCATCATCATCTGGCGCGACGAACTTCTCAGCGAAGACATCCTTCTACGCGATGTGATCGACCTGGAAGCCACCTTTGGACGCAACCTTGACGGCGACGACGAGATGGTCAGCCCCGAGATTGAAGGCGTGTCGGTTGACGGTGCTGCCGCGCCGCGCCGTGCCGCAGGGGCGGCCGAGCCTGAGCTGGACGCCGACGGCAACCCTATCTTTGCCGAAGCCGAAGAAGATGATGACGAAGATGGCGTGTCGATGTCGCTGGCCGCAATGGAAGCAGCTTTGAAGCCCAAGGTTCTGGAAACCCTGGACCTGATCGCGCGGGATTATGACAAGCTGGCCGAAATGCAGGATGCCCGCATGTCCGCGACCCTGTCGGAAACCGTGCGGTTTTCGGCCGCCGAAGAGGCCGCGTACCAAAAGCTGCGCTCCGAGATTGTCACCTTGGTCAATGCGCTGCATCTGCACAACAACCGGATCGAAGCGCTGATCGACCAGCTTTATGGCATCAACAAGCGCATCATGGCGATCAACTCTGGCATGGTGAAGCTGGCCGATGCGGCCCGCATCAACCGCCGCGAGTTCATTGACGAATACCAAGGCTATGAATTGGACCCGACCTGGCTGGACCGCATGGCCGCCAAGGCGGGCCGGGGCTGGCAGGCGCTGATCGAAAAATCCCGCGACAAGGTGGAAGAGCTGCGCACCGAAATGGCGCAGGTCGGCCAATATGTCGGCGTCGACATTTCCGAATTCCGCCGCATCGTCAATCAGGTGCAAAAGGGCGAGAAAGAAGCCCGCCAGGCCAAGAAGGAAATGGTGGAAGCCAACCTGCGTCTGGTGATTTCGATTGCCAAGAAATACACCAACCGCGGCCTGCAATTTCTTGATCTTATTCAGGAAGGCAATATCGGCCTGATGAAGGCGGTTGATAAGTTCGAATACCGCCGTGGCTATAAGTTCTCGACCTATGCGACATGGTGGATCCGTCAGGCCATCACCCGCTCGATCGCCGATCAGGCCCGCACCATCCGTATTCCGGTGCACATGATCGAGACGATCAACAAGCTGGTACGCACCGGCCGCCAGATGCTGCATGAAATCGGCCGCGAACCGACGCCGGAAGAATTGGCCGAAAAGCTGCAGATGCCTTTGGAAAAGGTTCGTAAGGTGATGAAGATCGCCAAGGAACCGATTTCGCTGGAAACCCCGATCGGCGACGAGGAAGACAGCCAGCTTGGCGACTTCATCGAAGACAAGAACGCCATTCTGCCCTTGGACAGCGCCATTCAGGAAAACCTGAAGGAAACCACCACGCGGGTTCTGGCATCCTTGACGCCGCGCGAAGAGCGGGTGCTGCGGATGCGTTTTGGCATCGGCATGAACACCGACCACACGCTGGAAGAAGTCGGCCAGCAGTTCAGCGTTACCCGCGAGCGTATTCGCCAGATCGAAGCCAAGGCGCTGCGGAAGTTGAAACACCCCAGCCGGTCAAGAAAGCTGCGAAGCTTCCTCGATCAGTAATCAAATGGCGCGCCTCGGCGCGCCATTCTTCTGAAAGCGGTCATGATCGGCGGTCTTCTTTTTGTTGTATTGCTTGTTGCTGGGGCCATGCAGGCTCCTATCTGGGCTGTGCCGGTTGTCGCGGTGCTGATTGCAACCCTGTGCGGCGGCGTGCCCTTCTTGCGCGGGCGCTTCACAGGGCGTGTCACAGGACGCGTGGCTTGGGCCTTGGTGGCGGCAGGGTCGGCGCTTGCTTATGGGCTGGGCTATGGCGCGGGATGGCTGCTGATCGGCTGATCGCCGGCGCAAC
>JAIOXV010000029.1 GCA_021741465.1 Paracoccaceae bacterium
GCCTTCAAGGACAAAAACAGCGCCGCCGAACAGGAAGAGACGGCAAGCGCGTATTTTCTGCCCAGAAGCTCGGCAAATTCCTGTTCCAAAAGGGCCACCGGGGCCGCTTCAGGGGCGGTGTAACGGAACAGATCACCCGAAGCCAAAAGCCGGTCGATCTCGGCGCGGGCGGCCTCGGGGATCGGCTCGGCGTCATAGACATTGGGGGCGAGGGTTTGACCGTCAGCGGGCATGATAAGCTTTCCTGAAACTCTTATTCAGGAAAACTTTAAACACATGCCAGATGACAGGCCAGTGACAATCGGTGAAATCGGGTGATTTCCGCCGATGCACCGCCGTGCAAGCGGGGGTCAAAAGCCCAGACGGTCGCGCAGGGAATACCAGGTCATCGCCAGCACCAGCAGCGGCCAGCGTAGCGTTGCCCCACCGGGAAAACGCGGCTGGGGCAGGCTGGCCATCAGATCAAAACCTGCGGCATTGCCCGCCACGGCTTCGGCCATCAGCTTGCCCGCAAGGGTGGCCATCGCCACGCCATGCCCCGAAAACCCCGAAGCCGACATCACGTTTTCTGCTGGCCGTGCAAAGCAGGGCATGCGGTTCAGCGTGATTGCCAATGTGCCGCCCCAGGCATAGTCAATGCGGGTGCCTTTCAGCTGGGGATAAACCTCAAGCATCGGTTTTGAAACGGTTTTCACGATATCGGGAAAGCGGTAGCCATAGCTTTCGCCGCCCCCGAACAAAAGCCGGTTGTCTTCCGAAAGCCGCCAATAATTCACCACGAATTTGGTGTCCGCCACGGCGACGGGTTCGGCAAGGATCTCGGCCGCCCGATCGCCCAAGGGTTCGGTGGCCACGATGAAATTGTTGATCGGCATGACCTTGGCAGCAACGCTCGGTTCCAGATTGCCAAGATAGCCGTTGGCCGCCAAAAGAACCTGATCGCAGATCACCCGGCCTTGGGCGGTTTGGACAGTGGGCTTTGCCCCCGGTTCCAGCCGTATCACCTCAGAGCCTTCGCAGATCACTGCGCCGGCCTTTTGTGCGGCCTGCGCCAAGCCGATGGCATAGTTCAGCGGGTGGACATGGCCCGCGCCGCGATCCACATCGCCACCCTGATAGGCCTTTGAGCCGATCAGGCGCTGAATGCCGGCACGGTCCAACGGTTCCAATTGGTCATAGCCATAGTCCCGGCGCAGCTTTTCGGCATAGCTATGGGCGTCGCGCACTTCGCTGGTGGACCAGCAGGCCTGCGCCACACCGGGGTAGAAGGTAACGGGCATGTCGTGCTGCGCGATCAATCCCTTGACCAGCGCCTTGGCATCTTCGGCCAAGTCCCACATGCGGTGGGCCTCTTCGCGCCCCACGGCTTTTTCCAGCCAGACCTGATCTTGCCGCTGGCCCGACCCCACCTGACCGCCATTGCGCCCCGAGGCCCCAAAGCCCACGCGATGCGCCTCCAGCACCACCACCGTCAGGCCCTTTTGCGCCAGATGCAGTGCCGCCGAAAGCCCGGTATAACCCGCCCCAACCACGCAGACATCGGCCCGCACCTCGCCCTGAAGGGGGGGGCAGGGCGCAAAATCGGTGCGCGTTGCGGCATAGTGGGAGGGGGGGTATTCCCCCGCCCGGTCATTCACATGCAGAAGGTTCATCGCCGGTCCTTACACGTTCAGCAGCAGATGTTCCCGCTCCCACGGGCTGATGACCTGCAAGAACTCTTTGTATTCATTGCGCTTTACCGAATCATAAACCTTGCAGAAATCGGTGCCCATCACTTCGGTCAGGGCGGCGTCCTCTTCCAGAAGGTCCAAGGCATCGCCCATGGTTGTCGGGATCTCGTCGCTGTCGATATAGGCGTTTCCGGAAAACTCGGGCCGGGGGGCGGTTTTGTTTATCAGCCCCAGATAGCCGCAGGCCAGCGTGGTCGCGATGCCAAGATAGGGGTTGCAATCCATCCCTGGAAGGCGGTTTTCCACCCGCCGCGCGGCGGTAGACGAGATGGGCACCCGCAGCCCGGTGGTGCGGTTGTCGCGGCCCCATTCCAGATTGATGGGGGCTGCAAAGTCCGGCACATAGCGCCGAAAGCTGTTCACATAGGGCGCAAACAGGGCAACCCCTGCACCAAGGTGCTTTTGCATGCCGCCGATGAAATGAAAGAAGGCTTCCGTCTCAACCCCTTTTGGGCCGGAAAAGATGTTCTTGCCGCTTTTGGTTTCGACCACCGAGGTGTGGATATGCATGGCACTGCCCGGCTCGCCCGCGATGGGCTTGGCCATGAAGGTTGCAAAGCAATCATGGCGTAGTGCCGCCTCTCGGATCAGGCGTTTGAAGAAGAACACGTCATCGGCAAGCCGCACCGGATCGCCATGGGCAAGGTTGAGTTCGATCTGCCCCGCGCCGCCTTCTTGCAAGATGCCATCAATTTCCAGCCCTTGCGCTTCGGCAAAGTCATAGATGTCATCGATAACCTTGCCATATTCATCAACCGCCGACAGCGAATAGGCCTGTTTGCCCGCCGCCCGGCGGCCCGAACGGCCCATTGGCGGAATAACCGGCTGGTTTGGGTCGATGTTGCGCGCGGTCAGGAAAAATTCCATCTCGGGGGCCACGACCGGGGTCCAGCCTTGAGCGGCATAAAGATTGACGATGCGGCGCAGCACATTGCGCGGGCTGAACCCCACCAGATTGCCCTGCTGGTCCTTGGCGTCATGGATCAC
Organism: Paracoccaceae bacterium; assembly: GCA_021741465.1. GTDB lineage: Bacteria > Pseudomonadota > Alphaproteobacteria > Rhodobacterales > Rhodobacteraceae > Tabrizicola_A. Next base: position 2,718 of record JAIOXV010000029.1, read on the forward strand.
CTGCAAGGTGACATCCGCCGTCCATGGCGCGGCCGTGGCGGTGGACCAATCGGGTTCAAGGATCATGTCGGGTTCGGTGAAGGCGTCAAAGGGATTGTCGGCCCATTCGCCTGTGATGGTTTGCAAAAAGATCGAATTTGGCAGGAAGTAGTTGGTTTGCTTTGCGAATTTCGCCGCAGGCATGGCCTTGCCACGCGCCACGCCGGCAATGTCGCCGATCACGCATTCCACTTCATCCACACGACGGTTGCCAATGTATTCGCGGGCTGCCTCGGGCAGCTGGTCGGTCCATTTGGACATGGTTCACACTATTTTTTCGGGTTAACCCCGGACCCAAGATCAGACCTGAGTGGTCTGAGAGGCGCGGGGGGCCTTGAAGAAAGCGGCAATCTGGGCCGCCATGGTCTTGTCTTGTAAAGGTGCTGCCAATTTGGTGGCGGCTTTTGCCATCACCGCGTCGGGAACCACACCTTTGCCCCGGGTTTTCATCAAACCATCCACAAATTCGGGGCGAAATTCGGGATGGGCCTGCACTGTCAGCGCCCGGTCATCGTAAAGAAGTGCTGCATTGGCGCAAAAATCATTGCTGGCAATCACCTGCGCCCCTTTCGGGGCCTCGGTCACCTGATCGCGATGCCACGCGTTCAGCGTCAGGGTCGTGCCGTTGAAATCATAATCCGTCGCGCCGACCACCCAGCCGCCGGCATAGCGTTCCACCTTGCCGCCCATCGCCTGGGCGATGATCTGGTGGCCAAAGCAGATGCCCACCATCGGCACATGCGCGGCAAAGCTGTCGCGGATGAAGCGTTCAAGCGGGGGGATCCAGTCATGGTCTTCATAGACCCCGTGGCGCGAGCCGGTGATAAGCCAGCCATCGCAATCGGTGACATGGGCCGGAAGCGCGCCCTCCAGCACCTTGTAGGTGCGGAAGGTGAAACCGTGACCCTCCAAAAGCCTGGCAAACATATCCGGATAATCGCCCGAGGTCGGGGCGAGAGCCTCGGGTGCCAAGCCCGTTTGCAGAATGCCGATCAGCATGAAAAGTCCGTTGTTTCCACAAGCCAAGGTTAGCGCAGCGCCCCCCCGGTTGGTCAAGGGGGGACATCGCGGGATTTGATCGAAACGGGAAGGCCTTAGACCGTGTCGAGGTAAAGCTCGACCCGTTCTTGGTCTGTCAGTTCGGCGATATAGTGCAGTTCCTGCCGCTTGGTCGAGATCAGGTTCTTGATAAGCTCGGGGTGGATGAAGTGCGGCACGATCTGGCTTTGCTCCAGCGCGTCGATGGCGGCTTCCCACGAATCCGGGATCTGGGGCAGGCCGTCCAACGCATAGGCATTGCCGACAATGGGGCTTGGCGGGTCCATCTCGTTTTCGATCCCGTCCAAGGCCGCGCCCAGAATTGCGGCAAGCATCAGATAGGGGTTCACATCCCCCCCCGCCACGCGGTGTTCGATCCGCCGTGCCGAGGCGCTGCCGGCTGGGATGCGGATGGCGGTGGTGCGGTTTTCATAGCCCCATGCGATGGAGGTCGGCGCATGTTTGCCCGGCACCAGACGTTCATAGCTGTTTTGGTGCGGCGCAAAGATCAGCGCGGAATCGCGCATGGCATTCAGGCAGCCCGCAACAGCGTGTTTCATCATCGCCGTGCCCTTCGGCCCGCCGCTGTCGAACACGTTGTCGCCCTTTTCGTCAACCAGGCTGAAATGGGTGTGCAGCCCCGAACCGGAGTATTCCGGATAGGGTTTGGCCATGAAACTGGCGGCAAAGCCGTGGCGCCGGGCCAGACCCTTGACCAGCATCTTGAACAGCCAGGCATCATCAGCGGCCCGAAGCGGGTCGTCACAATGCATCAGGTTCACTTCGAACTGACCCAACCCGGTTTCCGAGGTGGTGGTGTCGGCGGGAATGTCCATCGCCTCGCAGGCGTCGTAAAGGTCGGTGAAGAAGGTGTCGAAGGCGTCAAGCGCGCGGATCGACAAGGTTTCGGCGGCCTTGCGGCGCTTGCCAGAGCGGGGGCTGGCGGGAACCTGCATGGTCTTGCCGCTGTCGTCGATCAGGAAAAACTCCAGCTCCATCGCGCAGACCGGTGTCAGGCCGCGGGCCTTGAAACGTTCAACCACCGCCCGCAATGCGTGGCGCGGGTCACCTTCATAGGGCGTGCCGTTTTCGCGGAACATCCAGATCGGCAAAAGTGCCGTCGGCGCCTCAAGCCAGGGCATTGGCATGAAGCCGCGTTCGGTCGGCTTCAACACGCCGTCCTGATCGCCCTGTTCAAAAACCAGCGGGCTGTCGTCGATATCTTCACCCCAGATATCAAGGTTCAGAACCGAAAACGGAAACCGCGTGCCGTTCTTGACCACATTTTCTGCAAAACGCGCAGGCACCCGTTTGCCCCGCGCCTGTCCATTCAAATCCACCGCCGCCACCCGGATGGTGCGGACGTCTGGGTGCTTTCTCAGCCAATCTTTCATCATTTTGTGCGAGATAAGGGCAATGACCCCCCGCGCCAGACCGCTATGGTCCGGCAGGCAGGTTACGGATCATGCCCTTGATCCTTTCCCTGTTTTCAATCAACGCAAGGGGCCGATATGGCTCATCCCTAATTTGATCAAATTTAGAATACTACCGGATCAGGTTCATGCGCAAGCGATTTCTGACACGGCTGTTTTGCGGCAGATGCCGGTTCAACCGCCGGTTCACCCAGCCGAAAAGTCCGGTGACCAAAAGCGTCAGCAGCACGAAGTAAAAGCCGACAATCGGGTAGGGGATGAAGGGATTGAAGGTCTTGTCGGCGAAGTAATTGGCATAATACAGGGCATCACCCATCTGCCGAAAGGCGGGAAAGCTGGCAAAGAACACCAGCGTAGTGGCGTGGAACATGAAGATTGCTTCATTGGTATAGGCAGGCCAACCCAGCCGCAGCATGGTTGGCCACTGAATACGGCGGAACTTTTGCCATCCAGAAATGCCATAGGCATCGGCAGCCTCAAGATCGCCCTTCGGGATGGACTGCAAGGCACCATAGAAAATCTCGGCGGCATAGGCCGAGGTGTTGAGAAACAGCACCAGCAATGCCCCCGCCCAGGCCTTTGTCAGCCAGCTTGTGGCCACGGTCAGACCAAAGATCTCAATCCCGCTGCGCGGCAGCAGAACCAGCGTTTCATAGGCAATGAAGAACTGGATGAACAAGGGCGAGCCGCGGAACACAAAGACGAACCATTCGGCGGGCTTGCGCAGCCAAGGATTGCGCGCGGCCTTGGCAAGCGCCAACGCGTTGGCCAGAAAAAAGCCGAAGGCCAGCGCCACCGTGCCGAAATACAGGTTCCATATCATGCCAGAGCCGATCAGCGTGAAGTGCTGGCACAGGGTGAAGTCAGATTTCGGCAGCAGGTTTTCACCAATGCCGATGGCACGCAGCCCATAGGCCTGCACGGTTTCAAGGCAGGTCATGGTCATGCTGCGGCCTTTCGCATTGCTTCGCCTGCGGCGGTGGCCTGCCCTTTGGACAGTCGCGCCGAAAGGCGTCCCAAGACCCCTTCCGACAGCCGGGTCATCAACAGATAGAAACACAGCAGCGCCAGAAAATACCAAAGCCGCCAGTCGCCATGCGGGTATTCATAGGCTTGGGTCTTCGATCCGCCCAATTCGCGGGCGTAATAGACGATGTCCTCGACACTGAGCAGGAACAAAAGCGGGGTCGCCTTGATAAGGATCATCCACAGGTTCGACAGGCCGGGCAGGGCATAGACCCACATTTGCGGCACCAAGATGCGGCGGAAGACTTGGGCGTGGTTCATGCCATAAGCCTCGGCTGTTTCAAGCTGCGCGCGGGGCACGGCCTGCATGGCGCCAAAAAGCACATTGGCAACAAAGGCACCAAAGACGATGGCAAAGGTTACCACAGCCAGCATGAAACCATAGGCTTCGTGCCAGAAGGGGGATGAGGTGGCCAAGGGCACCTTCGCCTCTTTGCACACACGAAATTCAAGGCCCTGCCAGGGCCAGGCCCCATCGGGGCAAACCGCAAGGCTTTTCAGATATTCAATGCCCTGATCCAGCGCGATGACGAAGAACAGGAAAAACACGATATCGGGCACGCCGCGCACCATGGCGATATAGGTCTTGCCAAAAATACGGGCCGGCAGGAACGGCGACCGGGCCGCGGTGGCGCCGCCAAAGCCAAAGGCCAGCGCAGCAGGGGCGGTCACGACCAAAAGCAGCAAGACCGTGCCAAAGGATGCGTAAAACGACAGATGCTTGGCCGAGGTCAGATAGCAGACCAGCCAGGAAAGCCCCTCGATCGCCTTGGGATCGGCGCAAAATGAAAACATCGATCGGCCCTTCGCAGCTGCAGGATGGAAAACGGGCGGCGGCTATGAAAGCCGCCGCCCGAAAAGAGGCTTAGCAGCCTTCTTTGCCAGCTTCACCCCAGGTCTTGGCCTCGGGACCGAAGTATTCGGGCTTGGTGATCATCGCATCCAGCGTGCCGTCGCATTTCATCGACTTGATCGCCGCATCGAACTTGCCGCGCAGCTCGTCGTCGCTGTCACGCAGGCCAAGGCCCACGCCGCCACCGATGGATTCTTCTTGCGCCAAAAGCACCAGCTCGCCATTGGATTCAGCCGCGATCGGGGCCAGATAGTCCTTGTCGGCCAGCACAGCGACAGCTTCGCCGTTCTTCACCGCAGCAACGGTTTCTTCGGGCGTTGCGAATTCAACCACGGTCATGCCATTGGCCGCAACGAAAGCCGCCTGAATGGTCGAGGTCTGGGCCGAAACCGGGCCGGATTTCAGATCGACATCGGCCGAAAGGGCCAGATAGGCCGACGAGGCCGGGGGCAGGTAGCCCTGGCTGAAATCGATGACTTCTTCGCGCTCGTCGGTGATCGACATGCCGGCGATGATGACGTCATAGTTGCCCGACTGCAGGTTCGGGATGATGCTGTCCCACTCGTTGGTGGTCCATTCGCAGGTCAGGCCAGCGCGCTTGCACAGCTCATCGCCGAACTCACGCTCAAAGCCCGCGACTTCGCCGGCATCATTGATGAAGTTGTAGGGAGGATAGGCGCCCTCGGTGCCAAGACGCACGACGTCCTGAGCAAAGGCGGTGCTGGCAAGGCCGGCAAGTGCAGTGGCAAGAAGCAGTTTTTTCATGGGTCGTCTCCCGGTTGGGTTTGTTGAACTCGGATGTCGTCTTTCGCGTTCCCGATGGGTGACTAAAGCCACCGCTGGGTGAACTCGTCAATGGTGCCATCTTCCATCATGGCCCCAAGTGCTGCGTTTAGCCGCTGCAAAAGGGCATCATTGCCCCGGCAGACAGCCATGGCGGTGCCCATATCGGGCACGTCTTCTTCGTAAAGTGGCAGCAGATCGGGCAGGTTTGCGATCTCGCTTTCAAAGGCACCAAAGGCCAGGTCGGCCGCGCCGCTGGCCACGGCACCCAGCACCTCGGCGGGGGTGCCGAAGGGCCGCAGATCCCAGCCCATGTCGCGGGCATGTGCCTCTTGGATGGTGCCCGATTGCACCGCAACGCGGGCCTGCGCCGGGGCAGGGGCGCCCGCATGGCCGTAAAGCACATCGGTGTCAGAAGATTCGTTATAGGCGAACGTGAAATCCACCAGCCGCATACGCTCTGGCGTGACGGCGAGCCCGCCGAGCACCACATCAAACTCGCCCGTCATGACGCCGGGGATCAGCCGGTCGAACTGCACATTGCGCCAGTCACACACCAGCAGCGCACGGCGGCAAACCTCGTCGCCGACATCGCGCTCAAACCCGGTGATGACACCTGCAGCATCGACAAAACTATAGGGGGGAAAGGGGGCTTCGGTGGCAAAGACCACCGGTTCGCCCGCCGCTAGGGTCAGGGCAAAGCCCGCCGCTGCGATGACCCCCGAACAGGTCATGTCAGTTGCCTGTGGCCGACAGGAAGCCCCGCAAACGATCGGTCTGCGGATTGCTAAACAGGCTGGTGGGCGGGCCTTCTTCTTCAATCTTGCCCAGATGCAGGAAGATCACATGATCCGAGACATCGGCGGCAAGCTTCATGTCATGGGTGACAAGGATCATGGTGCGCCCTTCGTCTGCCAAGGCCTTGATGACCTTGACCACCTCTTGCTCCAACTCGGGGTCAAGGGCGCTGGTCGGCTCATCAAACAAAAGGGCCCTAGGCTCCATGCACAAGGCGCGCGCGATTGCGGCGCGCTGTTGCTGGCCGCCCGACAGCATGGCCGGCCAGGCATCGGCCTTGTCATCGATGCCGACCTTGGCAAGATAGTGGCGGGCCTTTTCCTCAACCTCTTTGGGATCGCGCTTCAGCACGGTCAGCGGCGCTTCCATGACATTTTGCAAAATTGTCATGTGGGACCAAAGGTTGAACTGCTGGAACACCATCGACAGGTTGGTGCGCATCCGGGTGACCTGCGCGCGGTCGGCGGGGTGGCGGTTGTGCCCCTCGCCACGCCAGCGCACGGTTTCGCCTTCGAACTTGATCTCGCCCTGCTGGCTTTCTTCCAGAAGGTTGCAGCAGCGCAGCAGCGTCGACTTGCCCGAACCGGACGACCCGATGAGCGACACGACATGCCCTTTGGGGGCAACAAGATCGACGCCTTTCAACACTTCAAGCTGGCCATAGCTTTTGTGCAAGTCGCGAATTTCGATGACGGGCGTTGAAGGGGCGTCGGTCATGTGGGCCTTACTTATTTTGGCTGATGTGCAAATAGGGCGCAGATTGGGCGGCATTGCAACGGGCTTTGTGCGCCTTGTGCGGGGTCATTTGGGCAAAACGGTCAAGCGTTTTGCGCAACTTGTTCAGGTGTGGGGGGGACCGGAACCGCCAAATAGCGCGCCGCCGCGATTCGCACGACACCCCGCAAGGACAGGGTTTCGCGGTCTTGCGTCGACAGGCCGGCAACCGCGGATGCCAGCGCGGCAAAGCTTGCCTCGGCATCGGCCCCCTTGGCCGCAATATAGGGCAGGGCCGGGGTGGGGGCGGTGCGCGCCACCACGCGCAAGGATGCCGCGGCCGGCTCCCAACGCTGCAGCATCGACCAGGTCAGCGCATCTAGCGCTGCCAGATCGGCCCGGCCCTCTGCCACTGCAAGCGCCGAGCCGCGGTGCGAGCCGGTTTCCACCAAGGGCGCAAAGTGAAACCCCATGGTGGCGGCATGGTTTTGCGGTGCAGCCCAACCCGATTGGCTGAGCGCCTCGTTATAGGCAAAACGCGCTTGGCGGAATTCGGGCAGGCAGCGCCCATCCTCAGCACGCGCGACAAAGACCGACGCGTAATAGCCCGGCGGGCAGCCTTCAAGGCCATAATCGGGCGTCGCCACCAGCGTTACCTTTTCATGCAACCGCGCCCGAAACGGAAAGCCGCAGGTCTGCGACAAGACAAGCTTGGGGTCTTGCCAGGCCGCCCAATAGGCGCCTTCGCCCCGCACCAGGTCTTCGGGGGCAGCAAGGCCCTTGGCGCGCAGGGCGTCACGGATCAGGGCCCAGAACCTGTCATTCGCCGCGGCGGTTTCGGCGCAGTCATACATGCCAAGGGATGCGATCATTCGATGGCCGCCCTTTGGCGCGCGGCGGCCGATTCTACATCGGTCAGCCCCAAAAGCCCCGACAGCAGCCGCAATTCATGGTCTTCCTCGGCATCGCGCTGACCATCGGCAAGCGCAACCTCCCACAGCGCCACCACCAGCGCCATGCGGTCTTCCAGCGCCACCGCCTCTTTCAACACCCGGGTAAAGCGCACGGTATCAGGGGCCTCTGCTTCCAGCTTTTCGGCGGCGGCCCGCATCGCGGCGGCCTCAAAGCTGCCAAACCCATGCCGCGCCATAAGGATGCGGTCGATCCGCTCGACCTCTTCAATCGCATACATGCGGTCTGTGCGCGCCACCCGCACCAAAAGGGCGGCCAATGCCAGATCGGCATCTGCAACGGGCAGGGCGGTGGGGACGGGGGCGAAAAGGCGCTGGATCAGGTTGAACATGGCGGCACGATAAGCCCCCCACCGGGCGGTGAAAAGCCCAAAACCGGCGCTGATCGCCAGGCAGCCGCGCCGTGGGGTCTGGCAGGGCTCAGGTCGGGAAACAGGCGCTCAGCCGGGCCGCTTCGGTTGCAATGCCGAAGGGCGGGTTCACGACGAACATCCCGGTGCCGATCATCTTGTGCCCGTCACGCACCGGGGGAAAGCGCAGTTCGTGGCGAAAGGCGTCGGGAAACTGTGCTTCAAGCGCTGCCAGCATTGCCAGATGCGCCCCTGTTTGCAAAATCGGATACCATAGCGCCAGCACGCCCACATTCCATTTGCGGGCGATCTGGCCCATCACCTTCGGGATGGTCTGGTAATCCTCCTTCACCTCATAAGAGGGGTCGATCAGCATCAGGCCGCGCCGCGGAGTAGGCGGCGTCAGAGCCAGCGCCATTTCAAACCCATCGCGCTTTTGTACCAGCGCACCCCAGGGCCCAAGATTGGCGCTCAGGGCGGCATGTTCCTGCGGATGCAGTTCGGCCAGATGGATCGTATCGGTTTCGCGCAGCCCCAGTGCCGCAATCAGCGGAGAGCCGGGATAGGCGTTTCGGCCATATTGGCTGCGGGTTTCAAACAGGCGCTGCAAATAGGGATGATCGGCCGGAAACCAGCCTTCGGCCATGTCGATCCCGGCCCGCGCCTCGCCGGTTTTCAACGCCTCTTGCGCGCCCAGATCATAAAGCCCCCGGCCGGCATGGGTTTCGATATAGCTGAGCGGCTTGTCCTTTTGCGTCAGGTACTCCAGCATCCACGCCAAAAGCGCATGCTTTTGCACATCGGCCAGATTTCCGGCGTGGTAGATGTGTTGGTACGACAGCTTGGGCGCCTCATAAGAAAAAGGCGGGCCGCTTGGACCCGCCTTTGGTGGTCAGGCCACAAGGATCAATCCTTTTCGCGACCCTGATAGGAATAGTCATCGGTGTTGATGACAATGCGGGTGCCTGCGCCGATATGGGGCGGCACCAGAACCCGCAGGCCATTGGTGCACAGCGCGGGCTTGTAGCTGGACGAGGCGGTCTGGCCTTTGACAACCGGTTCGGTCTCGGCGATTTCAACGACGATCTTTTGCGGAAATTCGATCGAGATCGCGACCTCTTCATGCAAACGCAGATAGCATTTCATGCCATCGGTCAGCAGAACCTTGTCGTCACCCACCACATCGGCATTCACGGCAACCTGTTCATAGGTTTCTGGGTTCATGAAGTGAAAGCCTTCGCCATCTTCGTACAGGAAATCATATTCCCGTTCGTCCACGGTGGCTTTTTCCACCATTTCGGTGGTGCGCCAGCGTTCGGCAACCTTCACCCCATCCGAGATGCGGCGCATGTCCACGCTGGTGGTCGGGGTGCCTTTGCCGGGATGAAAGTTTTCGGCTTTCAGCACGGCGTAAAGCCGACCTTCCAGTTCCACGATGTTTCCCTTGCGCAGGGAAGAAGCGATAACTTTGACCATGGTTTCCGTTTCCGTTATGGGGCTGTGCCAAAGCAGCCCGTAATGGCCCGGGCAGCAGGATGGCGCTGCCCTTAGCGCAGATTTGCAGGTTTCGCCAGATGAAAGCCGAAAAACCCGCCGACTTGGCCCATGAATGGTGGCATCCCAGTCGCCACGCCGACCGTCGCCCCGCGCTTTTGGCGCGCAACCGCATTCAGGCGGGGCTTCGCGATTGGTTTTCCCAGCGCGATTTTCTGGAGGTGGATCCGTCAGCGCTGCAGGTTTCGCCCGGCAATGAAACCCATCTGCACGCCATGACCTGCGAGGCCATCGGCAATGACGGCCAGGGGCGGCGGCTTTATCTGCACACCAGCCCCGAGTTTGCGATGAAAAAGCTTCTGGCGGCGGGCGAGCGGCGGATTTTCAGCTTTGCCCATGTTTGGCGCAACCGTGAAAGGGGCGCGCGCCATTCGCCGGAATTCACCATGCTGGAATGGTACCGCGTGGCGGAAGATTACACGGTTTTGATGGAGGACACGCTGGCCTTCCTGCGCCTTGCGGCGGGGGGGGGCGTGTTGCGCTGCCGCGATGCCGTTTGCGACCCGGCGCTTGCCCCCGAACGGCTGTCGGTGGCAGACGCCTTTCGCAGGCATGCCGGGATTGACCTGCTGGCCAGCCTGCAGGGGCCGGTGCCTGACCGCGCCGCCTTGGCCGCGCAAGCCATCGCCTCGGGCGTGAAGGTGGCCGCGGATGATGTCTGGTCCGACATCTTTTCTCGGGTCTTGTCGGAAAAGGTCGAACCCCATCTTGGCCTTGGCCGGGTAACCTTCCTTGACCGCTATCCTGCCGCCGAGGCCGCCTTGGCGCGGGTCTGCGCCGATGACCCGCGCGAGGCCGAGCGGTTTGAAGTTTACGCCTGCGGGGTGGAACTGGCCAATGGCTTTGGCGAATTGACCAACCCGGCCGAACAGCGACGGCGGTTTCAGGCCGAAATGGACGAGAAGGCGCGGGTTTACGGCGAGCGTTATCCGATCGACGAAAGCTTTCTGGCCGCGCTGGAATTGATGCCCGAGGCGGCCGGCATCGCGCTGGGCTTTGACCGGCTGGGCATGCTGGCCACCGGGGCGCGAAGGATCGACGACGTGATCTGGGCACCGGTGGGGTAAGGCGCGGCCCCGGGCTTGCCCGGGGAGAAAACAGTCCAGTGGACTGTTTTCAGCGCCGAACGCCCGCGAACGCCTTCGCGGGCCGGGTAAGTGGAAGGTTTTCAGCGCCGGAATTTGGCGCGGGCCGGGTGAGGGTCACAGATACCCCTCCACAATACACAAATCCGCCAGCGACACTCCGTCCCGCAAATCCTTGGCCGCCTGATATTCGGGCGAGTGATAGCACTCCTGCGCGGCTTTCAGATCGGCAAATTCGATCACCACGGTGCGGGGGCGGACCACGCCTTCAACCACATCCTGCGCCCCACCCCGCACCAGAAACCTTGCCCCGTATTTGGCAAAGGCGGCGGCATTGGTCTGTCGGTAGGCCTCATAGGCGGTGGGGTCAGAGATGGTGACGTGGCCGATCCAGTAGGCGGGCATGGGGAACTCCTTGTGTCAGGTGCTTACTTTACCCGCCTGATGCCAAATCACAACAAAGGGCCGCGCCCGACCTCGGGACGGCGCGCCAAGGCTGGTTCTAGGCACTTTATGGGGCAAGATCTTCCCCCGAAGTTTTGCTGGTGACGTTGCAAACGCGCCCTCCCGGGGGGAGGTCCCTTTTCACGGTTTGCAGGCAAACCGTTGCCGGGCATTGGGGCGAGGCCCGGCGGCGCATTCGCGCATTGTTTCCGGGCAAGCGGCGAAGACCAGTCAGCCTTAAGCCCGACCTACTGTTGCAGCCAAGATCGGTCGGATGTCGAAATCATTCATTCGGAACGCAGATTGCGTCAATCACATCATCACCTTGGTACCGGATGAGGACATTTGTCGCCAGAGCGTCGCCATACTTCGTGTCGGTCGCGATGATGTCGCCTGCCGCATTCTTCAGAGCGCACACGATCTCTTGGTCTTTTCTTGTCCCTTGAACGACAATCTCATAAAAGTTGGATGATGATTTTCGAAAGGCGGTAACTTCAAACTCGGTCTGCGCCACAACAGCCTTTGGGAGAATTGCCGAAACAAATAAAATGCTCAGCGATAGAAGCTTAGCCATACTAGATACCCCAAGTCATTTGGCACAAACAGACACTTAGCAGTCAGCGTCGTCAAGGAGTTCCCACCCCTCACACCAACCGCTCCGCCTCCTTCGCCGCCCTGACAAAATCCGCAAACAGCGGATGCGGGGCGAAGGGTTTTGATTTCAATTCCGGGTGGAATTGCACGCCGATGAACCACGGGTGGTCCTTGATCTCGACGATCTCGGGCAGGCGGCCGTCGGGGCTCATGCCCGAAAAGATCAGCCCGCATTTTTCCAGGCCTTCGATGTATTTGGCGTCCACCTCATAGCGGTGGCGGTGGCGTTCTTCGATCACGGTTGACCCGTAGATCTGCGCCACTTTTGACCCCGGTTTCAGGTTCGCGGTATAGGCCCCCAGACGCATGGTGCCGCCCTTGGCATCATCGGCCTTGCGGCGCACGGTGTGGTTGCCCTGCACCCATTCCTTCAGGTGATAGACCACCGGGGTAAAGCGTTTGGCCTTCGCCTCATGGTCAAATTCTTCGGAACCCGCATCGGCGATGCCGCCCAGATTGCGCGCGGCTTCGATGACGGCCATTTGCATGCCAAGACAGATGCCCAGATAGGGGATCTTCTTTTCGCGCGCAAAGGTGGCGGCCTTGATCTTGCCTTCGGTGCCGCGTTCGCCAAAGCCGCCGGGCACCAGAATGGCGTTGAAATTCGCCAGATAGGGGGCCGGGTCTTCCCGATCAAAGATCTCGGCATCGATCCATTCGGCGCGCACTTTGGTGCGGTTGGCCATGCCGCCATGGGTCAGCGCCTCGGCGATCGACTTATAGGCGTCTTCCAACTGAGTGTATTTACCAACGATGGCCACACGCACCTCGCCCTCGGGGTGGGTGATGCGGTCCATCACATCTTCCCAGCGCGACAGGTTGGGCTTTGGCGCCGGAGTGATGCCAAAGGCGTCCAGAACCGCCTGATCCAGCCCTGCGCGGTGATAGGCGAGCGGGGCTTCATAGATGGTTTTCAGATCATAAGCCGGAACAACATGGTCTTTGCGCACGTTGCAGAACAGGGCGATCTTCTCAAGCTCACGTTCCGGGATCGGATGCTCGGACCGGCACACCAGCACATCGGGGGCCAGACCGATGGATTGCAGTTCCTTGACCGAATGCTGGGTGGGTTTGGTCTTCAACTCACCACTGGCCGCCAGATAGGGCAAAAGCGTGAGATGCATCAGAATCGATTGGCCGCGCGGGCGTTCGTGGATGAACTGACGGATGGATTCGAAGAAGGGCAGGCCTTCGATATCGCCCACCGTGCCGCCGATCTCGCACAGCATGAAATCCACCTCTTCATCGCCAATGCGAAGGAAGTCTTTGATTTCATTGGTGACGTGCGGAATGACCTGAATGGTTTTTCCCAAGTAATCGCCGCGGCGTTCCTTTTCCAACACGTTGGAATAAATCCGGCCCGACGAAATGCTGTCGGTCATGCGTGCGTGCACCCCGGTGAAGCGTTCGTAATGGCCAAGGTCAAGGTCGGTTTCCGCACCGTCGTCGGTGACGAAAACCTCGCCATGTTCAAACGGGCTCATCGTGCCGGGATCGACGTTCAGATAGGGGTCAAGTTTGCGCAGCCGCACCGTATAGCCGCGGGCCTGCAACAAGGCCCCAAGTGCGGCCGAAGCCAGCCCTTTGCCAAGCGAAGACACCACGCCGCCTGTGATGAAAATGTAGCGCGCCATATGGGGTCTCCCGTGTTTGAACTTCGCGCGATTCGGCCTTCGGGAATCGCAACGTCACGGGAGTTGACCTATAGCCATAGAAAGCCAAGGGCGCAACCGCACCGCAATATGATGTTTCACATTACGGCAGAGCCGCAACAGATAGAGGCTTAGTTTTCGGCTTTTTGCGGGGTCGCCGGGGCATCCGCAGGGGCGGGCGGCAACAGATCCGACGCAGCCGGGGCAGGGGTCTCGGCGGGTTTCGGGGCCTGAATGCCGATCTGGTCGGCAACCGATCCGGTCTTTCCAGCGCCTGCCGCCAGCATGGTCAGCGTGATAGAGGTGACGATGAACGCCGCCGCCAGAACCCAGGTGATCTTGCCCAGGGCCGTCGCCGCACCGCGCGCCGAGATGGCCCCGCCGCCGCCCATGCCCAGACCGCCACCCTCTGACCGCTGCAACAAGACAACGCCGATCAAAAGCAGCGCAAGGATGAGGTGGATGGTGAGAACAACGTTTTCCATGGGGCCTTCGCAAAGCTGACGCGCCTATCTAGGCGGATGAACCGGTTGGCGCAAGACCAAAGGAGACGCCCTTTGCCATTCCTGTCCGCCGCGCCGCGCCTGGCAGGGGCAAAGCAATCAGCATTGCAACCGCACTTTGCAGGGCCATCGGGGCCTCAGCCCTACGAAGGTGCCTCGCACACAGCGGAAAGCTTGTTGCCATCCGGATCGCGCAGGTAGCAGGCGTAGAAATGCGCCCCATAAGGCCGCAGGCCGGGCGCCCCTTCGTCATGCCCCCCCGCCGCAAGGCCTGCGGCATGGAAGGCATCAACCGCGGCGCGCGTGGCCGCTGTCAGCGCAGCCATCGAGCCGTTGCCAACCGTGGCAGCCTGGCCGTCGAAAGGCTTTGTCACCCAAAAGCGAATCCGTTCCGGATCAGGCGCGCCATAACCGATCTCGTCTTCATTCGCGAAGCAGCGCTGCAGCCCAAGGCAGGGCATCACTGCATCATAAAACCGCGTGGCGCGGGCCAGATCATTGGTGCCAAGCGTGACATAGAGCAGCATCATTCCCTCCAATCGCGGGCCATTCGGCGCCTGCGGCCATTTTGCTGTTTCGCTGGCCGCGCCTGACCGCTATAGGACGCACGGTTTTTCTGAAAAGCAAGGGACCGGGAACATGGCCAATGTGGTTGTCGTGGGCGCACAATGGGGCGACGAGGGCAAGGGCAAGATTGTTGACTGGCTGAGCGAGCGCGCCGATGTCATCGCGCGCTTTCAGGGCGGCCATAATGCCGGCCACACGCTGGTGATCGACGGCAAGGTTTACAAGCTGAGCCTGCTGCCCAGCGGCATCGTGCGCGGCGGCAAGCTGAGCGTTATCGGCAATGGCGTGGTGGTCGACCCTTGGCACCTTGTGACCGAGATTGACAAGCTGCGAGCGCAGGGCGTTGAAATTACGCCTGAAAACCTGATCTTGGCCGAAAACGCCAGCTTGATCCTGCCCATTCACGGCGAATTGGACCGTGGCCGCGAAGCGCAAACCGGTGTCGCCAAGATTGGCACCACCGGCCGGGGCATCGGCCCTGCTTACGAAGACAAGGTTGGCCGCCGCGCGATCCGCGTGGCCGATATCTTTGACGAAGCCACGCTGGATACCCGGATCGGCCGGCTTTTGACCCATCACAACGCCTTGCGCGCGGGGCTGGGGCTTGACCCGGTTGATCCTGCGGCGCTGAAGGCGCAAATCCTTGAAATCGCTCCGAAAATCAAACCCTATGCCGGCCCGGTGTGGAAAGTCTTGACCGAGGCGCGGCGTGCGGGCAAGCGGATACTGTTCGAAGGCGCGCAGGGGTCTTTGCTGGATATCGACTTCGGCACCTATCCTTTCGTGACATCCTCGAACGTCATTGCAGGCCAAGCGGCCACCGGCGTGGGCCTTGGCCCGACGGCGATCGATTTCGTGCTTGGCATCGTCAAGGCCTATACCACCCGCGTTGGCGAAGGTCCGTTCCCGGCCGAATTGTTTGACGCCGATGGCGAGCGCCTTGGCGAACGGGGCCATGAATTCGGCACCGTCACCGGGCGCAAGCGGCGCTGCGGCTGGTTCGATGCGGTCTTGGTACGCCAGACCTGCGCCACCAGTGGCGTGTCGGGCATCGCGCTGACCAAGCTTGATGTGCTTGATGGGTTCAAGACGCTGAAAATCTGTGTCGGCTATGATCTTGATGGCCAGCGGATGGATTATCTGCCAACCGCCGCCGACCAACAGGCGCGCTGCACCCCCATCTATGAAGAGATGGAGGGCTGGTCCGAAAACACTGCCGGAGCGCGGTCTTGGGCCGAGTTGCCGGGGGCGGCGATCAAATATGTGCGCCGGATTGAAGAACTGATCCAGTGCCCGGTCGCCCTTTTGTCCACCAGCCCCGAGCGTGATGACACGATCTTGGTAACCGACCCTTTCGCGGATTGACCGCCCCTTCGGGAGACCTGCCATGGCATTGGGTTACAAAGCACGCAAGCGATTGTCTTTGCTTATCCTTTTGGTCGGGATGCCGGCCTATATCGTCTTGGCTGTGACGGTGATGAATGCATTGCCGCGCCTGCCTTTATGGGCGGAGGTTCCGGTTTACCTGCTGTTGGGGGTGGCATGGATCCTGCCCTTCAAGGCGGTGTTCAAGGGCATCGGTCAAGAAGACCCCGACGCGGAATGAAACAGGTGGGTCAAGCCCCTTGGGCGACCCACCTGTGTTAAGGCCCGGGTGGCAGACCCGGCCTTGATGCTGTGCTGAACGCTCAGCTTGCCTGCTTGCGCGCCTCGGCCAGATAGGGCGAGCGGTCGGTCAGGGCGAACATGCCGCGCTTGACCTTGGCGATGCGCCCCTGACGCAGCAGCGTGCCGAAACCGCGCAGATAGTCTTCGCGCGCAGTGTCAGACTGGCCCGGAAGGGCCGCGATCTGCCGCATCACCAAGGGGCGCGAGAACTCTGGGCGCTGCAGCACCTCGGCGCAATAGACGGCGGCGGCTTCCAGAAGGTCGGGCAGGGCGCTGGCGCCGAGCTGGTCGGCAAAGTCCTGAAAGCTGGTGGCATCGCCAAAGACATTGTCGCTTTCACCCAGGATCAGGGCATCATCTTCGTCGAACTCCTGATCTTGCGCTGATCTCTGATCGAAATCTTGCATCACCGGCGCAGCAGTTTCCCGCGGCGTGGGCAGGTCTTGCGCTGCGGTTTCGGGTGAAATTGCGGCTGCAGCCTGGCTGACACGGCGCGGGCGCACCGGCATGACAACGCGGGGCGCGGTGTCAGCGGTGGGTGTGGTTGCGGGCTTTGCGCGGTCGATTCGTTGGGCCGAAACCAGCACCAAAGGGGTCGGACGTGCGGCCGCCTCAGCCGGGGCTGCGGGGCGCGGTGTGGTCACCTCGGCCACCGGACGACGCGGGCGCACCACGCGGTCCAGATCATTGCGGTAGGCGTCCATGCGCGATTCGGTCCGCACGGCCTTGTCGCCGCCAATGGTGTGGTCAGCTTCCGTGGCCGCGACGGCGGCTTTCAGATGGGCAATGGCTGACTGACGGCGGCGGGTCTCTGTGCCGTCCATTTCAGATTTTGCGTGTTCCATCAAACGGTTGACAGCATCATCTTCGGCCGGAGCCGTGATTTGTTTTGGGGCCACCGGCGCGGGCGCTGCGGCCATTTCTGGCGTCGCTTCTGCCGTAAGCGGCGCTTCGGGCGCGTCTTGCTCAAGCCCGCCGATTTCGGCTTCAAGGGCGGCAAGCTCTGCCTGAAGGGCGGCCTCGGCTTCGTCCGAAAGCGCCGTTGCCGGTGAAGCCTCGGCTGCCAAAGCGGGCTGGGGCGCGGCGGGTGGATCGGCACGACGGATGCGAATCACCCGGGCGCGGGCGCGCGGTGCCTGTTGCGGTGCTGCGTCCTCATCATCCTGGGGCGCGATTTCTGCGGTTTCGGTCGTGGCTTCTTGCACAACCTGATCGACGTCTTCGATCTGTTCAGGCGCCGGCATGTCGGCATCCGGATCGAACAGGTCAAGGTTCAGTTCGCTAAACTCTTCCTGATCCTCATTGCCGTCTTCATCAATCGCAGGCTCAACCTCGGTGGCGGCAGCATCGCCCGCAAGTCGCGACAAAAGCGCATCGTCATTGCTTTCACCCTGCCAGATTTCGGGCAGATCATCTTCGATCGTGCCATATGCGATTTCAGAAGCGGCTTCAGGCGCGATTTCGGGCTGGGCATCGCTGGGGTCAAAGGCAAGATCGTCGGCCAGATTGGCCAGCATGGTCTCATCCGCGTCAAGATCATCCTCTTGATCGACATCTTCGATCACCGTGGCATCAGGCATGTCGGCTTGGGCCGTGACCAGATCTGCAATATCGGCGGGGTCGAACCCTGCTTCGGCCATGGCCAGATCATTTTCAGCCTCATCAAGAATGTCTTCGATCTGATCCGGAATTTGATCGGAGCTTTCGATCAGATCGGCGTCAATCGGTGCAAGGCCGGTCTGCGGCAAGGGCAGATCTTCGGCGTGCTGATCTTCGATATAGGCGTCGTCCGCTTCGGCTTCGACCAATGCCACGTCTTCAAGCGCCAGATCTTGAAGCGCCAGGTCTTGAAGCGCCATGTCACCAAGGCCCAGGTCTTCAAGCCCCGCAACGGAAAGCGCGGAAGCGGTTTCGGCCAGCGGGGCATCTTGCGCCGCGGCATCAGCGTGGGCCGCGCCGTCTTGAACTGCGGCGTCTGCCTGATCTGTCGCAGATGCGGCGATGTGGCGGGCGCGAATGCGCTGCAGGCGTACCGCCACGCTGTCGACGGTGCTTTCCGCATCCAGCAGCGCGGGCGGCGCGGGTTCGGTGGCGACCGGATCGGCCGCGTCGCCGGCACGAAGGATCACGCCGTTGTCCTGAATCTTCGCTTCGACCCGGCGGTGAATTTCCCGCTCGGCGATGCGGTGCAGCATGGCTGCATCCGGCGTCGGCGGTTCGGCCCCGAAATACCGATCCCCAGCCGCAAGATCGCGGAAATATTCCGCGATGGCCTTCATGGTATTGAACGGGTCGTCAAACCCCTCCAATGTGCAGGAGAAGGTGCCATAGGAAACAGTAAGAATTTTACTCGCACCGGTCATCGGATGCCCGCTTTCTGCCAAACTCGATGGGGTCAATCTGACCACCAACCTGTTCTATTCCGTGGACAGATCGGGGTTATTTGAAGGATTGATTGTGTCCGAGGCGTTGGCTTTTTGCCGCAATTGGAAGAACAGTATCTGCATGAATCACCCGATTGTCGACTCTTTGGACGGTGTAACGCTGGTTGGCGGCGGGCCGGTGACGGCCAGCCAGCTGGCGCGCGCCCGTGCGCTGGCCCCAAGAATTGTTGGGGCTGATGGCGGTGCGGACCGCGTTTTGCGGTTGGGCGCAGAGCCCGAGGCGGTGATTGGCGACATGGATTCGATCAGCCCCGCCGCCAAGGAACGGCTTGGCGGGCGTCTGTTTCCGGTTGGTGAACAGGACACCACAGATTTTGACAAGGCGTTGCGCGCGATTGCGGCGCCTTTTGTGCTGGGCCTTGGCTTTGCCGGGGCAAGATCGGACCACGGGCTGGCGGTGCTGAACAGCCTTGTCCGCCACCCGACGCGGCGCTGTTTCATCCTTGGGTCCCGCGATGTGACCTTTCTTTGCCCGCCCGAACTGGCGCTGGATCTGCCACGCGGGGCGCGGCTTTCGCTTTATCCCATGGGGCCTGTCACGGGCCGCAGCGAAGGGCTGCGCTGGCCCTTGGAGGGGCTGAACTTTGCCCCTGACGGCATGATCGGCACCTCGAACGTGGTGACGGGCCCGGTCCGGCTGCGCTTTACCGCGCCGAAGATGCTGGTGATCTTGCCGGTCAGATATCTGCCGGAAGCGCTGCGCGGTTGCGCTGTGATGTGATGTGTTCGCGGTGGATGATGTAAAGCCCCGAGGCGACGATCACCGCGATTCCCACCCATGTCAGGGTGTTGGGGAAGTCTGAAAAGACGATATAGCCCAGAAAGACGGCTGTAATGATCTCAAGGTAATGGATCGGGGCGAGGGTTGAGGCGGGGGCGAATTTCAGCGCCACCGTCATGCACATATGGCTTGCCGCGGCCCAGAACCCGACGCCGAAAAGCCAAAGCCAGGCCCAGCCCTGCGGCATCACAGGATCAAGCGTCGGCCAGTGAAAGCTGTCGGCCAAAAGGATGATCGGCAGGCAGATCAGGCTGCCCGCAATCGACGTATGCAGCTGCTGGGTCACCGGATGCACCGTGCCCGACATAGCGCGGGTCACCAGCATATAGGCCGCAAAGCAAAAGGCCGAAATCAGCGGAAACAGCGCCACAAGTCCAAAGGCGGCCAGTGAGGGTTGGATGACCAGAAGGCATCCGGCAAAGCCCACGATCGAGGCGATGATGCGGCGCGGCCCGATATGATCGCCAAAGATCAGATGGCCAAGGATCAGCAAGATGAAGGGTTCAACAAAGACAATCGCCAGCGCATCGGCGATGGGCATCACCTGCACACCCGCGACAAAGCCGTAGGTCGAGGCGATAAGCAGTGCCGCGCGCGCAACCAAAAGCCACAGGTTGCGGCGGCTGACCCGCCAGCTAAGCCCGATGACCAGCGCCACCGGCACCATCAGCGCGCCCTGCACCAAAAAGCGCGCAGCGGTGATCTGGCCCACTGGAATGGTGGCTGTTGCCAGTTTCGATGCGGTGTCGAGAAGCGGGGCGAGCACGCAAAAGGCCAGCATCAAGGCTATGCCGGTCAGGATACGGTC
This sequence comes from Paracoccaceae bacterium, assembly GCA_021741465.1. Taxonomy (GTDB): domain Bacteria; phylum Pseudomonadota; class Alphaproteobacteria; order Rhodobacterales; family Rhodobacteraceae; genus Tabrizicola_A. The sequence continues at coordinate 22,883 of JAIOXV010000029.1, forward strand.
TTGGGGGGCTGGGTTGTTCATCGGATGTGCCTAGCCGGTCTTGCGCCCGCAAAACCGTCTGAATCCGACCTGCAAAGGCGGGCGGGTTTGGCGGGCATTGAGCCCCCGCGCAGCCGCGCACAGCCCCCACGCTGCCGCGAAAGGCCAACCGCGCCGGGCCATCAGGCGCTCAGCAATTCGGCACGTTGACGGCAAGGCCACCAAGCGACGTTTCCTTGTATTTTTCGTGCATGTCATTGCCGGTCTGGCGCATGGTTTCGATGCAGGCGTCAAGGCTGACCAGATGCACCCCGTCACCCCGCAAGGCAAGGCTGGCAGCAGAAACCGCCTTGATCGCGCCAAGGCCGTTGCGTCCGATACAGGGCACCTGCACCAGCCCCTTGACC
>JAIOXV010000186.1 GCA_021741465.1 Paracoccaceae bacterium
AGTAGCGCAGGGTTTGAACGCAGGCCAAGGCCGCGTCAGACCAGCGTTTGCACCCGGTAGCCCGGACCATGGGCCAAGCGCACAAAGGTGATCGGGCTTTCGGCCGTCCAGGTCATCCGTTCGGTCACGAACAAAGCCGCCCCCGGCGCCACCCCCAGAACCGCCGCCTCGCGCGGCGAGGCCCCTTCGGCAGAAAAGGCAATGTCGCCCGACACATAGGCAACATGGGCCACCAACCATTCATTGGCGCTCAACGCGTGAAAATCCGGCAAGGGGCGCGGCAATATCTCGGAGTTCAACCAGCGCACCTCATGGGCGAAGGGCTTGCCATCGGCCAGATGCAGGGTTTCCAGATACAAAAGCTTGAACCCCGGCCCCAGCCCAAGCCGCGACGCGATGGGCACGGGGGGCTCCATGAAGCTTTGCTTCAAGACCTGAAAGCTGTGGCTTTGGCCGCGGGCCTCGATCTCCAGCCGGATCACCGGAATATCCAGCGTGGCCTTGCGCACCGGCAGGGCCGCAACGCGGGTACCGGCCTTGCGACGCCGCTCCAGCACGCCCGAGGTCGCCAGATCGCGCAAGGCGCGGTTGACGGTGGCCCGCGCCACACCAAACTCGACCGCCAGATCTTCTTCGGTCGGGATCATCCCGCCCGGCGGCCAGTCGCGCGCGCGGATGCGCCGCAGCACTTCGGCCCGGATGTCTTCCCAGCCCGTCATAGCGCCGCCCTCAGCCGGTTCATCGCCTGACGATAGCGCGCGATGATGCCCGCGCGGCCGGCATGGCGCCCGCCCGTCACGATATGGCGGCCGGCTGACCAAAGCTCGGCCACCATCCGGTCATCGCCAGCAAAGAGGAAACTGTCCAAAATCATATCCTCGCGGCTTGCCCCAAGATCGGGGCCCGAGCAATCAAGTGCCATAAGATCCGCCCATTTGCCAACCGCAATTGCCCCACCATCGCGGCCCCCGGCCAGCGCCCCGCCGCGGCAGGCGGTTTCATACAGCACCCGTCCGGTTGATCGCCCCTCTTCGGCCAGCATCGCCCTGCCCTTGGCCGACAGCCGCTGTGAATATTCCAGCAGTCGCAGCTCTTCAGACAGCGAGATGCGCACGTTGCTGTCAGACCCCACGCCGTAAACCCCGCCTGCGGCCTGAAACCGCACCCCGCCAAAGATGCCATCGCCAAGATTGGCCTCGGTAATCGGGCAAAGGCCCGCCCCCGCGCCCGATCTTGCCATGTCTTCGGTTTCGAAAGGCTGCATCTGGGTGGCATGGATAAGACACCAGCGCGGCGACAGATCGACATTGCCGATCAGCCATTCGACGGGCCGCGCGCCGGTTTCGGCCTGCACCTCGGCCACCTCGGCCTGTTGTTCGGCCACATGAATGTGGATGGGCGTGGCCGGGTTCAGGGCTGCCACCGCTGCGATGCCTTCGGGGCTGGCCGCGCGCAGGGAATGCGGCGCCACGCCCAGCACAGTATCTGCGGGCAAAGCCGCAAGCGCGCGCGCGGCCCCCTCCCACAGCCGGGCAAACCGCGCCGGATCATTGCCAAAGCGCAATTGTCCTGCCGCCAGCGCCCGCCCGTCACAGCCGCCGCGTTCATAAAGCACCGGCAGATGGGTCAGGCCAAGCCCTGTCTCGGCCGCAGCGGCGGCGATCCGCGCCGTCATCTCGGCCAGATCATCATAGCTGTCGCCCCCCGGCGCGTGGTGCAGATAATGAAACTCGGCCACCGCCGCATAGCCCGCTTCGGCCATTTCCAGCATCACCATGGCGGCAATGGCCTGCACGTCATCGGGCGAGAGCCGGTCAAGAAAGCGGTACATCAGCGTGCGCCACGTCCAGAAACTGTCTTGGCCCGCGCTGCGATATTCCGTCATCCCCGCCATGGCGCGCTGAAAGCTGTGCGAATGCAGGTTGACCATGGCCGGAAGCAGGCAATCAACGCGCTGCCCCCGTGGCGCGGCGTTGGGGCTGACGGCCGCGATGCGCCCCCCCGACAGTTCGATCCGCACATCGCTGGCCCATCCTTGTGGCAGCAATGCAGTCTTGGCATGGATCACGGACATCGGCGGCCTCGTCTTGACAGCGGTTATTATGTGCAGACATAATAGCACTCAGCGCAGACATAAGGCAAGCCAAATGGCGATTCTTCTGACACATGCAAAAGCGGCGACCATGACCGAAGGCTATGGCCTGATCGAAGATGCCGCCCTGGTCCTGCAGGAAGACCGCATCCTGTGGGTTGGCCCGATGGACAGCCTGCCCGACGCCCATCGCGCCCTTCCAGCCCAGGATTGCAAGGGCCGGCTGGTCACCCCGGGCCTGATCGATTGCCACAGCCATATCGTTTTCGGCGGCCATCGGGCGGCCGAATTTGAAATGCGATTGAACGGTGCAACCTATGAAGAGGTTGCCCGCGCCGGCGGCGGCATTCTGTCCACCGTCACCGCCACGCGTGCCGCATCCGAGGCCGACCTTCTTGCCAGCGCATTGGCCCGCGCCGATCTGATGATTGCCGCAGGTGCCACCACGATCGAGGTCAAGTCCGGCTATGGCTTGACCGTGGCGGATGAACTGAAAATGCTGCGCGTGGCGCGCCAGATCGGGCAACACCGCCGGGTGGCGGTGCAAACCACCCATCTTGCCGCCCATGCCATCCCGCCCGAATATGCCGGCCGCCCCGATGCCTATATCGATGAGGTGGCAATCGCATCGCTGCAGGCGGCCCATGCCGATGGTTTGATCGACAGTGTTGATGCATTTTGCGAAGGCATCGCCTTTTCCCCCGCCCAAGTGGCGCGGCTGTTTACAGCCGCCCGCGCGCTTGGGCTGCCGATAAAGCTGCATGCCGAACAGCTTTCCGACCTGAAGGGCGCGGTTCTGGCGGCGGGAATGGGGGCGCTGTCTTGCGATCATGTCGAATATCTGGGCGAGGATGGCGTGCAGGCCATGGCCGCAGCGGGCAGTGTGGCCGTCATTCTGCCCGGCGCGTTTTACACCCTGCGCGAAACTCAAAAACCGCCGATCGAGGCCTTGCGTGCCGCAGGCGTGCCGATGGCCGTGGCGACCGATTTCAACCCCGGATCTTCGCCGGTGGCCTCGTTGCCCCTGACGATGAACATGGCCTGCACCCTGTTTCGCATGACCCCGCTTGAGGCGCTGCAAGGCACCACCGCCTGTGCTGCCCGCGCCCTTGGGCTGACAGACCGCGGCACCATTGCCCCCGGCCAACGCGCCGATCTTTGCCTGTGGGATGCCACCCACCCGGCCGAACTTTCCTATCGCATCGGGGCCACGCCCCTTCACGCCCGCATCTTCGGAGGCCGCTTTGACGCCTGAAATCCTGATCCCCGGCCAAACCACCTTGGCGCAGCTCGAACATCTGTGGCGCTCCGAGGCACCGGCCCGCCTGCACCCTTCGGCCCGCCCCGGGATCGAAGCCGCCGCTGCCATGATTGCCGCCGCCGCCAATGGCACCGAACCGGTTTACGGCGTCAACACCGGCTTTGGCAAACTGGCCTCGATCAAGATCGCGTCGCAAGACACCGCGACCTTGCAGCGCAATCTGATCTTGTCGCATTGCTGCGGCGTGGGCGAGCCGATGCCGCGAGCCACGGCGCGGCTGATGATGGCGCTGAAGCTGTTGTCGCTTGGGCGCGGGGCCTCGGGCGTGCGCTGGGACATCATCGCGCTGCTGGAAGGAATGCTGGAAAAGGGCGTGACACCGGTGATCCCGGCACAGGGCTCGGTCGGGGCATCGGGCGACCTTGCGCCTTTGGCACATATGGCCGCCGCCATGATGGGCCATGGCGATGCCGAACATGAAGGCAAGGTTAAAGCCGCCGCGCAAGCCCTTGCCGATGCAGGGCTTTCCCCTGTTGAACTGGGCGCGAAAGAGGGGCTTGCCCTTATCAACGGCACCCAGTTTTCCACCGCCTATGCGCTGGCCGGGCTGTTTGACGGCTGGCGCGCGGCGCTGTCGGCCCTGGTCACCAGCGCCCTGACTACCGATGCAATCATGGGCTCTACCGCGCCGCTGCAGCCCGAGATTCACAGCCTGCGCGGCCAGCCCGGCCAGATTGACGCCGCCGCCAGCCTGCGCGCGTTGCTGGAAGGCTCGGTCATCCGTGAAAGCCACCGCGAGGGCGACAGCCGCGTGCAAGACCCCTATTGCATTCGCTGCCAGCCACAGGTGACCGGTGCCGCGATGGACGTCATGCGTCAGGCCGCCCGCACGCTGGAGATCGAAGCGAATGCAGCCACCGACAATCCGCTGGTGCTGACCGAAGTCGGCATGATCGTGTCGGGGGGGAATTTCCACGCCGAACCCGTGGGCTTTGCTGCCGATATGATCGCCATGGCGCTTTCTGAAATCGGCGCGATTGCGCAGCGCCGGGTGGCGCTGATGGTGGATCCGGTCTTGTCCTTTGATCTGCCGGCCTTTCTGACACCAAAGCCGGGCCTCAACTCGGGCTTCATGATCGCAGAAGTGACCACCGCCGCCTTGATGAGCGAAAACAAGCATATGGCCCATCCGACAGTCATCGACAGCACGCCCACTTCGGCCAACCAGGAAGACCACGTGTCGATGGCCGCCCATGGCGCGCGCCGGTTGGGGCGGATGGTGGCCAATCTGAATGTCATCCTTGGGGTCGAGGCGCTTTGCGCCGCTCAAGGGATTGAATTCCGCGCGCCCTTGCCAACCTCGGCCCCCTTGCTGCGGACAATTGCGCGGCTGCGCGCCGAAGTGCCGGCCTTGGGCGATGATCGCTATATGGCCCATGATCTTGCCAGCGCCGCCCAGTTGATTGGCGGCGGGGATCTGGTCGCCGCCGCGCAGGTGGCAATGCCCCGGCTTTTGGCATGAGCGCCGCATGGGCCCCGGGGGGCTGTCCCCGGGACCAGCTGACCAACAGGATCACCGCATGAAACCGCTTGAAGGCCTTCGCATCCTGGATCTGACCCGCGTGATGGCGGGGCCTTTTTGCACAGCCCTTCTGGCCGACCTTGGGGCCGAAGTTATCAAGCTGGAGCCGCCCACTGGCGACGACTATCGCCACATCGGCCCCTTTGTGCAGGGGGAATCAGCGCTTTTCACGCTGATGAACCGCGGCAAACACTCGATCATGCTGGATCTGAAAGAGCCGCAAGCCCAAGGAACCGCCCGGGCGATTGCCTTGCAATGTGATGTTATTGTTGAAAACTTTCGCCCCGGCGTTGCCAGCCGTCTTGGCCTTGGCCCAGAATTGCGCGCCGAGAAACCGGCGCTGATCTATGCGTCGATTTCGGGCTTTGGCCAAACCGGTCCTGCCGCCCATCTGCCCGCCTATGATCTTATCGCCCAAGCCATGTCGGGCCTTATGGACGCAACCGGTGAAGAGGGTGGCGCGGCTTTGAAGGTGGGCGAGGCTTACGGCGATCTCATGGCAGGGCTTTATGCCTCATGGGCCATTCTGGCGGCGCTGCACAAACGTACAGCCACCGGAGAGGGCAGCACCATCGACGTTGCCATGTTCGACGCGCTGTTTTCGCTTTTGCCCACCAGCCATGCCCTGCAATTCTACGCAAACAAGGCGCCGCAACGGGTTGGCAACCGCCACCCGCTTTCAACCCCTTTTGGCTGTTTTCAATGCGCCGACGGCCAAGCGGTGGTTGCCGTGCTGGGCGACAGGCACTGGCAAGCGCTGTGCAGCGTGATCGGCCGGCCCGATCTGGCCGATGACCCTGCGTTGGCAACCGACGAAGGCCGCACCACGGAAGAGCCGCGCGTCAAACTGGCAATCGAAGGCTTTACCAAAGCGCGTTCCACCGCCGAGGTTGTCGCCCTTCTGGCCGCCGCAGGCATCCCCACTGCCCAAGTGCAAAGCCTGGCCGAAGCCGCCGCCTCGCCCCATGCAAAGGCGCGCGGGCTGGTAACCGACCTGCCCCATGCAAAGCTTGGAACCGCCACAACCATCGGCCAACCCGTGCAGTTTGACGGGCAAAAGCCCATCCCCACCACCTCTGCCCCGGCCTTGGGGGCCGATACGGCGGCCATCTTGACCCGTTTTGGACTGTCACATGACTGATCTTTTCCACATGCTGCCCGACGAAGACCGCGCCTTTTGCGATATGTTATCGCGCATATGTGCAGACAAAATAGCGCCGCTCGCCGCTGAAACCGATGAAACCTCTGCCTTTGTTCACCGCCAGCTTGCCACTTTGGCCGCGGCGGGGATGATGGGGGCAAACCTGCATGTGCTGTCGGCCCAAGGGCTATTGCGCGCGGTCGAGATTGTCGCCGGGGCCTGCGCCTCTACCGCAAGCGCGCTGACCGCGCATTACCTTGCGACGGATTCGCTTTTGCTTGGGGCCGATCCGGCGCTGCAAGACCGGTTTCTGCCCGCCGCCAGCGAAGGCCGCAGCCTTGGGGCCTTTGCTCTGACGGAACGCAACGCCGGATCAGACCCTGCCGATATGCGCACAAAAGCAAGCCGCGAAGGCGCGTTCTATCGCCTGAAAGGCGCCAAATGCTTCATCTCGAACGGCGGGCTGGCTGATTTTCTGGTGGTGTTTGCCGTGACCAACCCCGAGGCCGGCCATCGCGGCATCTCGGCCTTTGTGGTGGAAAAGGGCACGCCGGGTTTCTTGCCGGGGCGGGTGGAAAAGACCATGGGCCTGAAAGGCGGCCATGTCTGGGAGCTGGAATTTGACTGTCTGATCCCGGTTGAAAACCGTGTCGGGGCCGAAGGCACCGGGTTCAAGACCGCGATGCAGGTGCTGGACCGGGGACGGCTGGAAGTGGCGGCCATGTGCATCGGCATTGCCGGGGCCGCTCTTGGCGCCGCGACAGATTGGGCCAAGACCCGCATCATCGGCGGCGAGCCGCTGGCCAACCGCCAAGGCATCCGCTGGCAAATGGCCGACATGGCAACCGATCTGCAGGCTGCGCGGCTTTTGGCGCTTGAGCCCGCCCGCCAGCGCCAGACCGGGATGCGCTTTTCGCAAGCCGCCTCGATGGCCAAGCTTTACGCCAGCGAAATGGTCGCCCGCGTCACCGACGCCGCGCTGCAACTGCATGGCGGCTATGGCTTTACCCGCGACATGCCCCTTGAACGCTTTGCCCGCGATTGCCGCATCATGCGGATCTATGAGGGCTCTTCCGAAATCCAGCGCACCATCATCGCTGGCCATCTTTTGCAGTGAGGTTACCATGAACTCTCGTCACAACACCCGCGACATCTACCCGCCCACCGGCACCGAGATCACCGCCAAAAGCTGGCTGACCGAGGCCCCGATGCGCATGCTGATGAACAACCTGCACCCCGATGTGGCCGAAAACCCGCATGAATTGGTGGTTTATGGCGGCATCGGTCGCGCGGCGCGGACATGGGAAGATTTCGACAAGATCGTCGCCACCCTGAAAACCCTGAACGACGATGAAACCTTGTTGGTGCAATCGGGCAAGCCGGTTGGGGTGTTTCGCACCCACAAGGACGCGCCGCGGGTCTTGATCGCCAATTCGAACCTCGTGCCGCATTGGGCGACATGGGAGCATTTCAACGAGCTCGATAAAAAGGGTCTGGCGATGTATGGCCAGATGACCGCCGGGTCATGGATTTACATCGGCACCCAAGGCATCGTGCAAGGCACCTATGAAACCTTCGCCGAGGCGGGCCGCCAGCATTACGGCGGCAGCCTGACCGGCAAATGGATTTTGACCGGCGGGCTTGGCGGCATGGGCGGGGCACAGCCGCTGGCCGCGGTGATGGCCGGGGCCTGCTGTCTGGCGGTGGAATGCGACGAGACGCGGATCGATTTCCGCATTCGCACCCGCTATCTGGACGCCAAAGCCAAGACCCTGGACGAAGCCCTTGCTCTGATCGACGCATGGACGGCCAAGGGCGAGGCGAAATCGGTTGGCCTTTTGGGCAATGCCGCCGATGTTTTCCCCGAGCTTGTCAAACGCATGAAGGCAGGCGGCCATCGGCCCGACATCGTGACCGACCAGACCTCGGCCCATGACCCGCTGCATGGCTATCTGCCGCAGGGCTGGAACGTGGCCGAATGGCGCGCAAAGCAGGAAAGCGATCCAAAAGCGGTGGAAAAGGCCGCCCGCGCCTCAATGCGCACCCATGTTGCGGCCATGGTCGATTTTTGGAATGCAGGCGTGCCGACGCTGGATTATGGCAACAATATCAGACAGGTGGCCCAGGACGAAGGGTTGGAAAACGCCTTCGCCTTCCCCGGTTTCGTGCCGGCCTATATTCGCCCGCTGTTTTGCAAAGGCATCGGCCCTTTCCGCTGGTGCGCGCTGTCGGGCGATCCCGAAGATATTCACAAGACCGATGCGGCGATGAAAAAGCTGTTCCCCGAAAACGACCATCTTCACCGCTGGCTGGACATGGCAAGCGAACGCATCGCCTTTCAGGGCCTGCCCGCGCGCATCTGCTGGATCGGGCTTGGTGACCGTCACCGCGCGGGGCTGATGTTCAACGACATGGTGGCAAGCGGAGAGTTGAAGGCACCCATCGTCATCGGCCGCGACCATCTGGATTCAGGGTCGGTCGCCTCGCCCAACCGCGAGACCGAGGCCATGAAAGACGGATCAGACGCCGTATCTGACTGGCCGCTTTTGAACGCGCTTCTCAACACCGCTTCGGGGGCGACATGGGTGTCGTTGCACCATGGCGGTGGGGTTGGCATGGGGTATTCGCAGCATTCGGGCATGGTGATCGTGGCCGATGGCACCGAAGACGCCGCGCGCCGCCTGAACAATGTGCTGTGGAACGACCCGGCCACCGGCGTGATGCGCCATGCGGATGCGGGCTATGACATCGCGAAAGATCACGCAAAGGCCATGAACCTGCGCTTGCCGGGGATCTTGGGCAACTGAGCGGCCTTGGCTGACGGATTTTGTGATACATCTTTGGACCGGGGGATGCCCCCCGGTCCTGCCGCGCCCAAAGGAACGCACCATGCATTATGCCCCCGGGCTTGAGCCCTGCCCCTTGCCCTTCAGCCCGTTCAAGGCCTGCACCGTGCCCCGGCCAATCGGCTGGATTTCCACCCTTTCCAAAGACGGGGTGGCCAATCTTGCGCCCTATAGCCAATGGCAGAACCTTACCTTTGACCCGCCGATGGTGATGTTCGCCGCCAATCAATATGCTGATGGGCGGCGCAAACATTCGGTGGTGAATGCCGAGGAGACCGGCTGGTTTGTCTGGAACATGTGCGGCTTTGCCTTGAAAGACGCGATGAACATCACGGCGATGGAATGGCCCGACGGCACCGACGAATTTGAAAAAGCTGGGCTTGAAAAAGCGCCGTCCATCGACTGCGCCGTGCCGCGGGTTGCGGCAAGCCCCGCCCATTTCGAGTGCCGCTATCTGTCAACCCATCGGCTGCGCGGCAATTCCGGCCACGGCTGGGTTGAGGTGGTCTACGGCGAGGTCACGCGAATCCATGTCAAGGACGAGGTCCTGACCCCAGAGGGCAAGCTGGATTACGGCCTGATCCAGCCGCTCGCCCGCATGGGATATTATGATTACTCCGTGGTGCGTGAGACCTTCGAAATGCGCATTCCCGGCGCAGGTGGCGCCGCAGCGGCGGGGCTGGAAGGCAAGGCCTGAGCCCTGCCCGCCACACCGATTTTTCGCCGAAAAATCGCGGCCCCGTTAGCCTGCCACGCGCGGATTTTTGCCGTGGTCCCCGACCCAGATCGGGTTCGACCAGGCCCGTTTGCCGGCCGCGTCGATCACGGCCGCGCGGATCCAGGGGCTGTTGTTCAACCGTTCCAACGGCACCTCGGTATGGGTCATCGAATGGCCATGCACCGCCTTGGCACCTGTGCCATGCCCAAGCGCCACGACCGAGACCACGGCCGATGAGTCGACGATCAGCTTGCCGCCCTCCACCCTAACATCGCGCAGTTCCGGCCCTTGGGTCGAATAGAAATGCCCGGCTTTCAACGCGGCCAGCAGCGCCGCAGGCGCATTCGCTTCGGCTTTCACCATCACCCAGCCGCCGAAATGGTCGGGTTCAGAGAAATGCGCGTCATCGGTGGCAATCAGGGTCAGTTTCCGGCCCTCGGTGAGCAACAGATCGGCAATCGCCGCGCCATCGGGGCGGTCGCAGCCGGTAGCGCAGCCGTGATTGTAGATTTCGACCGCATGGGCGGCGGTGATCGCACGCGCGTCCGCCAGCGTCAGCCCCGACCATTGCGGATGCGCAATCGCGACAAAGGCCCCGGCCGCAACGGCGCGGGCCGCGATTTCAGGGCCGGTTTCCTGACCGGCCACCGGCACGAAACTTGGCGTGTGCGATGGCGCGAAATCGGGCGGCAGGCCGACAGCAAGGATATGCCAAAGCTCGCCGTTCTCCATCGCACCGGAATGCAGTTCTGCCCCCAGAATGGTGGTAAAGCCCGCATCGCGCATGGGCGTGGTGTCCACGATCGGATAGTCGAACATGCCGACAAAATGGTCCGTCAGCGCAAGGAAATCATAGCCCTCGGCCTTGTAGCGGCGGCATACCTCTTCCGGGCTGAGAACCCCGTCAGAGCGGGTTGAATGGGTGTGCAGATTGCCGCGCCAAAAGCGGCCCTTGGCGGTGAATGCGGCGTCTTGGTGGGTCATTTCGGTCTCCATCTTGGACATTTGTCCCTTGCGTCATTGCGTACTATCGCAACCGTGTAAAAGCTGTGCTATCCCAAAGGCGACCAGCGATAGAGGCGAAGGCGTGGGCACATGATGGCGCTAGGCAAACAACGCGTCGAGATCGACGAACCCATGGGATGTGTCGCGCTTCCGGCCGAGGAAATGGCGCTGCGCGCGACCGAGGCTGCAACTTTCCTCAAGGCGCTGAGCCATGAGGGGCGGCTGATGATCCTGTGCCACCTGTCTTCGGGTGAAAAATCGGTGACCGAGTTGGAAGAGCGGCTTGGCGCGCGTCAGGCGGCGGTCAGCCAACAGCTTGCGCGGCTGCGCTCTGAAGGGCTGGTCACAACCCGTCGCGACGGCAAGGCGATCTATTATTCCATCCGCGATCCAAAGGCCGGGGCGATCATGGAACTTGTCTATGACATGTTCTGTAACCCTGACCGCTGATGTTCGCAGCAGCTTCGCCAAAGCTTAGCCGCGCCCGATAAAGGGCATGTCGCGCGCCATGATGGTCATGAAGGGCACGTTGGTGGTCAGGGGCAATCCCGCCATGTGCAAGACCGCCGCGGCCACATCTTCGGACGGCATTGTCGGCTCGGCTTTCATCGCGCCATCCGCCTGACGCACGCCTTGGGTGAAGCCTTGGGTCATGTCAGTCAAGGCGTTGCCGATGTCGATCTGGCCGCAGGCGATGTTGAAGGCCCGCCCATCCAACGCCAGCGTTTTCGTAAGGCCGGTCACGGCATGTTTGGTCGTGGTATAGGGCGCCGAACCGGGGCGCGGCGCATGGGCCGAGATCGAGCCGTTGTTGATGATCCGCCCGCCTTGCGGGGTTTGGTGGCGCATCAGGCCAAAGGCCGCGCGGGCGCACAGATACATGCCCGAGATATTGGTTTGCATGACCGCCAGCCACTCCTCGACCGGAATTTCATCAATCGGCGCGGCTTTGGCGGCGATGCCTGCGTTGTTGAACAGCACATCCAGCCGCCCCCATTCGGCACGAAGCCGGCTGAAGGCCGCGTCCACCTCTGCCGGTTGGCCAACATCTGCGGGCAGGATAAGCGCGTCATCGGTGCCTGCGGTTTCGCGCAACGGGGCTTCGCGGCGGCCCATCAGGGCCACGCGCCAGCCTTCGGCCAGAAAACGCCGCGCGGTGACACGGCCAATGCCGGCCCCTGCCCCGGTGATGAGGATGGTCTTTTGCATCTTGCCTCCGGCTATGGGCTGAGTCTTGGGGCTTAGTCTTGGGGCTTAGTCTTGCGGCTGTTTCAACAAGAATTCCCGCACATGGGGCAAGACCTGATCGGTGGCCTCGATGAAAATCGCATGTTTCAGATGCGGCAAGATCACCAGTTCCGAGCCCGGCAGCGCCGCATGGATCAGCCGGTTCAGGCGCGGATTGCAGCCACCGTCATTCTCGCCCGTGATGATCTGCGACGGCGCCGTCACCTCGTGCAGCCAAGGCGCCATTTCACATTCGGCATAGATATCAAAGACATTCAGAAACACCTCGGACGGGGTGTCCATCACCTGCGCCTTGCGCCAGTCGATGACATCAGGCCGAGCCGCGCAGAATTCATCGGTGAACCAGCGCGCGGTCAGCGTATCCAGAACCGGGCCGATGCCCTTGGCACGCATGGCCGCAACAACGCCCATCACCTTGGCGCTGTCATCTTCGGTGCGAAAGGCCGCCGTTGACCAGATGCCAAGCGATTTCACCCGGTCGGGATAGCGCTGCGCATAGCGTGGGCCGATCATGCCGCCAAGGCTGTGCCCGGCGAAATGTGCAGACATAATGCCCAAACGTGCGCGCAAATTCTCAAGATCATCCACCAGATCATCCAGATCGAACCGCCCGCCTGACCAAGGGGTCAGGCCATGGCCGCGCAGGTCATAGGTGATGCAGGTAAAGCGGTCCTTCAGCCCGGCCACCATGGTGTCAAAGGTTGCCCGCCGGGCCCCGATGCCATGGATCATGAACAGCGCCGGACCCTCACCCGCCACCGAAAAGGCGGTTTGGACGGTGGTCATTTCAGCACATCCGACATCAACCGCCCGCCGGTTGCCCAATCACTTTTCGCCACATCGACAAACACGATGTGCACCGATTCCGGCTTGCCGTTGCAGGTTTCGACCCAAGCCTTGGTCACAGCTTCGGCGCAGGCGCGTTTTTGCTCTTCGCTGCGGCCTTCGAACATTTCGATACGGATCATCGGCATGGGATCAAATCTTTCGTTTCAAGGGTTTCAGATGGGGCATGACCTCGGCCGAAAAGGCCGACATCATGTCCAATGTGGCGCGTTGGTCCTGACCGAAGATCGAGGTCACGATCACCTCATCAATGCCAATTTCAGCGTAATGGGCAAGCCTGTCGATCATCTCGTTCTTTTCGCAGATCAGGATGTTCTGGCCCAATTCCTCGGCGGTTTGGCTGCGCGGCAGCGGACGGATGATGCCCTTGTCCACAATGCCCGGCCCGCCGAAGACATTGTCGAAACTGCCGTAATAGCGATGCGCAAAGTCAACCATGCGCTGCTGTTCGGCCTTTGAATTCACAAGGAAAACACCGCGTTGCAGGTAAAGCTGGCTTTTGGAATCAGGGTTTGAGGCCCGCCCGCGATAAAAGGCATCAACCTGACCTTCCAGCACGCCATGGGTGGCCGACAGGGGCGTTGTTTGCACATGATAGCCCTTTGCCGCCGCCGCCTCGATCGCGGGTGGGGCCATGACGCCCAGCATCAAAGGCACAGGGTCTTCGGGGCGCGGCATGATGGTAAGGGGGGCAAAATTATAGTGCTGGCCCTGCCAGGACACCTCTTCGCGGGTCAAAAGCGCCTCGAGCACTTGCAACGCTTCGTCGAAGCGGGCCTTGGTTTCGTCCATCGGCACGTCAAGCCGCCCGGTTTCAAAGCCGAACGCGCCCTTGCCGACCCCCAGCATCAGCCGCCCATCGCACAGCGCCTGCGCCTGCACCACCTCGCCCGCGAAAACCCGCATGTCGCGGATCGGCAATTGGCAGATCGAGGTGACAAGTTTCAGCCGCTGGGTATGGGCCGCGATCTTGACCGCCATTTGCAAGGGCGATGGGATCAGCAGGATATTGACCAGATGATGTTCTGGAATACCGACACCCGCATAGCCGCAGGTTTCGGCGTGGATGGCCTGTTCGACCACGGTCTGATAAAGCCTTTTGCCGCCAATGGACGGGTCCAGCATATGGCTGGACAGAAAATGCACAAAATCCATGAAACCCTCCTACTCGTGATATTTGTACATTCGTGCAACAACCCGTCAAGCCGGATTTGCCGCTTGGGCACCTGCCCCGGCCGGCAAAAAGGGTCTTGAATGAAAGCGGGGCCCACGATGGGGCCCCGGTTCGTTAGTGTAAAAGAAGCCGTAATTAGCGCAGAAGTCACCGCTAAAACACTGATTTTATTGACGTCCAGCGCAATTTGTTCGACGAATTTCGGGCATAGTCGCGTCGGATTTCAACCAAAGTGACGCTGGATTCAGGGGATAGTCACGCAGACTCGCGCGGAAGCGGAGCCTTCCGGCCGGTTGTCGAGGATAAAATCACCTGCCGTAGCTCGTCCATGTCGAAGCCGAGACGATCAATTCTGCGCTCCGTCCCAACATGAACCGTGTTCTTCAGGAGACCTTGTCGCTGCCAGTTCACCAAGGAAACGCAGGGGGCCCGTTTACATGCGCGCTGCAAACCCACATGTGTTTCTGGAAGTTCAGGGACCACGACTGCCCGCTCACAGAGCTCGTCTAGGAGGCCCTTCAGGTCGTCGCGGTTGTACGTTCCCACCGTTACCCCAACCCCCTCCCCTTCGGTCATGGGGACCACGGAAACCACGATACCGGCCGCGGCGAGGGTTTCGGCGTTTGTGCGACTACAGCCGAGGATATGACGGATTTGATTCAGGCGGACCGAGTTCTCGATCCGTTCGACAACCCGTTCAACTTCTTCAGCCGGGAAGACAAACTGGTTGGTCGCGATCGCGTCTCGTGTGTCTGGTATATAACCAAGCTTCGTCAGGAGCTTGTAGAAGCGCAGCCGGTTTCGGCCGGTCTTGTTGATCAGCGTGTTCGCGGAATGGACGACCCGGGTCTTTACGACCTCCCCGAGGATAACCGCGCCCGGTCCAACCGGAAAATTTGAGATGATCGCCTCACGGACGACATCACAAATCGGGCCTGCTTGTGCGCGCAACGACGACGATCCGAGCCACGTGTAGAGCTTACCGAACACGGCCTGAGGCCCGGCCCTGCCGCTGGTTCTGCCTGAATTGACCCGGATCCGCGTGAGCTCTTCAAGAATGGCCACCGCCCCCTGTGAAGCAACCTCGAAACCGATGTCACCCACGCGCGCCCAGTCGGTATCCGTGTAGTTGATGATGTCAGCTGTGGCACCGTCAGCGATCAAGCACCCCAGCATCTCGCAGGCCTTCGCCGCCTGCGAAACCGTCTGACAGTCCAGCCAGGGGAACTTCCGCTCGTTCTCGAGGATGCGGGATGTGACGTAACGCTGAAGTGAACCGACCGATCGCGGTTCCTTGGCGTTCAGGTGGTAGGCGGGATTGAATTCAGCACGAATGATCGTTCGCGCCATGTCCAGCCCCCAAACAGAGTCTGTCATCCGAACGACCTTCAAGGCGCGCAGGTGAACGGGACAGACCACCACCTGCCGGAACAACCAAGGTACACGGAGCGTCATCTGGTCAGGCCCTTCGGGCCAGCAGGAACGTTGATCGTCGATCAAGCACTCCGGACACACATTCAGCGCCAGCCGACGGACGATATGACCAGAAAGAAGGTTCCCGTTGATCGCGCTGGCCCCCTCTTTGAGGCCCTTGGTCCCGGGATAA
Organism: Paracoccaceae bacterium; assembly: GCA_021741465.1. Taxonomy (GTDB): domain Bacteria; phylum Pseudomonadota; class Alphaproteobacteria; order Rhodobacterales; family Rhodobacteraceae; genus Tabrizicola_A. The sequence goes on from JAIOXV010000186.1 coordinate 15,520, forward strand.
GTGACCAAGGTATTCCTTTTCAAAGTGGCGCGGTCTGCCCCCGTAAGTTCGTGGACCTGATCGATGAACCGGTCAGTGCCCATCCGGAAGTCAGACACCGAGATTCCCGAGTATCGCAGGAAACCCCCGACGTCAGTCAACGCATGGATATGCCCCATGCGTGCGAAGTAACCTTGGGTAAGCTCATCCGACCGTGGCGGAAAAAATGGGACAAGGGTCATGCCTGCCGCCCTTTACCCTGTGCGCGTTTCCCCTTGTTCACCTTTACGCCCATCTGGGTTTGTTCGTCCTCGAGGAGCCCGTGAATCAAAGAACCGGTGGAGACAGCCTCGGCGAGGTCGGCCATCGCAGAATAGTCTTCAACGATGAAAGGGTTTTGGCGTCGCGCGAGGCCAGGCATCCGCGCGCACATTTCGCGGAAATGATGTCGCGAAGCCGAACCATACCCGTTTTCATGGACCGAAACCATGACGGTGGCGATGAGACGCATGGACAGTCCCATGCTGAAACCTGACCCCTCAATGATCCGCAGGGGAAAGTGGGGGTCGTTCTCAACATCCGGTCCGAGCGTTATATTCAGCGCATCGGCGTACTGCCTCAGCGCCGCTCGAACGACGTGAAGGAATTTCGGGAGATCAAAGGGATCAAGTTTCGTTTCCCAGAAGCGGCCTTCGACCTCTTTCTTCATGGGATCGGTTAGGAAATCTCCCAGCACTTCGGTCCCAATCACGACAACCGCAAGCCCGTGGCTGTCCTGGAGAAAACCCTTCAGCAGTAGGTCGACAGGTTCATCGCGACGCCCGAGCGCGTTGTGAAGCTCGTCGATCACAAGCAGTTTCACCCCTGCGAGCTGCATTCTCCGCGCTGCCAGAGCCTGAGCCTCGTGGCGCGTGACATGCCGACGGGGTGCGGAATACCCGCACATATCGCAAATATCGAGGGACAGGCTTTTCGCTGTCGCGTCGCCTTTGACCCGGTAGTAAAGCGCGTTCTCGCCGCGGGCTTGGTCCCTCAGATCCTCACCGAGGTACTTGGAAAAGACATGATTCACCAACGCGGACTTTCCGGACCTTGACGGTCCGATGACGGCAACCCCCATGTTTTCTTTTCCGAACGCCCGGGCCTCCGGGAGTAGGCGCCCCTCCTGATCCTTCTTCAGTACTTGACCCAGGTTCTTTACAAGATCCGGCACCCATTCGTTGGTGATGTATCGCCGGTGCAACCAGTCTGATATATCCCCGAATTGGCACAAGGCCGGCCTCGGATCGCTGATCGTGCGGCGGGCCGGAACGAGAAGTTTATGTTTTTCCATATCTATTCCATCTCCCCGGTTTCCCAAGGCTGTTCGCCTTGTTGGAGGTCCTGAACCGGCTTCCGCTTCACCGTGTCCGGCTCACGGTGCGGCGCGGGGGGCCGGACCAGTTGTGTCGGAAGTGAAGGGAGGATTTCAGGCGCTTGGGCATCGCCAAGAACGGGTACACCAGTGACGCCGTGGACCTGCTCGCTCGTGATCAGTCGCGATGGGAACTGGGTAAACCGGATCATCTTCTCTTCGAGTTTGTTGAGCCCCTCTGGGGTCAGCGGGTCCCGATGCATCTTCCCGCGCAGCTGGGTCGCGTACTCCCTGATTTTCTCGATTTCGGTCAGGCCGTGTTCAACGGCAGCTTCCTTCCCGGCGATCCGGTCGATCTCCCGTCTCTGCCAGACCACCAACCATTCATCGATGCACAGGCCTTTTGCCTGTGGGTCCATAACCTCAAGGTCCATCCAGACATCGGGCGCGACTTCGACGCAGATTTTGTCCAGTCGCTCTTCCCACCAGCAAACCCGGAGCGGACGTTTCCGACCATGAGCCCCGCGCCACCGGACGAAGGCCGGGGAGTCATAGTTGAGATAGGCGACCTGAATGCCTGTGTCCTGCGGTATCCGCGACACCGTCGTACCGAAGACACGAGCCATGTGGGTCGGGTTGGGGACGGGACGAACGCCCATCCCCTTGGTCATCTCATGATACCAGACATCATTCGGCGTCACATTGTCACCGAGTGCCGCGTGGGTCGAGTTATGGTAACAGTCCACCACCCACAGCGTCAAAATCCGTACGAAATCGTCCAGCGTTAGGACGGCATTACCGGCTGAGTTGTATTCGCCACGTTCGACCACATCCTTGAAGGTCCGCCCACCGAAACGGGCCAGAAGGCCCAAGTGAACGGTCCGAAACAGGCGCTCCATCGTGCCCCGCAGGTTCGCGATGCCGGAAGGTGCGGTCTGTTTGTCGATCCCGCACCAACCGCAGCAGCGCTCCATAATAAACCCGACGTAGGCGTTCCCACCATCGGTCAGAAGGATCTCAGGGCGAAGCATGTGGTTCCATGGGAACTCGCATCCAGCGGCGACTGACAACTTGGTCTTGTCGGTCATCGCCATCATGAGGGTTCCCTTCGCCATTGCCTGGCTCGGGCGAAGGGATATCTTCAACCCAAGGATGCACTCGGTATAGACGTCCATCATGATGGACAAAGTGCAACGGACCGGGTTCAGCCCCGGGACAATTCCGAGCTTCTTGAGCTCGGCGTACCCGATCCATTCCGCGATCTGCATGTGACTGACCAGGGTGAACAGGTCGCTGTCGTATTCGTCACAGACAACGACCTGCCCGGCACGGGTCACCTCGATGCCCATACCCTTCGAAATCTTGTTCCGGAGAAGCCAGTCGACACCCTTTTCTCCCGCAAGCCGGCGGAGCGGGCCGATAGCCCGGATCGCATCAAGGACCGCATGATAGCTCGGCGCCTGCGGCGTCTTTCGTACGTGATCCGGGATGAGTTCTCCCTCGGCCTCCCGGCGAGCAACCTCAGTCGGCCAATCTGCGGCCAACGCCTTGACCCGGCGACGGATCGCCGTGTCCACGTGTTTTCCGATGATCCCTTCCTCTTTCAGGTGCTTGTGGATTTCTTCATCGATGATCTTCACCACCTCAGGGTGAAAGCGCGGGGAGCGGTTTCCGCTACAGTTCAGGCGATCAACGATGGCGCCAAAGCCGAAGGTCCGCAGCTTTTCCTCCCACTCCCTTGAAGTTCGGGCGGTTACAGGTTCGGTCATCTCGACCTCAGCCCGAAACGGATGGCGCCGCTTGGCGACCGTGTCGACCTGAACCGAAAGTTCTTTGTGGAACCGCTTAATCTTGTTCAGAAAATCGTCTTCACGATCTGTGATGAACTTGTCGAGTCCCCAGTCACGCCCGAACTCCGCACGCATCTCGCGGCGCGCGAGAACGCTCGCATAACGGATAATGGTCCGGTTCATGCGCCGCGGGTCAAGTTCGGCCACGATGTCAGCACGGAATCGCTGTGTATCATCGATGAAGCTGTAGTTGTGCTCTTCGATCACCAGGTCGCCGGAAAGAACGGCGCTGGTGAGTTGCCCATGGGGGTGGAACTTCGTCCCGACGAATTCGATGTCCGGCCGTGTCCCGACCAGCATGGACGGGATCGATGCAGCATCGGGATGAGGAAGATATTCGAGCCGATAGCCGTTCATGATCTTCTTTTCGAAGATGATGTCTCGCCCTTTGAAGGTACCTTTCGTTCCGACACCGAAGGCGAAGACCGGAAGGTGTTCCAAACCATCGTTCATTCGGAACCCTCCTTCATCCGCGCAACCATCGTGTCCAGGCCGATCCGTTCGGCGACCAACGGCGAAATGTTCCCCTTCCGGATCTGCCGGACCAGCGCGCGGAAACCCGGAGGTCCGAGGTCCATCAGCTGAACGAGGGAGCGGAGTGACGCGGGCTCACCCATCTCATCGATGACTTCAATCGCCCGATTATCGGCCTCCGGCTCCGGATCACGGCAGCCCCGCATGAGTGCAGCATTATGCAGCGCGATCGGGTCGCGGGCGTACTCGGTGACAAGATACAACTCGTTGAAGCATCCATTTCCAACACCGAACTCGCGGACCTGAGCGATCTCCGCTTGAAACTCAGGGCTGACCTTGGCGTAAGGTTTGTCGGTGAACGCAAGACGGCGACCGTCGGACTTGACCGCAAGCTGATCAAGATAGTGACCGTGGACCCGTCCATCCTCTTCGTAAGGAAAGGGTCCGACCTGTTCGATGACGTCCACCGTGTCAGGCTCATTCAGGAGCAGCAGTCTCGTGTGGTATTCCCCGAGGCTGCCGCAGCCCGACATGAAACCGGGCCCGCCTTCTTCGTCGCCGATCAACATGAATACGCTGAAGTGGTTCCGCCCTCGCCGCGGGATCGCCTTCTTAGCGCGCGACGCCATCGGAGGAGACCAGCGGTAGACCCCGAACTTTGCCGCGACATCCGGGGCGTCGATGGACTGGATCAGAGCAAGATCCGTCATGGCGAACAGATCGGGTTCGATGGGTTCCTTTTCTTTCACAATATCTCTCCGTTACCCGGCAGGTCCCGCCGGGGTGGATTTCGGGTGATGAGGAGAGATCTGCTCTTGCCCGGGCCCTTCGGGGCCTCTAAGATGACAAGTGAACTAGGGCGATCTCAGCCCCGACTATCACCGCGCGTCACTTTGTGGCGCGCGTTTTCTTTTTTAGGTCATCTTCAGTTGTCTCCTTGGGGGTGGCCCACGGGGGAAAGGTCCGACTGGCCCCAGTTGGAAGAGCTGTTCAGACATCCCGTCGGAGGAGTCAAGTGACTGATATGTTGTGAAAAACCGTCCTTAGGACGCGATTTTGGACCCATGGTGGTCATAGGGGGTACCGGGGAGCGTGCGATAATTTCGGAGCCCCGAAATTCGCATTGTCTCTGGTCGTCTTGGTCACGGTCATGGTCATCTGGCTTCTCTGAGCGGGATATTCGCGCCGCCAGCTTACCGACACACCATCTGGTTTCCCATAGGTCGACCGAAATCAGATGTGGACGGCTGATGTCGTTTACTCACCACGCTCGAGCCGCTTATGGCGCCACCTGTTTTGAAGCCACCATGCGTGGGTTGGGGTGTTCGGATCTATGTCAGTAGGAAGCGAAAAATCATCCACGCAGATGCTCTCACGGAGCAAGCCGGGGCCGGATACGCCGGCGTCTGCCACGATAATCTCTTTCAGACGAACTGCGCCCCTATAAGGACGGCGGAGTTCCTGGGCCAGTTTACGGCCCGGTATATGATATTCGCATGCTGTACGCGCGTGCGCCCGAATCACTGTATCAGTTGCGACAAACCAAACCCGTAACGGGACGTGGGTGCGGTGAAGCGCTGTGCCCGATGTAACCGAGAACTGGGTCCGGCAGGGACGACACCTGAAAAATGAACGTTCAGACAAATCTGACACTTCCTGGGACCCGCACATGGTGCAGGTCACGCCGTTCGGCCACCGCACAGCGCTGAGCCGATCACGGCATGAATCCTCGGTTTGAAAAACCGTATCTATCCGTGCTGTCGGCAGCCGCAGCGCCAGCGTCGTCCAGTGGATCAGTTCCGTGATCCTGCGCGGATCATCGAGCCGATCCCCCTCATCCCCCTCCATACTGATACGCCCCATTCAGTTTTTCGCAAACAATCGGTCCAAGCCGGTCTTGGTCATCGTGATCAGCGATGTTTGCGAAAATCAATATGTCAGCCTGTTCCGGCCGTCATTGGTAATTCCACTCCGTCGGAAACCCAGTGAACCGGCTGAGTTGGAAACGAAATCGGTAGCGATTTCGCCCTATCAGATCATCTTCGTCGTTAAACTATTCGAAATCCCCAACTTTCGGATCCTGCATGGTTTCCATGCTTGGTTCATCGCGTCATCATGTGAGACAACGAAAACTAGAACGGACCGGGCCGGACCCGACCAAGAAGCGAAAGTCTATTTGAATCATGGCTGACCCAATCGAAAAGATGCTCTTCTCCGCCGCCGACAAGATGCGCGGCGCCATGGACCCGGGCGAGTACAAGCACGTCGCCCTGGGCCTCCTGTTCCTGCGCTACGTCTCCGCCGCCTTTGAGGCGAAACGGGTTGAATTCGCCAAGGACGAATTCATCGACCTTGAGGACCCGGAGGAATATCAGGCCGAGAGCGTGTTCTGGGTCCCCGAAGGTGCCCGCTGGGACCGGCTCGCCGCCAACGCCAAGGCGAATGACATCGGCGTTCAGGTCGATGGCGCGATGCGCGAGATCGAGCGGGGAAACCCGCCCCTTCAGGACGCCCTCCCCAAGGTCTTCGGCCGCGCCAATCTGGACCGGGCCATCGTTACCGGGCTGATCGAGATGTTCACGAACCTGGAGCTGCACGGCACCAGCGCGGATTTCGACCTGATCGGCCGGATCTATGAATATTTCATCGGGGAATTCGCCTCATCCGAGGGGAAGCGCGGGGGTGAATTCTACACCCCGAAATCCGTCGTTGCCGTGCTGGTCGAAATGCTCGAACCCACCTCGGGCCGGATTTATGACCCGTGTTGCGGCACCGGGGGTTTTTTCGTCCAGTCCGAGAAATTCATCGAGGCGCATCAGGGCCGGATCGGCGATATCGCCGTCTACGGGCAGGAGCGGAACCACACCACTTTCCGGTTGGCCAGGATGAACCTGGCGATCCGGGGCATCCTAGGCGACATCCGCTGGAACCAGGAGGGGACGCTCAAGCGCGACGCGTTCCCCGATGAGCGGTTTGACTTCATCCTCGCAAATCCGCCCTTCAACATCTCGGACTGGGACGGCGACCAGCTGCGCGAGGATCACCGCTGGCGGTTCGGCACGCCCCCGGCCGGGAATGCGAACTTCGCCTGGATGGCGCATGTCCACCATCACCTTTCGGCGAACGGGATCGCCGGGGTGGTCATGGCAAACGGGTCCATGTCATCAATGCAGTCCGGTGAAGGGGATATCCGGAAGGCGATGGTCCAGCAGGACGCGGTCGACGCGATCGTGGCGCTGCCCGGTCAGCTCTTCTTCGGAACCCAGATCCCGGCCTGCCTGTGGATCCTCGCCAAGGACAAGTCAAACGGTCAGGCGGCGGGTCGCACCCTGCGCGACCGGCGGCAGGAGGTCCTGTTCATCGACGCCCGCAAGATGGGCGCGCTGATCCCGGGCAGCCGGAAACAGAAACAGCTGTCCCCGGACGAGATCGGGAAGATCGCGGGGGCCTATCACGCCTGGCGCGGGGAACTGGGGGATGACACCTATGCGGACGAGCCCGGATTCTCCAAGGCGGCCCGGATCGATGAGATCGAGGATCACAACTTCGTCCTGACCCCGGGGCGCTATGTCGGCGCCGGGGCGGTTGAGGAGGACGCGGAGGCCTTCGTCGAAAAGTTCGACCGGCTGATGGGTGAGCTGCGCGAACAGTTCGCCGAAGGACGACGGCTGGAGGC
>JAIOXV010000030.1 GCA_021741465.1 Paracoccaceae bacterium
AGGCCAAGCGCCAAGAGGCCGAAGATGTACTGACACTGCTGGCCGCCGCCCGTGCCAAGGCCCCCGAGGGCGCCGAAAAGGGTGATCTGCTGGATATCGCCAAGGCGGTGCTCAGCGAAGAACAGGAAAAGGCGCTGGCCGCACAGCGCAAGGTGACGCTGCTGAACGAACAGATCGCAGCCCTGCGCGGGCAGTTGGGCGAATTGCAGGGCATTCTGGATGCCTCGGCTGCCCGCGACGCCGCCGCGCAGGTGCAGCTGGAAAATCTTGGCAGCCAGCTGAATGCGGCCCTTGCGCAAGTTGCTGCCGAAGAAAAGCGCAGGGCCCAGATGGAAGAGGCCGAGCGCAAGCGGCTTGAAGCGGAAAACGCCGATCTGGCCCGCTTCCGCAGCGAGTTTTTTGGCCAACTTTCCAAGGTGTTGGCCGGACGCGAGGGCGTGCGGGTGGTCGGTGACCGCTTTGTGTTTTCCTCAGAAGTGCTGTTCACCCCCGGCGCGGCCGATCTGGCCGAAGAGGGCCGGGCGCAGATTGCCGGGGTGACCAAAATGCTTGCCGATGTGGCGGGGCAAATTCCACCGGGGATCGACTGGATCATCCGGGTCGATGGCCATACCGACAACGTGCCCCTGTCTGGCATTGGTGCATTTGCCGACAATTGGGAGCTGTCTCAGGCGCGGGCCCTGTCGGTGGTGCGCTTCATGGTGGACGATCTGGGCTTTCCTCCCGACCGGCTGGCCGCGACCGGCTTTGCCGAGTTTCAGCCCGTGGCGTCCGGCGACAGCCCCGAGGCCCGCGCCCAAAATCGGCGGATCGAGCTGAAGTTGACGGAACGCTAGCAAGCTCAGGGGGCTACGGTCAGGGTAATGTCCTGGCGGCCAAGTTCCGTGGCCCCGCGCATCATGATGGTTTCGCCGATATAGCGCCCGCTTGGCCAGCCTGCCGTGCCAAGCTTTCGGCCAATGGCGCGAAACGCCATGGATTGGGTTTTTTCAAAAACCAGCCGGTCGGTGATGACCTGCCCTTCGGGGCCGACGATGCTCAGCACCAGCGCATCGCCCGCGCGCGGCCCAAAGGCATAGGCCCAGATCACCAGCGCCGGCGCGGTAGAGGGCAGGTCGGGTGACGGCAGGCCTGCCTTGATCGCGTCATAGTCCGGGACATGGTCGGTTATGCCGATGCTCAGCAAGCCGCCGGGTTGATAGGCCGGGGTCTGGCGCCACAGGTCATCCACGGGCGCCCCGCAGACTTGGGCATCGGGTGCAAATGGGTCGATCTTTTTGCCATCATGGCGTACCGAAAGGTGCAGATGGGGAAACTCGGCCTGACCGGATTGGCCGACTTGCCCCAAAACCGTGCCCGTCTCGACCCGCGCGCCGGGCCGCGCAATAACCGAGCCTTGTTTCAGGTGGCAATACTGGGTCTCCCAGCCGTCGCCATGGTCGATCACCACGCCATTGCCGCATTCCTTGCCGGGGATTGCGGCGATGAAATCTTCCACCCCGTCACGCACGCCTTTTACCACACCCGGTGCGGCTGCCAGCACCGCCACCCCCGCCGCCATGGCCGCACGCGATGGCAACGCGATATCGGTGCCGTCATGGCCATCATAGCTTAGCGGTCCGCAGGTGAAATCCGTGGCCCCCGGGCCCGGATCATGGTCGGGGAATTGCTGGATATAGCAGCTGTCGCCCAAGCGGCAGTCAAGCGGCAGCGCCAGTTCAAAGGCCCCCGCCGGTGGGGCGAGGGCCAGGAGAAAAGGGGTAAGTGCGCGTCTCATTCCGCCGTCAGAAGGGGGGGCTTTTGTCCTGTCAGGCGCGGCTTTTGCGGCTCTTCATAGGTCAGATGCAGCGTGCCATCCTTGACGCCCACATGGACAGTGCCGCCCTTGGTCAGCCGACCAAACAGCAACTCTTCGGCCAAAGGCTTCTTGATATGCTCTTGAATAACCCGGCCCAAGGGACGCGCGCCCATCTTGTCATCATAGCCCTTTTCACCCAGCCAATCGGCGGCTTCGGGTGTCAGGTCAATGTGGACGTTGCGGTCGATCAGCTGCGCTTCAAGCTGTAGGACGAATTTGGTCACCACCTGCTGAATGACGTCGCGGCCCAAGGGGGCAAAGGCGATGATCGCATCCAGACGGTTGCGGAATTCCGGCGTGAAGATCCGCTCAATTGCCGCAGTATCTTCGCCGGTACGGCGTTCGCGGCCAAAGCCGATGGCCGACTTTGCCATTTCCGACGCCCCCGCGTTCGAGGTCATGATCAAGATCACATTGCGGAAATCCACCGTCCGGCCGTTATGGTCGGTCAGCTTGCCGTGGTCCATCACCTGCAACAGGATGTTATAGACGTCCGGGTGGGCCTTTTCCATTTCGTCCAGCAGCAGAACGCAATGCGGATGCTGGTCGACCCCGTCGGTCAGCATGCCGCCCTGGTCAAAGCCGACATAGCCGGGGGGCGCGCCGATCAGGCGGGAAACCGCGTGTTTTTCCATGTATTCCGACATGTCAAAACGCAGCAGTTCCACCCCCAGCGATGAGGCGAGTTGCTTTGCCACCTCGGTTTTGCCTACCCCGGTCGGGCCGGCGAACAGATAGTTGCCGATAGGCTTTTCGGGTTCGCGCAGGCCGGCACGGGCCAGCTTGATGGCCGAACACAGCGCATCAACCGCCTTGTCCTGGCCAAAGACCACCCGCTTCAGCGTGCGTTCCAGATCGCGCAGGGTTTCGGCATCATCCTTCGATACCGTTTTTGGCGGAATGCGGGCGATTTTGGCGACCACAGCCTCGATCTCTTTGATGCCAAGCGATTTGCGGCGCTTGCCTTCGGGCAAAAGATGCTGGGCTGCGCCCGCTTCGTCGATCACGTCAATCGCGGAATCGGGCAGCTTGCGGTCATGGATATAGCGCGCTGCCAGTTCGACCGCCGATTTGATCGCATCATTGGTATAGCGCAGGTCGTGGTGTTCTTCGAAATGCGGCTTCAGGCCCATCAGGATCTTGATGGTATCGGGCACCGAAGGCTCGTTCACGTCGATCTTCTGGAACCGGCGCGACAGGGCGCGGTCCTTTTCGAAATGCTGACGAAATTCCTTGTAGGTGGTCGAGCCCATGCAGCGCAACTTGCCGCCCTGAAGCGCCGGTTTCAGCAGGTTCGACGCATCCATCGCCCCGCCCGAGGTCGCCCCGGCACCAATAACGGTGTGGATCTCGTCAATGAAAAGAATGGCGTCGGGGTGGTCTTCCAGCTCTTTGACCACCTGTTTCAGCCGCTCTTCAAAATCACCGCGATAGCGGGTGCCCGCCAAAAGCGCGCCCATGTCCAGCGAATAGATCGTGGCCCCCGACAGGATTTCGGGCGTCTGCTTGTCGACGATCTTCTTGGCCAGACCTTCGGCGATGGCGGTTTTGCCAACCCCGGGGTCGCCGACCAAAAGCGGGTTGTTCTTGCGGCGGCGGCACAGCACCTGAATGGCACGCTCCACCTCTTGTTCGCGGCCGATCAAAGGGTCCACATCACCCTTCAGCGCCTTCACGTTCAGATCGACGCAATATTTCGACAGGGCTGATTCTTTCGCCTCGCCCGCCTCGCCTTTCGGGGTTTCATGTTCCTCGGCCCCCGAGACGGGCCGCGCTTCGCCGAAAGAGGCGTCCTTTGCCACGCCATGGGCAATGAAATTAACCGCATCATAGCGCGTCATGTCCTGTTCTTGCAGGAAATAGGCCGCGTTCGATTCGCGTTCGGCAAAGATCGCAACCAGCACATTGGCGCCCGTCACCTCGTTGCGACCCGAAGATTGCACATGAATGGCTGCGCGCTGGATCACGCGCTGGAAGGCCGCCGTCGGCACCGCTTCCGAGCCTTCGACGTTGGTTACAAGGGTGGAAAGATCATCATCGATGAAATCGACCAGGGTCTTTTTCAGCGTATCAAGATCGACGGCACAGGCCTTCATCACGCGGGCCGCGTCAGGTTCGTCGATCAGCGCAAGCAAGAGATGCTCCAACGTGGCAAGCTCATGCCGGCGTGCATTGGCCAAAGCCAGCGCCGAATGGATTGCCTGTTCCAATGTGGTCGAGAATGACGGCACTTTCCTGTGCTCCTGTTTTCAGGGCCGGGGTGGGCAGATGCCCGATCCGACCGTGGCCTCATAACGTTAAGGATCGGTTTTATTCGGGCAGTTTCAAGCCCTAATTCAGCTTCTTTTTCTTCTGGGCCAGAAAAGTGATCGTTGTGCGCCCAAGAGGTATCTTGCCGGTGGCCTAGAACCGGTCTTTTCGCGCCCGCAATTGGGCAAAAACTTCGGCATCCGTGGCCGTTGACATATCTAGCGCGGCCTTCATTTCCGGCAAACTGGCCCGCAAGAACGGATTGGTCGCCAGTTCGCCCGACAGCCGCGATGGCACCGAGGGGCGGCCCTCCGCGCGGGCCTTCATGACCCGCAGGGTGCGGGCTGCAATGGCCGGATTGCCCGGCTCGATCGCGGCGGCAAAGCGCAAATTGGCGCCAGTGTATTCATGGCCTGAACAGATACGAGTTTCACCCGGCAGGGCAGCAAGCCTTTGCAAAGACGCCCACATCTGTTCCGGCTTGCCTTCAAACAGCCGCCCGCAGCCCCCCGCCATCAGGCTGTCGCCGGTAAAGGCCAGCGCCGATTGGGCAAAGTAAAAGGCGATATGGCCAAGCGTATGGCCGGGCACGTCGATGACCACGGCCTCTTCGCCGCCAAAGGCAAAGCTTTCGCCGCCTGACAGGGCGAAATCCAGCCGGGGCAGGCGCGGGCGGTCGGCCTCGGCCCCCCAAACCTTGGCACCGGTTGCCGCGCGCAGCTCTGCCACCCCGGCGATATGGTCGTCATGGTGATGGGTCAGCAAGATATCGCTAAGCTGCCACTCGCGCCGCGCCAGTTCGGCAAGGATCGGGCCTGCCTCCGGCACATCGACCACAGCTGTTGCGCCCGAAAGCGGATCATGCAGCAGATAGGCATAGTTGTCCGAAAGGCAGGGCAGGGTGACAAGTTCAAGCGCCATGGCTTTTCCTTTCGTTCGCGGTATCCTGCGGCCAATGTGATCTGAAGGGCGGCAAGCTGCAATGCATCTTGATGTGCTGGACCTGCGCAATTTTTATTACCGCACGCAGCTGGGCCGCGTGGCGCAGCGCGCCATTCGGGACCGGCTGGTCGAGATATGGCCGCCCATGGCCGGGCAGACGGTGGCCGGCTATGGCTTTGCCGTGCCGCTTTTGCGCCCCTATCTTGCCGAGGCGCGCCGGGTGATCGGGCTGATGCCGGGGCCACAAGGGGTGATGCCCTGGCCCGCGGGCCAGCAGAATGTATCGGTGCTGTGCGAAGAACATCTTTGGCCCTTGTCCACCGGCCTTGTGGACCGGCTGGTGCTGATGCACGGGCTGGAAACCTCTGATGACCCAAGCGCTGTTCTGGACGAGGCGCACCGCGTGCTGGGGCCGGGGGGGCGCGTGCTGTTTGTGGTGCCCAACCGCGCGGGCCTGTGGTCGCGCCGCGATGCCACGCCCTTCGGCTTTGGCCGGCCCTATTCGGCCGGCCAGCTTGAGGCACAGCTCAAGCGTCACGGCTTTACCCCCGAACGCAATTTTACCGTGCTGCACGCCCCGCCAAGCCAGGCCCCGTTCTGGCTGCGGTCGTCAAACCTATGGGAACGTGTGGGCCGCCGCCTGCCATGGCTGTCCGGCGGTGTCTTGATGATCGAGGCGACAAAGCAGGTCTATGCCCCCACCCGTGGTGGTTTGGCCGAAAGGGTCAGACGACCGGTGCGTATCTGGGAAGGGGCCGCCCAGCCGGTGGCCAGCCCGAAACAGGGCTGAGCCGTCCCGCATATCGGCGCGACGCTGCCGTGTTTGCCCGGCCCAAAGTTTCGCGCGCCATGTGCAAAACCTGCCGAATCGAAGCGCCCTTGCCGCCGCAAAAGCCGGGCGAAAAACCGCAGCGCGCCAAGGCAGCCCGGCGGTGCAGGGGCATGATAGCGCTAGCCTAATGCGCTTTTGTGCCCCCCTTGGTGGCAAAGACCAAAGCAATTGCCAAATGACGTCTTTGCCGCATGCATTTCGCTGCGAAAACCGCGCGCCCCCGGTTGCGGGGTGGGGAAGGCTCTGCTAGAGACGCGCCAAATCGAAAGACGCATGCACCTTGCCTGCGCCATTGCGGCCCTTGGCCTGACATGGCAAGGGCCGGGTCAAAGACAGCGGAAGGGATGACGTGTCCGAACCAGTCTCGATCTCTTTGGGCATCGCCGGGCGCTATGCGCTGGCCTTGTTCGAGCTTGCCAAGGAAACAAATGGCCTGAAGGCGCTTGAGGCGGATGCCGATGCGCTGGCTGCGGCTTTGGCCGCCAGCCCCGAACTGGCCGAGGTGATTGCCTCACCGGTGGTGCCGCGTGCGGAACAGACCGCGGCCATGGTCGCGGTGGCAACCAAGATGGGCCTGTCGGCCCTGACCACCAACACGCTGGCGCTGATGGGCGGCAATCGCCGCCTTTTCGTGCTGCCGCAGCTGGTGGGGGATCTCAAGGCGCGTATCGCAGTTGAAAAGGGCGAAGTGACCGCGGATGTCACTTCAGCCACCAAGCTTTCTGCCGCTCAGGCCAAGAAACTGGCCGAAACGCTGAAATCCAAGGTCGGCAAGACCGTCAAATTGAACACCACCGTTGATGAAAGCCTCATCGGCGGTCTTATCGTCAAGCTCGGCTCGACCATGATCGACACGTCGGTCAAGGCCAAGCTCGCGGCTCTCCAGAATGCAATGAAAGAGGTTGGGTGATGGGAATTCAGGCTGCTGAGATCTCTGCGATCCTTAAGGACCAGATCAAGAACTTCGGCAAGGATGCGGAAGTGGCCGAAGTTGGCCGCGTGCTGTCGGTTGGCGACGGTATCGCCCGCGTGCATGGGCTGGACAATGTTCAGGCCGGCGAAATGGTGGAATTCCCCGGTGGAATCCGCGGCATGGCGCTGAACCTTGAAGTCGACAACGTCGGCGTCGTGATCTTCGGCTCTGACCAGGACATCAAGGAAGGCGACACTGTCAAGCGCACCAAGTCCATCGTGGACGTGCCCGCCGGCAACGGCCTTCTGGGCCGCGTTGTGGACGGCCTTGGCAACCCGATTGATGGCAAAGGCCCGATCAAGGCGACCGAACGTCGGGTCGCTGACCAGAAAGCCCCCGGCATCATCCCGCGCAAATCGGTTCACGAACCGATGGCAACCGGCCTGAAAGCCGTTGACGCCATGATCCCGGTTGGCCGTGGCCAGCGCGAACTTATCATTGGTGACCGTCAGACCGGCAAAACCGCTGTGGCGCTGGACACCATTCTGAACCAGAAGTCCTATAATGAGGCTGCTGGCGACGACGAGTCGAAAAAGCTGTACTGCATCTACGTCGCTGTCGGCCAAAAGCGCTCGACCGTGGCACAGCTGGTGAAGAAGCTGGAAGAAACCGGCGCGATTGATTATACCATCGTTGTGGCTGCAACCGCATCCGACCCGGCCCCCATGCAGTTCTTGGCACCCTATGCCGCGACCGCAATGGCAGAATTCTTCCGCGACAATGGCCGCCATGCGCTGATCATCTATGATGATCTTTCCAAGCAGGCCGTTGCCTACCGTCAGATGTCGCTCTTGCTGCGCCGTCCGCCGGGCCGTGAAGCCTATCCGGGCGACGTGTTCTATCTGCACTCTCGCCTTCTGGAACGCTCGTCCAAGCTGAACGAAGATTTCGGCTCGGGCTCGCTGACCGCTTTGCCGATCATCGAAACCCAGGGCGGCGACGTTTCGGCCTTTATCCCGACCAACGTGATCTCGATCACCGACGGCCAGATCTTCCTGGAAACCGAACTGTTCTACCAAGGCATCCGCCCGGCCGTGAACACCGGTCTGTCGGTGTCGCGTGTGGGCTCTTCGGCACAAACCAACGCCATGAAATCGGTGGCTGGCAAGGTGAAGCTGGAACTGGCGCAGTACCGCGAAATGGCGGCCTTTGCCCAGTTCGGCTCTGACCTCGACGCCTCGACCCAGGCTTTGCTGAACCGTGGTGCGCGTCTGACCGAGCTGATGAAGCAAAACCAGTACTCGCCCATGACCAACGCCGAGATTGTCTGCGTGATCTACGCCGGCACCTCGGGCGCGCTGGACAAGGTTGCGGTCAAGGACATCGGCCGTTTCGAGGCTGGCTTGCTCAAGCACCTGCGCACCACCGGCAAAGCCCTGTTGGAAGACATCACCAAGAACGACCGTAAAGTTTCGGGCGATCTGGAGAAAGCCATCGCAGCTGAGATCGCGGCATTCGCCAAAGACTTCGCGTAACCGGCCCTGAAGGAGAAGGCACATGCCCAGCCTTAAGGACCTAAAAAACAAGATCGCGAGTGTTAAGAACACCCGTAAGATCACCAAAGCGATGCAGATGGTCTCTGCGGCAAAACTGCGCCGTGCGCAGGACGCCGCCGAGGCTGCCCGCCCCTATGCCGAACGCATGTCTGCCGTCATGGCAGGGCTTGCGGCCGGGGTCGGCAAATCGGAAAGCGCACCCAAACTCTTGATCGGCAACGGCTCGGACAAGGTGCATCTTCTGGTCGTCATGACCGCCGAGCGTGGCCTTTGCGGTGGCTTCAACTCGACCATCGTCCGGCTTGCCCGCGCCCGTGCAAACGAGCTTATGGCCAGCGGCAAGACGGTGAAGATCCTGACAGTCGGCAAGAAGGGCCGCGAACAGCTGCGCCGCGACCTTGGCGCGCATTTCGTCGGCCATGTCGATCTTAGCGACGTGAAGCGCATGGGCTATAGCAATGCCCAAGGTATTGCCCGTGACATTCTGGCCCGCTTTGAAGCTGGCGAATGTGATGTGGTGACGCTGTTCTTCAACCGCTTCCAGTCGGTGATCAGCCAGATCCCGACGGCACAGCAGGTCATTCCTGCGGTGTTTGAACAAGCGGGCGCTTCGGCCCAGTATGACTATGAACCCAGCGAAGAGGCCATTCTGGCCGATCTTCTGCCGCGGGGCGTGGCCACACAGGTCTTCACGGCTCTTTTGGAAAATGGTGCCTCAGAGCAAGGCGCGCGGATGTCCGCCATGGACAACGCCACCCGCAACGCAGGCGATATGATCACCAAGTACACGACGATCTATAACCGTTCGCGTCAGGCTGCGATCACCAAAGAGCTTATCGAAATCATTTCGGGCGCGGAAGCGCTCTGACGAATCGGAGAAACGTAAATGGCAAGAGCAACGAAAGCGACTGCTGCCGCGGCCAAAGCCGCAGGCAAGGTGACCCAAATCATCGGCGCCGTGGTTGACGTGCAGTTCGAAGGCGCGCTTCCCGCGATTCTGAACGCGCTGATCACCGACAACAACGGCAAGAAGCTGGTGCTTGAAGTGGCCCAGCACCTTGGCGAAAACACCGTGCGTACCATTGCAATGGACGCCACCGAAGGGCTCGTGCGCGGGGCTCCGGTTTCGGACACCGGTGCACCCATTCAGGTGCCGGTCGGCGACGCCACCCTTGGCCGCATCCTGAACGTCATCGGCGAACCGGTTGACGAAAAAGGCCCGATCAACGCCACCGAGACCCGCTCGATCCACCAAAAAGCCCCCTCCTTCTCGGAGCAGGCAACCGAATCCCAGGTTCTGGTGACCGGCATCAAGGTGATCGACCTGCTGGCACCCTATGCCAAGGGCGGCAAGATCGGCCTGTTCGGCGGCGCTGGTGTGGGCAAGACCGTTCTCATCATGGAACTCATCAACAACATCGCCAAAGTGCACTCGGGCTTTTCCGTGTTCGCAGGCGTGGGTGAACGGACCCGTGAAGGCAACGACCTTTACCACGAAATGATCGAATCCGGGGTTATCAACCTGGAAGACATGACCAAATCGAAAGTGGCCCTTGTTTACGGTCAGATGAACGAACCGCCGGGCGCACGTCTGCGCGTGGCTCTGTCGGGTCTGACGCTGGCCGAACAGTTCCGTGACCAGTCGGGCACCGACGTTCTGTTTTTCGTCGACAACATCTTCCGCTTTACCCAAGCCGGTTCCGAAGTGTCCGCACTTCTGGGGCGTATCCCGTCGGCCGTGGGCTACCAGCCGACGCTGGCCACCGACATGGGCGCGCTGCAAGAACGTATCACCTCGACCAAGGCAGGCTCGATCACGTCCGTGCAGGCCATCTACGTTCCGGCCGATGACTTGACCGACCCTGCGCCGGCAACCTCGTTTGCCCACTTGGACGCAACCACCGTTCTGTCGCGTGCGATCTCGGAACTGGGCATCTACCCGGCCGTTGACCCACTCGACTCAACCTCGCGTCTGTTGGACCCGGCCGTTATCGGGGACGAACACTACGCCGTGGCCCGTTCGGTTCAGGGTGTGCTTCAGCGCTATAAGTCGCTGCAGGACATCATCGCCATCCTTGGCATGGACGAACTGTCCGAAGAAGACAAACTGACGGTGGCCCGCGCGCGCAAGATCCAGCGCTTCCTGTCGCAGCCCTTCGACGTGGCAAAGGTCTTCACCGGCTCAGACGGCGTTCAGGTTCCCTTGGATGTCACCATCGCCTCGTTCAAGGCGGTTGTGGCGGGCGAATATGACCACCTGCCCGAAGCGGCCTTCTACATGGTCGGCGGCATCGAAGACGTGAAAGCCAAGGCTCAGAAACTCGCTGCGGCAGCGGCGTAAGGGGGGATCATGGCAGGCAATCTGCAATTCGATCTCGTCTCGCCCGAGCGGCGCCTGGCCTCGGTTCAGGCGTCCGAGGTGCAGATTCCCGGCGCTGATGGCGACCTGACGGCGATGGAGGGGCATGCCCCCACCATCACCACCCTGCGTCCCGGCATCCTGAAAGCGGTGTCGAACGAAGGGGCAAAATCCTATGTCGTGACCGGCGGCTTTGCCGAGATCAGCGCAACCGGCGTATCGGTTCTGGCCGAACGCGCCGTGCCGTTGGACGAAGTGACCCCGGCGCTGCTGGACCAGCTGATTGCGGACGCTTCGGAAGCAACCGCGGTTGCCTCTGACAAGGACGCCGCCGACAAGGCGATGGCCGATCTGGTGGCGCTGCGCGCCGCTGTCGGTCAGTAAGCAGGTTAAAACCTTTCAAAGGCCCCGTTTCGGCGGGGCCTTTGTCATTTCTTGTCCTTTTATCGACAAATTTGTGTAGTAATCGACAGTGTACAAAATGGATTTTGAATGAAGCGCATATCTTCAGGCACGGTTGGAATTGAACAGGGCAGCCGCGTCCTGTTTTCCGATTATGCCGATGGTGGCGTCATGTGGACCGGCAAGGACGACCGCGAAAGCCGCCATGTCATCAGCTTCAAGGAACCCTTTTCCGCGCCCCCGTCGGTGATGGTGTCGATCTCGATGTGGGATACCGACCACGCCCATAACGCACGGGCGGATCTGGTGGCGGAAAAGATCACCGCAAAGGGGTTTCACCTGGTGTTCCGCACCTGGGCCGACACCCGCGTCGCCCGCATCCGCGCCGATTGGATTGCGATTGGGGCGGTTCGGGATGAAGAGGATTGGGAGCTTTACTAACCCCCCCCCGCCGGGATCACCCGCGCGGATACATGCCTTCATAGATCGGGGTCAGGGTTTCGGTTTCAAACAGCGATGAAACCGACATGCCACCCCAGATGTTCAGGATCGCCTGGGCAAAGATCGGGCCGGTTGGCACGATGCGGATATTGGGGCAGGCCTTCACAGCTTCGGTCGGTTCGATGCTGTCGGTGATAACCAGCGATTTCATCACCGAATTCGTCACCCGCTCGACCGCAGGCCCCGACAGCACGCCGTGGGTGATATAGGAATGCACCTCAACAGCGCCGTTTTCGATCAGCACTTCAGCGGCTTTGCACAGCGTGCCCGCAGTGTCGCAGATGTCGTCAACGATGATGCATTTCTTGCCCGAAACATCGCCGATCACCGTCATGCCGGCAATCTCGCCAGCCTTTTCGCGGCGCTTGTCGACAATGGCCAAAGGCGCATTGATCCGCTTGGCCAATTCGCGCGCCCGCGCCACGCCGCCGACATCCGGTGACACGACCATCAAATCCTGCATCTGGCCTTTGAAATTATGTTCGATATCCAGGGCAAAGATCGGGCTGGCGTAAAGGTTATCCACCGGAATGTCGAAAAAGCCCTGAATCTGGGCTGCGTGCAGGTCCAGCGTCAAAACCCGGTCAACCCCGGCTTCGGTCAGAAGGTTGGCCACCAGCTTTGCCGAGATCGGCGTGCGGGCCTTGGCGCGGCGGTCTTGGCGGGCATAGCCGAAATAGGGGATAACAGCCGTGATCCGGTCTGCCGACGAGCGGCGCAGCGCGTCGGTCATTATAAGAAGTTCCATCAGGTTGTCGTTGGCCGGGTTCGAGGTGGGCTGGATGATATACATATCCTCGCCGCGCACGTTCTCGTAGACCTCAACGAAAATCTCTTGGTCGTTGAACCGTTCGACCCGCGCATCCACCAGATTGACGCTCATTCCGCGGTGCATCGACATGCGCCGGGCGATGCCTTTGGCCAAGGAAAGGTTGGCATTGCCCGAAATGAGCTTGGGTTCTGTGATGGGGGGCATGTTGTCCTCTGGCAGTTGCGAATCTGGCAAGAGATTCGGGGCGTTGACACCGCTTATCACCCGGTTAGGGTTTGGGAAAGTTCACGGGACAGCAGGGCGGGCCAAATGGCGCAGATTGACTATTTTTTGACGCTTCAATCGCCCTTTGTCTATCTTGCCGGCACCCGGCCGGCCGACATTGCGGCGCGCCATGGGGCGAGACTGGTCTATCGCCCGCTTGATGTCGCCCAGCTTTTTGGCCGCACCGGTGGCAAGGTCCGCGCCGAACGGCATCCCTCGCGCAATGCCTATTCTGCGCAAGACCGTGCCCGGCAGGCCCGCAAGCTTGGCCTCCCCTTTGACCCCCAGCCGATGTTCGGCGGCGCAAACCCCGCGCCCGCCTCTTACGCGGTGATTGCCGCGCAAAAGGCCGGAGGGGGAGATCTGGACGGATTTGTCGCCAGCTTGTCGCGTGCCATGTGGGCCGAAGGCCGCGACATTTCCGACGATGAGGTGATCCGCGCGGCGCTTGTGGCCCATGGCTTTGACGCCAACACTGCCGACAAGGGCATGCTGATGGCCGCCGATACCTATGCGGCCAATCTGGAAGACGCGGTTGGTCGTGGGGTCTTTGGCGTGCCCTTCTTTGTTGTCGGCGCGGAAATGTTCTGGGGTCAGGACCGGCTGGACGACCTTGATCTGCACCTTTCAGGAAAGCTTTGAATGTCGCCGCACATGGAAACGCGCCCGGTTCTGGCGCTGCACTGCAGCCTTGCCCATGGTGGAGCTTTCACCGCCCTGTCGCAGCTTTTGCCCGGCGTTTCGTTGAATGCCCCCGATCTGATGGGCCATGGCAAGGCGCCTGATTGGGATGGCCTCAGCGATTATCACGCCGCTGCAACCGAACAGGCTTTGGCGGCAATCGACGGGCAAGTGGTTGATATCATTGGCCACTCATTCGGTGGTACCGTTGCCCTGCGGCTGGCACTGGAACGGCCAGAGCTGGTGCGCTCACTCACCCTGATCGAGCCGGTTTTGTTTGCCGCCGCCAAAGCCGCGCAAGACCCGGCTTGGGGCGGTTTCATCGAAGACCACCGCGCCTTTGGTGGGCTGGTGGCCTTGGGCGACAAGATCGAGGCTGCGCGCCAGTTCCATGCCATGTGGGGGGGGGATGCGGGCTTTGACAGCCTTTCGCCGCGCATGCAAAGCTATATGTCCGACCGCATTCACCTTATCACCGCGCCGTGGAATGTGATTTTGGAGGATGCACCCGGCCTCCTTGCGCCGGGGCGACTTGAAGGGCTGACGATGCCGGTCTTGCTGTTGCAAGGACAGAAAAGCCCGCCCATCATTGCAGCCGTGAACCGTGCCCTGTCTGCCCGCCTGCCGCGGGCCAGATCGGTTGAAATCGCTGGGGCTGGCCACATGCTGCCGATCAGCCACGCCGCCGAGGTTGCCCCCGTGGTGCAAGCCCACCTTGACGCAGCTTAGCCGCGCAAGGCGGTCAGGAAATTGTCGACATCTGCTTCGGTCGTGCTCCAGCTGGTGACAAGACGCGCGCGTTCGCGCCCGGCGGGGGCCGTGAACGGGTAATAGGCCGCGCCCGCCGCTTCAAGCCGGGCATGGGTGCCCAAACCCCATTCGGGGAACAAGATATTCGCCCCAACCGGATGCACCAGCGCCACATCGGGCATCTGGGAAAGCCCCCGCGTCATCCGCGCGCCCATGGCATTGGCATGGGCGGCAAGGCGCAGCCAAAGTCCGTCCTCCAGATAGCCGGTCATCTGCGCCGACAAGAACCGATGCTTTGAGGCAAGATGCCCGCCGCGCTTGCGGCGCAATTCGAATTCCCAAGCCTTGGCAGGATCAAAGATCACCACCGCTTCCACGCCCATGCAGCCGTTCTTGGTACCGCCAAAGGACAGCACGTCGATCCCGGCCTTCCATGTCATCTCGGCAGGGGTTGCCCCGGTTGCCACAAGGGCGTTGGCAAACCGCGCGCCGTCCAGATGAACGGCAAGACCATGGGCGCGGCCAATGGCGGCCAAGGCGGCAACCTCGGCCACGGAATAAACCGTGCCTGCTTCGGTCACATTGGTGATCGAAACCGCCGCGGGCTGCACGCCATGCACGCCAGACCCCTTGGCCTTTTCAATCGCCATGCTCAGCGCGGCCGGGTCCATCTTGCCATGATCGCCCGCCACCAGCACCAGCTTTGCCCCGTGCATGTAAAACTCGGGTGCGCCGCATTCGTCTTCGGCAATATGCGCGTGGGTATGGCAGAAAACCGCGCCCCAGGGCGGGCAGCTTATGGCCAGTGACAGCGCATTGGCCACGGTGCCGGTGGCCACCAGATAAACCGCCGCCTCGGGGGCTTCAAACGCGGCGCGGATCTGGGCGCGCACCTGATCCATCAGCGCATCTGCACCGTAGCTGCGCGCATAACCTGCATTGGCGGCTTGCACTGCCGCCATGATTTCCGGCGCCGCGCCGCTGGCATTATCCGAGGTGAACCACATTCAAATTTCCTCTTGAAAGACGTAGTCGTCCCAGTCGTCTTCCGACACCGCCGCTTCGGACACCGTCTTGTTGCGCATCGAATTGCCGGATTTATGCGTGCTCAGCGGGTCGCCCGTGACCAAAGGATGCCACTCGGGCAGGGGTTTGCCCTGCTGCAACAGCTTGTAGGCGCAGCTCGCAGGCAACCAATAGGCGATGCGCGGAATGGTTTTCGGGTTCAGCCGGATGCATTCGGGCACATGGGCAAAGCGGTTGGCATAATCGCCGCAGCGACAGGTCGCATCATCCAACAGACGACAGGCGACGCGGGTATATTCCACCTCGCCCGTGTCTTCATATTCGATCTTGTTCAGGCAGCATTTGCCGCAGCCATCACACAGCGCCTCCCATTCGGTGGCGGTCATCTTCTTCAGCGGGATGGTTTCCCAAAACCGGGGGCGCATGTTTTCCATGGCGGCAAACTGGCGCTTTGGGCGGGAAAAGGGAAGGGGCTGTTCGCAGTCTTGTCGGGCGGGATCAAACGCCTGCCAAGATCGCGCGTGCCTGATCGCAATCGGCGGCCATCTGGTCCAACAGGCTTTGCAGCCCGTCAAATTTCAACTCCGGGCGCAGATAGTCCACCAAGGCAACCGACAGGTGTTGGCCGTAAAGATCGCCCGTGAAATCAAAAAGATAGGTCTCAAGATTGGGGGCGGCACCGCCGAAATGTGGCCGCACCCCAAGGCTGGCGGCACCCAGATAGCTGCCCGCTTGCGGCCCGCTCAGCACATCGACCTTCACGGCATAAACCCCGAAGCGCGGCAGATGCAGACCGGCCACGCTCATGTTGGCGGTGGGAAAGTTCAGCTCGCGGCCCCGCTTTTCGCCGTGGATCACCTCACCTTCAATGCGGTGCCAATGGCCCAGCATTGCGGCGGCTTCGCGCGGGTTGCCAACCGCCAGCGCCTGGCGAATCGCGGTCGACGATATTTCGCGACTGCCATGCAAGATCAGCTCGGCAATCGTCACCTCAAACCCCATCTCACGCCCCATGGCGGCAAGATCGGCCGCCTTGCCCTTGCGCCCCGCGCCAAAGCAGAAATCCGACCCCACCACCACATGCGACACCCCAAGCCCCCCCGCCAGAACATCGCGGGCAAAATCCTCGGGGGAAAAGGCCGCCATCTGCGGGGTGAAGGGCAGTTCGAACAGGTTTTGCACGCCAAGCTTTGCCAGACGGTTTGCGCGTGCTTCGGCATTCATCAGCCGGAAAGGCGCGGCACCGGGCGAGAAAAATTCGCGCGGGTGGGGTTCAAAGGTGACAACGCCCAAAGGGGCCGCACAGCGGGCAAGCGCAATGACCGATTGGTGGCCCAGATGCACCCCGTCGAAATTGCCCATCGCAACCGAACTGCCACGGGCAGCGGCCGCAATCGCGTTCCAATCCTTGAAAACCTGCATCTTGCCCCGTCATGACGGGGCCGCGCCCGTCTTTGCCGTCAGTCGAACTTGCGGCTTGGCGCCAGAACCAGCGCTTCGCCCTTCAGAACCACCGTATTGCCCACCGCGCAGTGGGTTTCAAGGGTCACACGCCGGCGCGAATGGTCAATTGCCGTGACCTTGACCACCGCTTCCACCGTGTCGCCGGGCCGCACGGGGGCCATGAACTTCAGGCTTTGGCCAAGATAGACCGTGCCATGGCCGGGAAGCTGTTCCCCGATCACCGCCGAAATCAGCCCTGCGGTCAGCATTCCATGGGCGATGCGGCCCTGAAAAATGGTGTCCTGCGCATAGGCGTCATCCAGATGCACCGGGTTGCGGTCGGTCGAGACTTCGGCAAACAACTCGATGTCGCGGTCGGTCACGACCTTGCGCAGATTGCGCGTCATGCCGATCTCAAGGTCTTCGATGCAGATGGTGCCGCGGGGCATATTGTCCAGCATAGGGTGATTCCCGGTTCTGTTGCTGTGCAGCATAGCCGCTGCCGCATTGCGGCACAACATGAACGCGAAGCTTTCGTTCACAAATGCGACGAACGGCGCAATTTTGTTACAACGCCGCGCCGGATGGTCAGCGCAGATAGCCCATCGAAAAGGTCGGATAGATCTGGCGGTCGGCCAACCATGCCTCAAGCAGAGCGCTGTCGGGGTTGGCGATATCGGGGCCGAAGGCCTCGGCGGCCAGCCCCCCGGTGATGAACAGCGTGTCCAGCCCTTCGCCCATGCCGCCGGCAATATCGGTGCCAATGCCATCGCCCACGCACAGGTTGCGCGCGTCATCCATCGCCAGCCGCCGCCGGGCAAGATCATAGATCGGCGGATGAGGTTTGCCGAAATAAAGCGCGCTGCCGCCCATGTCTTCATAGGCCCCGGCAATCGCGCCGGCGCAGAAAACCCGCTTGTCGCCCATGTCGACCACAATATCGGGGTTGGCGCACAGCATGGTCAGGCCGCGGGTCTTGCCCAATAAAAGCTGGGCGCGATAGTCGTCCGGTGTTTCTGTCAGGTCATCTTCAAGACCGGTGCAGACAATGCCCTCGGCCTCCAGCAGGCCAACCCGTTCGGGGGCAATGGCGCCATCGGGCAGGTCGGTGAAGAAATCCTCATCCTTGACCGCGCCGATGTGAAACACCTTGCGCCCCACGGCCCCCGCCAGCATGGCCGATTGCGCCGCATCGCCAGATGATACCACCACATCCCAGGCATCGCGCGGCACGCCCATGCGATCCAGCTGCGCGATCACCGTGGCATTGGGGCGCGGGGCATTGGTGACCAGCGCTACCTTGCCGCCCGCCGCGCGAAACGCCTGCAAGGCGGAAACGGCCGCGGGAAAGGCGGTCTTGCCATTGTGCAAACAGCCCCACAGATCGCAGAACACCGCGTCATAGCGGCCAGTAAGGGCAGAAAGGGCGGGGATGATCTGGGTCATGGGGGCCTCTTGGGTTTGGCACGGGTGTAGCGGGTCGGGCGGCAAAGAAAAAGGCCGGGCACGGGGCCCGGCCATATCATCTGATCGCGCGGCGCTTACAGCTTCAGGGCCGGGATGATCTGCTTTTTGCGGCTCATCAGGCCGGGGATCACCACTGTGTCGCCCGAAACCTTCACGCCGAACGAAGCTTCGGCCATTTGCTTGACCAGATCGTTCGGCACCAGCAGGGTGGCTTCTTCTTTCAAGATGTCGATAACGAACAAAAGCACCTGATCGGCACCGTCTTCTTTCGCCACACCAACCATCGACGCCATCAGGCTGGCCTTACGGTCCAGCACCACGGCGGGAGAGGTGGTTTCCAGAACCGACACGCGCAGTTCCTTGCCGGCGACGTTGTATTCCTTGCTGTCCATACGCAGAAGTTCCGCGTCCGAGAAGCTGGAGACGTCCGACTTGGCGGCAAACATCTGGGCGGCGAATTCCGAAACATTCACCCCCAGATCGGCGGCCAGCTTTTCGGCCACGGCGCGGTCATGGGCGGTGGTGGTGGGGCTGCGGAACTCCAGCGTGTCCGACAGAATGCAGGTCAGCATCGCGCCCTTGATGGCCTTCGGCGCCTTGTCCAGATCGGCGCCCATCAGATCATGCATGATGGTGGCGGTACAGGCCAGGGGGCGGATGGTGATGTCGATCGGGGTCTTGGTCTTGATGCCGCCAACCAGCATGTGGTGGTCGATGATCGCTTGGATCTTGGCATCGTTGATCGAGGGCGGCAGTTCGGCCGGGTTGTTGGTGTCCACGATCACAACCATATCGTCTGCCGTCACATCGGCGATGATGGCCGGCTTTTCCAGACCCCAATGGCGCAGCATGAATGCCGCTTCCGTGTTGGGTTCGCCCAACAAAACGGCTTTGGCCGGGGTGTTCTTCACCTCGGACAGATACCAGGCCCAAACAATGGGCGAGCCGGTGGAATCGGTGTCGGGGGATTTGTGGCCGAAAACAAGCGTGGTCATTGGGAATACCTCAGGAAGGACGATTTAGCGCGGCTTATAGGCCTGGGTCCGGGCTTTGTCACGGGGGGCATGGCCTGACTGTGGCAAAATGCTGCGCCGCAGCAACAGCAGGTCAGCGTGCCTGCGCCCGGCTTTCGGTCAGGATGAACCATCCGACCGCCAGCATCACGACCCCACCCCCCGCCAATGTGGCGGTTGACGGGGTTTCCGCAAAGATCAGCCAGACCCAAAGCGGCGTCAGCGGGGTTTCCAGTGCCCCCATCAACCCCGTCACCACCGGCGCGGCCCTGCGCGAGCCATAGACGAAAAGCGCAAATCCAAGGGTGGAGTTGACCAGCCCGAAGGCAAACATCATCGCAACATTTTCAACGGTAATCCCGGCAAGCGAGGCGAAGGGCACGCAGGCCAGAGGCGCCCAGATCGCCGACACGATTCCGGCGGCCAATGCGGGCATTTCGGGCCGGGCGCGGGCGATCACGATGATCGCCGCCATGGCGGCCACCATTCCCAGCGCCATCAGATCGCCCTGCCATCGCCCATCCCCGCCAAGCCCGACCATCACCACCGACCCCGTCAAGGCCAGACCCGAGGCCACAACCGCCGCCCGGCTTGGCCTTTCGCGCAGCACCAGCCAGCCCAAGGCGGCGGCGGCAAAAGGCACGGGTGCATAAATGATTGCTACATGGGCGGTGGTGGTCGCCTTCAACGAGCCGACGAAAAGCAGCATTCCCACGCCCGAACACAGGGCGTAAAGCCAGCCCGCCCGGCCAAGGCGGCCAAAATCGGCCAGCCCGCCCCAGCCTTTCATCACCACCAGCGTCACCAACAGCCCCCCCGCCCCGGCCAGCCCGCGCCACAAGATGACGGTCGGGGTGTCCAGCGCGATTGCCCGCGCAAACAGCCCAGAGGTGCTCCAGGCAAGCGTTGCTCCGAACAACATTAGCAGCGCCCTGCGGTCCATCAATAGGGCTGCGGCGCTTTGGGCAGGCCCGACCATTGGCTGGGTTCATGGCCGTACAAGATCACCGCCCCTGTTGCCGCGGCAAGCCGGTCCAACCTGCGAAAGCTGTCCATGGCGGCGACAGGGTCCATCGCATCGCCAAAACCTTCGTCGGGTTCCGAGATGCGGTTGATCGCATCCGCCGCCAAGATCACCTGCCGCCCATCGGGCAGCGTCAGATGCGCCGAAAGATGGCCCGGCGTATGGCCGGGGGTGGCGATCAGGCGCAGGCCCTCGCAAAGGCCCATGTCGCCCTGCACCGGATGGCACTGCCCGGCCGGCCAGCCGAAAGGCGCGCCCTTGCCCCAATAGATCGGCGGTGCGGCCAGTTCCGCTGCCCCAACCCAGATCGGGCAAGACAGCGCAGGCAGCCCGCCCATATGGTCGATATGGCCATGTGACAACACGCACAGGGTCATGTCGGCGGGCGAAAGCCCCAATTCGGGCCAATTGCCCGGCCAGGGTTTGGGTGGCGCTGAAATCAATCAACCTGCCAAAGTCCGAAAGCCCATCGCGCGCATCGGTTGCGCCATAGTCGCGGGCATAGGCCGGATCAAACCCCGTATCAATCAGCACATTCGCGCCGCGATCGGTTTGCGCCAGAAAGCCGGGAATGCCGATCAGCCGTTTGCCCGGCCCCACATCGAAAAGGCCGAAATCCAGTACGAAAAGCCGGGCAAGACGGTGGCCTTGCAAAATCATCGGAAGTCCTGCCGTTCCAGCGTAAAGCCTTCCGCGGCCAAAAGCGCCAAGACCCCGTCAGGCCCCGACAGGTGCAGCGCGCCAAAGGCGGCCAGCACCGGACCTTTTGCGGCGGCCTCTGTCAGAACCGGGATCCAGGCCCGATTGCGCCGTGTCATCATCGCGTCTTCCATGATGTCAAACTCATGGGCCACCCGTTCGGGGCTATAGCCTTCCAGCTTCAGCGCCTGGGCGCGGCTCAACTCCCAGATCAGCCGGGGTTCTTCGGCAAAATAGCTGTCCGCCATGGTAACCGACATGTCTTCGGACTGATCCGCCAGCGCAAGGGCGGCGGTTATCATCGAAAGCTGGTCCTCGTCCGGCATGGCGTCGAATATGTCAAAGATCGTGTCATAGGGCTCCAGCGCGGCAATGGGCAGGCCGCGCGCCGTCGCGACCGCGACGATCAGCGCATCCAAGCCGCGATCTTCGCCCATCTCCTGCAAGGCGCAAGGCGGGATCGACAGGATCATCGAAAGATACCAGGGCTGCATCTTGGCCGCCATGAAAGGCGGCACCCCGCGCAAGCGCATCGCATCCGACAGCTTTTCCCACACCTCGGCGGGAAACTGTTCGGCAAGGGTCGGGCCATTGGTGATGACCATCAGATCAGGTTCCCTGCCGATCCGGTCCTTCAACGCCGCCATTTCGTCTGGCCCGGCTTCAACCAACAGGGTTGTCGCCCGGTCCAGATCCGGTCCCAGCCGCGCCAGGGTTTCATCATGGCGCGGATCATCCATGTGATAGGTGCCGATCAGGGTGATATCCTGACCGTTCCGTGTGGCGCGCCAGAAATTGCCTTGGGCAAAAGGCACCGCATGGGCGTTTTGCAAGACCGCCGCGCGTTCGCCCGCATCCATCGCGTCAAGCAGGTTTTTCCCCGCACAATCCGCCCCCGCGGGCAGGCCAAGGCCCAGAAGACACAAGACAATTGGCGCGATACGAAGAAACATTGAACACTCGGTGGATGGCAGGGGATTGGGCAGGCATCTGGCAGGTGGCGCGATTGGCCGCGCAGACCAACGTGGCATGCGCCGCCTGCAAGGCCAAGGGGAAAGCCGGTGTCAGGCCCAGAGAATTTTTCACGCTCTGGCGTTGACTCTGCTGCAACCAATGCCTAATTCATGCCTCGTTAGCACTCATCAAAGCTGAGTGCTAATCCCAATCAAACCTGGAAACCCAAAGGAGTGTTACCAGATGGCTTTTAAACCGCTTCACGACCGCGTTGTCGTGCGCCGCGTCCAGTCCGAAGAAAAGACCAAGGGCGGGCTTATCATCCCCGATAGCGCCAAAGAAAAGCCCGCCGAGGGCGAAATTGTTGCCGTTGGCGAAGGCGCGCGGAAGGATTCGGGCGAGCTGATCGCAATGTCGGTCAAGGCTGGCGACAAGGTTCTGTTCGGCAAATGGTCGGGCACCGAAGTCACGCTGAACGGCGAAGAACTGCTGATCATGAAGGAAAGCGATATCATGGGGATCATCTCCTAATCGCTTGCCCTCCCGTCCGGTGCGCCACGCGCACCCCACGAAACCAGATCTGAAGGAGTAGCACTATGGGTGCGAAAGAAGTTCGTTTTGATACCGATGCCCGCGACCGCATGCTGCGCGGCGTGAACATCCTTGCTGATGCTGTCAAGGTTACCCTCGGCCCCAAAGGCCGCAACGTGGTGATCGACAAATCCTTCGGCGCCCCGCGCATCACCAAAGACGGTGTGACGGTTGCCAAGGAAATCGAACTGGCTGACAAGTTCGAGAACATGGGCGCGCAGATGGTGAAGGAAGTCGCTTCCCGCACCAATGACGAAGCTGGCGACGGCACCACCACCGCCACCGTTCTGGCCCAAGCCATCGTCAAAGAAGGCATGAAGGCCGTGGCCGCCGGGATGAACCCGATGGACCTCAAGCGCGGCATCGATCTGGCCACCGCCAAGGTTGTCGCCGCCATCAAAGCCGCGTCGCGCCCTGTCAAGGATTCGGCTGAAGTTGCCCAAGTCGGCACCATCTCGGCCAATGGCGAAGCTGAAATCGGTCGTCAGATCGCAGACGCAATGCAAAAAGTCGGC
>JAIOXV010000031.1 GCA_021741465.1 Paracoccaceae bacterium
TCGCTGCCAAAAGCCACGTATTGATCGGTTTCGGCCATGACGGCGGGCTTGCAGGCGATGGGATCGCGCACCACGCCCAAGCCGTTATGGGTGCCAACGACAAAGGTGAAGAACCCGTCCAGATCGGTCAGTGTCGCTTCAAGCGCGTTGCCAAGGGTTTCGCCGGTTTGCAGTTTGTGGCTGATGAAGGCCGCGCCGACCTCCGTGTCGTTTTCCGTCTCGAATGTCATGCCCAGACGCTTCAGCTCACGCCGCACGCCGTTGTGGTTGGACAGGCTGCCGTTGTGCACAAGGCATTGGTCCGGACCGGTGGAAAACGGGTGCGCGCCCATGGTCGTTACTGCCGACTCGGTCGCCATCCGGGTGTGCCCGATGCCATGCGTGCCATGCATCTTTGCAACTTCAAAGCGGGCCGCCACATCCTTTGGAAGGCCGACCTCTTTGAAAATCTCGATATTCTCGCCCGAGGACATGATCTTGATCCCGGGGCGCAGATGGGTCAGCGCCGAACGCGCGGCGTCCAACTGGCCCAGCGGAACTTCCATGACCGCATGGGTGGATTTGACCAGCATCGCCACCGGCGCGCCGATGGCCGCTTTCAGATCGCCGTCCAGACCCTTGAAGTCGACTTCTGGGTTGGCAGACTGCACCGTGATCTTGCCCAGCCCCTTGCCCGCCGAGGAATAGATCGCGATTCCAGCGGAATCGGGCCCTCGGTCGGTCATGGTGATGAGCATATCGGTTAGCATGGCCCCCAGCTGGGGTTCCAGTTTTGGGTCTTTCAAGAACAACCCAACGATTCCGCACATGGATTCGCCTCCTTTGATGAGCTTAACGCTGACGCTAGCACCGAAGATTCCACCATTCAACTGTGAAGAAACTTTTTTCACCACTCGAAAATAAATTTAGAAACGCCCAATCTTTAGGCAGGTTTTTCTTGACAGAATGCCGCACCCGGCTTTCCTTATAGAAAACAAATTTGCCGGACAGAGAAACGGCGTCGCGGCCCCGCCAGTTCCGACAAAGCAAAAGGGCCTTGGGAGGGAAACGTGTCAGACCTTAGTCAACGGATTGAGGCGATGCACAAACGTGATGTCATGGTGGCATGGACGTTTGTCATTGGCCTTTGGTTCGCGATCATCTTCGTCGCGCTTGCAACCTGGAACCTTGCACCTTCAGGTGCCGCCCGCACCATCCTGCTTTGCGCGGGCGCGGTCGTCTTGCTGTTCAACACGGCTGCCATTCTGGCCATGTTGCGCCATTATCGTGAAGACCGGGACTTCATGTATGGTCTTGATATCAAATTCCTAGATGAAGCACGGGGGAAGTAACATGTCGCATTATGTTCCCCCGAAACAAGGCAAGCTCAGCCAACTGTTCGATGTGATCGTTCTGGTTGCCCTGACGGTTGGTGCGCTGTTCGTGCCGCTGTGGCTGAACATGGCCGGTGACGCCAAAGAAGTCACCACCCCGGTCGAGAACCCCACATGGGAAAGTCTTGGTCAAAACGCAGTCCAGGCTGGCCAATACGAGGCCCTGGGCTACACCCCCGAAACCGCGCATGACCTGATTCTTGCGCGCTTTGACTATAGCTTCACCACGGGGGCGCTGATCACCATGATCGTCGTGATCGTCGCCTACTATTTCCTGATGCTGAAGTTTTCCGAGGCGGAATACCGCGAAGTCATCTCTGAAAAATTCGGCCAGAAATAGGGGGCAAACATGCAGACCTGGAATTTCCTTGAATATGCCGCTTGGGGCCTTTCAGCCCTGTTCGGCCTTCACATGCTGGCTGACTGGCTGAAGACAGACAGCAGTTATTCCGAAGATGTCCTGACCTCATCGCGCGAAGGCGAGCTTGAGGCCATGACCGAAGAATCTCACAAAGGATAGGGGGGCGTCATGGCAGATTTTGACATAACCTCGGGCGAGCGCGACGGCATGGGGCCCCATGGCACCAAGGTTGGCCTGTTGCGCGTGCTGGGACCGGCCCATGTTTGGGCGCTGGGTGTCGGCATCGTTTTGGTTGGTGAATACATGGGCTGGAACTTTGCTGTTGGCAAAGGCGGGGCTTATGCGGCGCTGATCGCTTGCTGGTTTGCGGGCATCCTTTACACCTGTGTGGCGATGATCGATTCCGAGGTCACCTCTACCGTTGCGGCGGCGGGTGGCCAGTATACCCAAGCCAAGCACATCGTCGGCCCGCTGATGGCCTTTAACGTCGGGCTTTATCTGGTGTTTGCCTATACCATGCTGGAGGCGGCAAACGCGATTACTGCAGGCTATCTGTTCTCGGTCGTCGCCACCATGTCAGGCTTTGAAGGGGAGTTAGACCAAAGACCCTTCATCATTCTGGTCATCATGTTCCTGGCCTGGCTGAACTATCGCGGCGTTTTGGCGACCCTGACCTTTAACCTGGTCATCACGGCCATCGCCTTTTCTGCCATTCTGGTTCTGTTTCTGTCCACCAGCGGCGTTCTTGGCGGCGGCATCATGCAGCACGCGGCATTGTTCGAAGGGCACGAACTGCCTTACGGATGGGTTGGCGTCTTGGCGGCCATGCACTTTGGTTTGTGGTACTATCTCGGCATCGAGGGCACGACCCAAGCCGCCGAGGAAGTTCGCTCACCCGCGCGCTCACTGCCGTTTGGAACGCTTGCGGGCATCATGACCCTGCTCATCGCCGCGACGCTGACATGGTATGTCTGCTCGGGTGTGTTGCCTTGGGAGTTTCTGGGCGACGGTGTGAATGGATCGGTTGCGCCGCTGTTTGATACCGCACGCCTCTCTGGCTCAAACGGGTTGGTCTGGTTCTTGGGCTTTGGGACGCTTTTTGCCACCCTTGCCTCGGCCAATGGCTGCATCAACGACGCGTCGCGTGCATGGTTTGCCATGGGCCGCGACAAATACCTGCCTGCATGGTTTGGCGCTGTGCATCCAAAATACCGTACGCCTTATCGTGCCATCGTATTTCTGGTGCCGATCGCCCTGATCTTCGCACTTGGTGCGCCGTTGGATCAGGTCATTACCTTCTCGATCCTTTCGGGCCTGTTGGAATATACCTTCATGCCGCTGAACATCATCTTGTTCCGCAAGAAATGGCCGATGGGGTCGATCAAGCGCGGCTATGAACACCCGTTCCACCCGCTGCCTGCGATTGTGCTGCTCAGCCTGTGCGGGATTACCTTCTTTGCGGTGTTCCTTGGCTACGGGACGCAATTGGTGGCGATGATCGGGTTCTACATCGTGGTGTCGCTGTGGTTCCACTTCCGCCGTTACCGCTTTGTCGATCGCGGCGCGCAGTTCACCATGCCTTGGCCGAAGCCCCAAGGTTACTGAACCCAATCCAAACAATATTTGGGCCGCCCCTTAACCGGGGCGGCTCAATTCCCTGAAAGACCCGCATGACCCCGCTTGCCACCCTTGCCGCTGCCTTGGCTTTCACCCTGCTTTGGCTGGCATGGAAAACCCTGCAAGCAACAGCTGCGCGCAAGACCACACGCGCCGCCTATTTCAATGACATTTCCGCCATTTTCGACAGCGTCACCACCCGGGTAGAGCCAACAGGCCTGCCGCGGATGACCGGAAAACTTGGCCCACATGCGTTTGACATCCAAGCGGTGCAGGACAGTCTTACCTTCCGCAAGCTGCCCGCCCTTTGGGTGATGCTGACGCTGCCTGAACCCATGCAGGTCAAGGCCACGCTTGACATCATGGCCCGCCCCACCGGGCAAGAGCCGTTTTCGCATTTTGCACGGCTGCCGCAATCGCTGCCGGCCCCCGCCCCCCTTTCAGACGACATCGCCATTCGCAGCGACAACGCCGCCGAAGTGCCGCCCCTTGCCGCTATCGCCCCGCATCTGGAACTCTTCGCGGATCCAAAAGTTAAGGAACTGGTCATTTCACCCAAGGGTCTGCGCCTTGTCATTCTTGCTGAAGAGGCCGGACGCGGCCGCTATCTGATCTTCCGCGAAGCGGAGCTGGGCAAAACCCCTCTGGACCGAAAACACCTGATCCCCCTGATCGATGCCCTGCTCGCCCTCCGCCAATCGCTGATCGAGGCCACATGAAACAACCGCCCCACCCTTACATTGTGCTGGCAGTCGCCACGTTACTTCCCGGGATGGGGCAGGTTTTGAACCGCCAGCCCTTACGGGGGCTGATCTTTGTGTTCTTCATCCTGCTTTTGGGCGCTTTCACGTTGAAGACCGCAGCGCCGGACACCAGCTTTGTGGGCAAGATGGCGGGCGGGCTTTTTGTCTGGGCCATGGCGATGATGGATGCCTACAAAACCGCGCGCATCCGCAGGGCGGTTTGGGACCATGCGGCCAAGTGACAGGGCATCAGGGGGGGGCGCGTGGTTCGCGCAGGCCCTTGGCAAATTTTCAGCCCTGCGGATAAGCGATGACCGACAGGTATCGCGCCGGCAGCTTGACCAGCGTTTCAGGCCCATGTGGCGCATCGGCATCAAAAAACAGGCTATCACCCGGTTTGAGCAGATAAATCTGATCGCCGTGGCGATACTCGACTTCGCCTTCAAGCATGTACAGCAGTTCCAGCCCTTCGTGCTGAAACGCCGGGAAGGTGTCACTTTCGGTGGTCAGGGTGATGATATAGGGCTCGACCACAACCCCCGAAGAGTTTGAACCGACGTGGCCCAGAAGGTTGTATTGGTGGCCCGCCCGCGTGCCGCGGCGTTCAATTTCAATATGCTCGCCCGCTTTGACGTGCTGCGCTTCGCGCCGTTCTTCATAGCTGCGAAAGAAGGCCGTAACCGGCACCGAAAAGGCATGGCTCAACACCTGCAATGTGGTCAGCGAAGGTGAGGTATTGCCGTTTTCGATCTTTGACAGCATGCCAATCGACAGGCCCGTGATTTGCGCCAGATCGGCCACGGTCATGCTTTGCTGACGGCGAAAGTTCCGCACTTCACGGCCAATAGCGGCTTCAAGATTGCGCTCGGATATCTCGCGCACCCTGTGGGGGTCTTGGTCGAACACCGGCTTGCCGCGTGGCAGGGCGGGTTGGTCGTTCAGATCTTCCATGGTGGGCCCTTTGAACCTTATGGTGCAAATCATACGGCGATTTTCACTATAAGGAAACATTTCATAGGGCAAGCCTTGCAGTCATGTCCAAATGACGCAGGCGCTTTTATTGCCCCCCGTTTCAGGCGCGGGGGGCAGCACCGGAATTTTGCTCCGCAGCTTGTGACATAAGGCGACCGGCGTTTAAGCGACCGACTTTGCGGTAACCTCCAACGCGTGCAGCAAACCCTGCGCCGAAGAGCGCGGGCCGTAAAGCGTCAGGCTGTTGGCGCCATGTTTGACCAGATAGACACCCAGATGTTCGATGATGGTGCGGCTGGCAAAGCCTTCGGGCTGCACTGCAAGATCAAGGTTCGTCAAACGCTCAACCAGCGGCGCCATCCGTTCGCCGGTGACATCAAATCGCACCCAGGCATCCGTCTGCTCCGTGATCGAAGCGGCATCGCCGAAGGCAGGCTTTAGCGCGGCCACAATATCTTCATGCGTCGCGAAATCGGCCTCCACAAACCACATGTCAGGCGCGACCCAGAAGGCCGAAAAAGGCGATCCGGTCTCATGGCGGGCAGGGTCGGGCAACGGAACCTTGACCTTCTTTGCCGCCGCCGCAAAGGCCTTGTCCTGCCCCCGCCGCATGGCAATCGAGGCCAAAGCCACGTCGAAGCGTTCTGCTATCCGGTAAGGGCCGATCTCTACCACTTCCGCCATCTCGTTGCCCAAGGCGGTCAGGGCTTGCCATTGATTAGCCACGAAGACGCTCCCCCTCAGGGTCAAAGAAATGCGGACTGACGATTTCAATTTCGGTGTCAGTCTTGGTCAGGAAGTTGACGGCACGCATCCGCCGGCCGATCTTTTGATCACCCGCTTTCAGATAGCCAAGCGCGATGTCACAGCCCAGGTGCGGGCTGTAGACCTTTGACGTAAGCCACCCCCCATCGCTGGCCAGTTCGACTGGCGCGCCGATTTCCATGAAATGGCTTCCCGCCGAGATCGACCCGTTGGGATCAACAGGCTTGACGCCGACAAGGCGGTATCCGTCAGCGCTGTTCATGCCTTCGCGCTGGCTAAGCACCATGCCGATGCTGTCTTTCTTCTTCGAAACCATCTTACCAAGGCCCATGTTCAGCGCGGTGGATTGTCCGTTCAACTCACCTCCTGCGACATGGCCTTTTTCGATGCGCATGACGCCCAGCGCCTCCGTACCATAAACCACGGCGTCAAATTCGGCCCCGGCCGCAGCCAGTTTGCGGATCAGCGCATCGCCATAGCGCGTTGGCACAGCAACTTCGTAAGCCAGTTCACCCGAAAACGAGATGCGGAACAGACGGGCCCGCATACCGCCGATGGTGATATTGCCCGCCCCCATATAGGGGAAGGCGGCGTCGGAAATGTCTTGATCGACGATCTTTTGCAGCAGTTTCCGCGCATTCGGCCCTGCGACCGAATACTGCGCCCAGGCCTCGGTGGTAGAGATGATTTGCACGTCCATGTCAGGCCACAGGCACTGGCGGCAATATTCCAGATGTCGGAACACGGTTACCGCATTGGCGGTGGTGGTGGTCATGACATATTCGTTGTCGCCCATCCGCGCCGTGGTGCCATCATCGAACACCATGCCATCTTCACGCAACATCAGACCATACCGGCACTTGCCGACGGCCAGGGTCGAGAAGGTGTTGGAATAGACCCGGTCCAGAAAGGCCCCCGCGTCAGTGCCTTGAATGTCAATCTTGCCAAGGGTGGTCACGTCGCAAATGCCCACCGACTTGCGGGTTGCCAAAACCTCGCGATCGACGCTTTCGCGCCAGGTCGTCTCGCCCGGCTTTGGCACCCATTGGGTGCGCAGCCAGTTGCCAACCTCGACAAAGATTGCCCCCTGTTCGCTGGCCCATTTGTGGCTGGGTGTCAGGCGGAAGGGCTTGAACTCTTTGCCGCGCGAGCGACCGGCAAGCGTGCCCATGGCAACGGGCGTATAGGGCGGACGATAAATTGTCGTTCCGGTTGCCGGAATGGATTGGCCCGTCAACTCTGCCATCACCGCAATCCCAAGCACGTTGCCGGTCTTGCCCTGATCTGTCGCCATACCCAAGGTTGTATAACGCTTGAGATGCTCGACAGAGGTGAAGTTCTCTTGATGGGCCAGCTTCACATCTTTGACCGTGACGTCGTTTTGCTGGTCAATCCAAGCCCGTCCCTTGCCCTCATGCACATACCAAAGCGGGCTGACCGCTATGGGCGCATCTTCGGCTTGCGGCAGGGTGTCTGCGGTGGCAGTGAACCCGAGATCGGCCAAGGCCGCAATGGCCTGCGCCTGCCCCGTAGCAAGCGCGCCGTGGGTCGAAAGCGCGCCGCCGGCCGCCCCCACCGAGGTCAGGTTCGCAGGGCCACCGGCACCCGGCACAAAGGCCGAAATATCCTCGCGCCATTCTGGACGCGAGCGGTGATGCGAGGTGATGTTGACATTCGGGTTCCACCCCCCCGAAACCCCAAGGGCAGTGCAGGCGATGGTTTCAGTCTTGCCGTTGGCAAGCCGTACAGTGACCGACTTCAGCCCCAGGCGGCCTGCGGAATCGATCACCTGCGCGCCTTGCAAATGCCGGATACCGGGCAGCAGATCGCCGCCGTCGCGGCTGTCGATCACTGCCGCAACATCAACGCCCTTGGACTGCAGGTCGCGCGCGGTGCGAAGGCCGTCGTCGTTATTGGTGAAAACCGCGACCCGGTCACCAACGGCAACCCCCCAGCGGTTGGCATAGCTGCGCAAGGCGCCTGCCAGCATGATACCCGGCCGATCGTTGTTTTCAAAGGCAATCGGGCGCTCGGTTGCACCGCCCGCCAGGATCGCGCGTTTGGAATAGATGCGCCACAGGGTCTGGCGCGGTTTGCCTGCTTCTGGCACGGCAAGGTGGTCACTGACCCGTTCCACCACCGAATAAATCCCGTGGTCAAAGGCACCGACAACCGTCGTCCGCGCCATCATCCGCACGTTTGGCATCGACATGAGTTCGGCAACAACCGCGCTTGCCCATTCGGCCCCGGCCCTGCCGCCCACCTCAAGGCTTTCGGCGTTCAGCCGCCCACCCATGCGGAAATCTTCATCCGCAAGGATCACCCGCGCCCCGGCACGGCCTGCGGTCAGGGCTGCCATCAAACCGGCAGGGCCTGCGCCAATGACCAAAAGATCACAATGCGCAAAGCCCTTGTCATATTCATCAGGGTCTTCTTCGCGGGTCAGCGCGCCCAAACCCGCCGCGCGACGGATGATCGGTTCATAAAGCTTTTCCCAAAAAGCCGCGGGCCACATGAAGGTTTTGTAGTAAAACCCCGCGGTGAAAAAGCTGTTCAGCTTGTCGTTGATCGCCATGGCGTCCAGCTTCAGGCTGGGCCAGGCGTTCTGGCTGCTCGCCTGCAACCCATCAAACAATTCCGCCACCGTTGCCCGCGTGTTCGGTTCCTGCCGCGCACCTGAACGCAGCTGCACCAATGCGTTCGGTTCTTCAGACCCGGCCGAAATCGGCCCGCGCGGGCGGTGGTATTTGAACGAGCGCCCCATCAGCCGAACCCCATTGGCCAGCAAAGCCGACGCCAAGGTATCGCCGGGGTGGCCCGTGTAAGGCATGCCGTCAAATGTGAAACGGAAGGTCTTGGAACGGTCGATCTGACCGCCTGAGATCCGGTTTGACTGGCTCATTTGGAACGCCCTTGCGCCTTGGCCACATCGCGGGCCAGTTCAACTTTCAGGATTTCATGCGTCACGGTGTTTCGCGTGACAACCAGCCATGACCGATCGCCTTGTTCGTGATACCAAAGCTCGCGATGTTCTCCGGCCGGGTTGTCACGATTGTAAAGATAGTCGTGGAACGCCTCGATCCCGGCCGTCATACCATCGGGCCGGTTGATGAGGTTCGCGTCCCCCAGATAAACGAATTCCTGCGCGTCACGCGGCCCCAGGATCGGATGATTGATAATCATGTCATGCTCCTAGTGCAGGTTCGGCTGGGCGCCTTGGCCCTTTTCGTCAATCATCAGCCCTTTCAGGAAACGATCAAATCGATAGGCCGTGGCGGTGGGATGCGGCGTGTCTTTCGCCATCAGATGGGCAAAGCACCAGCCGCTTGCCGGGGTGGCCTTGAACCCGCCATAGCACCAGCCACCGTTGAAATAGAGCCCCTCGACATGGGTCTTGTCGATGATCGGGCTGCCGTCCATCGACATGTCCATGATGCCGCCCCAGGCGCGCAAAAGCCGCGCGCGGCCAATCGCGGGCATCAAGGCCATGCCACCTTCGGCCACATCCTCGATCACCGGCAGGTTGCCGCGTTGGGCGTAAGAGTTGTAGCCGTCAATATCGCCCCCAAAGACCAGGCCGCCCTTGTCGGACTGGCTGACATAGAAATGCCCTGCGCCAAAGGTCATCACCCCATCGATAAAGGGCTTGAGCCCCTCGCTTACAAAGGCTTGCAAGACATGGCTTTCGATCGGCAGGCGCATTCCAGCATGGGCCATGACCTTTGACGAAGACCCGGCAACGGCCACGCCAACCTTTTTGGCACCGATAAAACCGCGTGTGGTTTCGACACCCCGAATGCGGCCATTCTCAATCCGCATCCCGGTGACTTCGCAGTTCTGAATCAGATCAACGCCCCGCATGTCGGCCCCGCGGGCATAACCCCAAGCCACCGCGTCATGCCGTACCGTGCCACCGCGCCGCTGCATCAAAGCCCCCTTGATCGGGAAGCGGGCATTGTCAAAGTTCAGGAACGGGTACATCGCCCGCACCTGATCGCGGTTCAAAAGCTCGGCATCCGCGCCGTTCAGGATCATACCATTGCCGCGCCGCGTAAAGGCATCGCGCTGCGCATCGGTGTGGATCAGGTTGATGATTCCGCGCTGGCTGACCATGGCGTTGTAGTTGAAGTCTTGCTCCAACCCTTCCCAAAGTTTCAGCGAAAATTCATAGAAGGGTTCGTTGCCATCCAAGAGATAGTTTGACCGGATAATCGTGGTATTGCGCCCCACGTTGCCACCGCCAAGATAGCCCTTTTCCAGAACCGCGATCCGGGCCTGTTTGAATTCCTTGGCCAGATAATAGGCCGTGGCCAACCCATGCCCACCGCCGCCCACGACGATATAGTCATAGTCTGGCTGTGGAGCCGGATCACGCCAGACGGGCTTCCACCCTTTGTGCCCGGTCAATGCCTCGGCAATGACGCGAAACCCCGAATAGCGCATGGGTGACCCTCCTGTTCTGCTGTGAACCTAGGCTGGTCGCGGACGGAAACCCATGTCATTTCCGCCATCCGCTATGACATTTTCGCCATCGCATCAGAAGAAGACCAAAGTGGCACATTGAAATCCGTTCGCGGCCAGCTCTTTACCCCCGGCCATTGCCTTCTGGTCGTCGCATTCGGGCGAACCGCGTCGTCACCGTGACAGACACCGCGCCTTGCCTGGGGCCGCATCTTTAGGACCCACAAAAAGGCCGCCTATGCCCCACCTGACCGCAGCCGAGGCCGAAATCCTGATCCATTCCGCCCTGACAGGGAGCGGCCTTGCGCCCGAGCATGCCGGATATTTCACCGCCGCAATTCTGGACACAGAACTTTCGGGCTTGGAAGGCCATGGGTTT
Source organism: Paracoccaceae bacterium (assembly GCA_021741465.1). Lineage (GTDB taxonomy): Bacteria > Pseudomonadota > Alphaproteobacteria > Rhodobacterales > Rhodobacteraceae > Tabrizicola_A. The sequence goes on from JAIOXV010000031.1 coordinate 10,672, forward strand.
TACTGGCTGCAATATTACTGTCAGCACCTGCGCCACGGCAAGGTTGACGGCCACGCTGTGCCGAAGGTCACGGCCATCTCATCCAGCAGTTTTCGTGTCGATGCCCAGCATGGCTTTGCCCATCCGGCAATTGAGGCGGGTTTTGCGCGGCTGATCCCGGCCGCAAAGGCGCAAGGCATTGCGGCAATGGGGGTTTTCAACTCTTACAACGCTGCCACCTTGGGTTTTCACACCGGCACTTTGGCGCAAGCAGGTTTGTTGGCGATTGGCGCCACCAATGCCGTGCCAACCGTGGCGCCCGTGGGCGGATCGCGCCCGATCATTGGCACCAACCCCATCTCTTATGCCGTGCCCGCCCCGGGGGGTGAGATTGCCTTTCTTGTCGATCAATCGGCCACGGCGGTTGCCTGGACGGCCGTCAAGCGCGCGGCCGAAAGCGGCAGGCCAATCCCGCTGGGCTGGGCGCTTGATGCACAGGGGCAACCAACCACCGATGCCGAAGCGGGGCTTGCCGGTTCCATGGCGCCCGCGGGTGGCGTTAAGGGGTTTTCAATCGGTCTGCTGGTCGAGGTGCTTTGCGCCGCTTTGGCGGGGGGCAGGCTTGGCCCCGATCAGGGGTCATTCACCGACAATGACGGCGTTCCGATCGACAATGGCCAGTTCTTCATCGCCATTGACCCGCAGGCTTTTTCTGGCGGCAGTTTTGACGCCACCATCGCGCGGCTTGTCATGTCGATCACAGAACAAGAGGGCGCACGTCTGCCCAATGCCCGGCGCACGGCGAACAAGCTGCGGCTGGCAACCGAAGGGCTTTTCGTTGACGATGGCCTTCTGGCAACGCTAAGGGCCTTTGCATGAATGAAGCTGATGTTGAACGTTTTTTGAAGGACAAGGGGCTGTGGCAAGGGCCGATTACCTTACGCGCGCTGAAAGGCGGCTATCTGAACGAGGTGCTTTCGGTCACCACCGGGCCTGCGCGGCTGGTCTTCAAGCGTTTCGCGCCCGAGACGTCCGGCACGCTTTTTCCAAACAGCCCCACAGATGAGGCCCGCGCATTGGAGCGGCTTGCCGGGCTTGACGTCGCCCCACGGCTTGTGGGGTTCTGGGCGGATCTGTCGCTGATGGTCTATGACTATGTGGAAGGCAGGCCGTGGCAATCGGGCACAGCCGATGTCGCCCGGCTGCTGCTGCGCAAAGAGGCCGCGAATGCGGTGGGGTTTCGCCCCGTCCCGCTAGACCCGGCGGGCATTTTGGCCGAGGGCGACGCGCTTTTTGCCCGCTGCACCGCCCCACCCCTTGGCCGCCGCCCCGCGCCCTGCGATCTGCCGCCCCCTTCACGCCTTTCCTTGGTTCATACCGATCTTGGCCCTGGCAATCTTATCGGCCACGGGCCCGGCCTGCGGATCATTGACTGGCAATGCCCGGCCGCGGGCGATCTGGCCGAAGACATCTACAGCTTCCTGTCACCTGCCTTTCAAATCCTCAGCGAACACGCCCCGTTGACCCCTGCCGAAGGGGCCGAGTTCTGGACAGTTTTCGCCAACCGCCCGGAACTTCATGCGCGCTATACTGTCTTGCGGCCCTTCTATGCCTGGCGGATGGCAGCCTATTGCCTTTGGCGGTCCGAAACCCGACCCGAGCCGGAAATTCGCGCGCGCTATGCAACGGCTTTTGCGGCCGAACTTGCCCATATGGACAGCCATGATGCAGATTGAACTCACGATCCACAGCTTCAGCCTGTGGCACCACTTTGCCCACAAACCAGGCTTTGATTGCGTGGCCTTTGCCGATCTGGCGGCCGAATTGGGGCTGCAAGGCATCAGCCTTTCGCTCAACAACGCCGATTACCGCCATCTTGGCGGGCGTGAGCCGTGGCGCCAAGATCGTTTGCGCGCCCATCTGGAAGGCCTTGGCTTCAGCCTTGAGATCGACACCTCGGGCACCGATCCTGCGCATATGAAGGCGCTTTTGGATGTGGCCAGCCGGATAGGGGCCACGTCTTTGCGCACCTATACCCGCCACGGCGGCACCCCGGCCGAGATGATGGCCGCAACCCTGCGCGACCTGCGCGAAGTTGCGCCCTACGCGGGGGATCTGGGCATCACCATTGTGCTGGAAAACCACGAAGATTTCACCGGGCCCGAACTGGCCCAGATCGTCGAAACGGTGAACCACCCCAGTCTGAAAATTCTGTACGACTACGGCAATTCGCAGATGGTTCTGGAAGACCCGGAGGCTGCGCTGGAGGCGGTTTTGCGCCATGTTCATTCGGTGCATTTCAAGGATCACGTGATGGTGCGGCCCGAAGTGGCCGGGCGGCTGACTGTGGCAGGCGTGCCCGTTGGCGAAGGCTTCCTGCCGCTGGAACGCATTACCCGGCGGCTGCTGCAACAAGGCCTTCGGCGGATCACCTTTGAAAACGTCTGGGCCTATAGCGCCCCGATCCGTCCCGGCCGCCAGCCGTTGAACGGCGTGGTCTTGGGCGAAGGCGCCTTCCGGTGGCTGGAACCCCCCTTTGACCCCGCCCGCATTGTGCTCGACCAATCGCGGCTCAGCCCCGAAAGCCTGGTGGAACTGGAATATCAGGCCCTGCTGCGGGGCATTGCGGCATTCAAACACGTGATCAGCCGCGCCAGTTCAGCCGCCGGCTGAACACGCGCACGCGCTGGCATGGGCGTTTTCTTAGGGGATAACCTCAAACCGGTCCACATCCACCATGCCGTGGTCGGTGATTTTCAGATGGGGGATCACGGGCAGGGCAAGGAAGGCCAGTTGCAGGAAGGGCTCTTCCAAAACAACCCCCAGCCCCTTGGCCGCGGCGCGCAGGGCCACCAAATCCTGATGGACATCTTCAAAGGATTTCAGGCTCATCAAACCGGCAAGAGGCAGGGCAAGCTGGGCCAGAATACGGCCGCCTTCCACAACGACAAAGCCGCCTTCAATCAGGGAAAGCCGGTTCGCGGCCAGGGCCATATCGGCGTAATCCACCCCCACCACCGCGATATTGTGATGATCGTGGCATACGGTCGAGGCAATGGCCCCTCGCTTCAGGCCAAAGCCCTGCACGAAACCGGTCGCCCTGTTGCCGTTGACCCCATGACGTTCGATCACGGCAATGCGGATAAGATCGCGGGCGAGATCGGGCTTTTTGTCACCGTCTTCAGGGGCAATATCAAAGGTCAGATGCGGGGTGATGATCTTGCCGGGCACGATCCCGATCACCGGCGTTTCCACCCGGTTGCCACCCGCGCGGAAATGATGTGCCTCTACCCGTGGCGCCTTGACCGAGTTGCGGGCGACCGGCGGGATGGCCTTGCGGGCGGCAAAGGCCGCATCGCCGACCTCTCGCCCAGCTGCGAAAACGGCGCTGACATGGCAGCCTTCAAGGCTGTCAATCACCGCGATATCCGCCCGCTTGCCGGGTGCGATCAAACCCCGGTCCTTCAGCCCAAAGGCTTCGGCGGCGGAAAGGCTTGCGGCGCGGTAGGTGGCAAGGGTGTCGGCCCCCAGCTGAATGGCCGTGCGGATGATCCAATCGAGGTGGCCATGTTCGGCAATGTCCAAAGGGTTCCGATCATCGGTGCACAGGCACAGATATGGCGAATGACGCTCGGTCAGAAGGGGCGCAAGCGCATGAAGATCTTTCGACACGGATCCTTCACGGATCAGCACCCGCATGCCCTTGCGCAGCTTTTCAAGCGCCTCGTCATAGGTTGTCGCTTCATGCTCGGTTCGGATGCCGGCCGCGATATAGCCGTTCAGATCCTTGCCGCGCAAAAGGGGGGCGTGGCCGTCGATATGGCGGCCAGACCATGCTTCAAGCTTGGCCATAGAGCCGGGGTCTTTGTGCAAAACACCGGGATAGTTCATGAACTCTGCCAGACCGATCACGCGGGGATGGTCCATCAAGGGAACCAGATCAGCAGCTTCAAGACGCGCGCCGGTGGTTTCCATATGGGTTGAGGGCACGCAGGATGAAAGCTGCACCCGAATGTCCATCAGCGTTAGCGCAGAGGCCTCCAGGAAATAGTGAATGCCGGTCAGGCCGCACACATTGGCAATCTCATGCGGATCGCAAATCGCGGTCGTGACCCCGCGCGGGGTAACACAGCGGTCAAACTCGAAAGGTGTTACCAATGAGGATTCAATGTGCAGATGTGTGTCAATGAAGCCAGGCACCAACACCTTGCCCGAAACATCAATCTCACGTTTTCCTTCATAGCTGCCGAAAACCCCAACAATGGTATCGCCACAAATCGCCACGTCCGTTTCCACCAGATCGCCCGTCACAAGGTCAAAGACGCGGCCGCCTTTCAACACCAGATCAGCCGGCAGGATGCCACGGCCCTGGTCGATGCGGTCGGCAAGAGCGGCAGTGGGCGCAATATGAGGCATGGCAAAGCTCCTTTTCCAACAAGGAACATCATGCACCTTCTGCGAGCAAGCCGCGAATGCATCGGCTTTGGCACAAGCACTTGCGGCCGTTCCCGAAGGGTGAAAGACCCATCATAAGGAGACACCACGGAGACCCCGATGCGACCTTTGCGCGGCATTGCCCTGAAACTCGGTTCGGTTCTGGTGTTCATCATCATGTCTTCGATGATCAAGACCACTGCGGCGCATGTGCCCGCGGGGCAGGCAGTGTTTTTCCGGTCTGCATTCGCCATTCCGGTGATCGTGGTTTGGCTGGCGCTGCGGCGTGAGCTTTCGACAGGCTTTCGCGCAAGAAAACCGATCGGACATATCTGGCGTGGGCTGATGGGCACAATCGCGATGGGGCTGGGCTTTGCTGGCCTGGGCTATCTGCCGCTGCCCGAAGTCACCGCCATCGGCTATACCGCACCGCTTTTGGTGGTGGTTTTTGCGGCAATGTTTCTTGGCGAAGAGGTGCGATTGTTTCGTCTGGCATCGGTCGCACTTGGCTTGACCGGTGTTTTGATTGTGTTGGGGCCCCGGCTGACGATCTTGTCTGGTGATGCCACATCGCACCGCGAGGCGCTGGGGGCCATGTTGGTGCTGGGTGGCGCGATCTTCGCCGCTTTGGCGCAGGTCTTTGTGCGCAAGCTGGTGCTGACCGAAAACACCTCGGCGATCGTCTTTTGGTTTTCGCTGACGGCCACGGTTCTGTCCCTTGCCACCCTGCCTTTCGGTTGGGTTATCCCCAGCGCGCAAGAGGCGGCAATTCTTGTGGGTGCAGGTCTGTTGGGCGGGGTGGGTCAGATCCTTTTGACCTCAAGCTATCGCGAGGCGGACGCCTCTTTGGTGGCGCCATTTGACTATGCGTCGATGCTGTTTGCCCTGTTGATCGGCTATTTCGTGTTTTCCGAAGTTCCCAGCTGGACGATGCTGACGGGTGCCGCGTTGGTGATATCCGCGGGCATTCTCATCATCTGGCGCGAACGCAAGCTGGGCCTTGAACGCGCCCGTGGCCGCAAGGCGATGACACCCCAAGGCTAAGGTTCGGCAAAGCAAAACCCCCACCGTTTCCGGCGGGGGTCTTAAATCTGAACCGGGTTGCGGCGCGCGAGCTTCCGTGAATCCGCGCTACCGCACAGGCTTTGCCTTGCGGCGATACCTTACCAGTCTTCTTTGGCCACGATGCGGGTGGTGACCGGCAGCTTCATGGCGCCAAGACGCAGGGCCTCACGCGCGATGGATTCGGCAACGCCGTCCACTTCGAACATGATGCGGCCCGGCTTGACCTTGGAAACCCAGCGGTCGGTCGAACCTTTACCCTTACCCATACGAACTTCGATGGGCTTTGCCGAAACCGGCAGATCCGGGAAAATACGGATCCAGACACGGCCCTGACGCTTCATGTGGCGGGTGATCGCGCGGCGGGCCGCCTCGATCTGACGGGCCGACACACGCTCCGGCTCGGTCGCCTTAAGGGCAAACGAACCGAAGTTCAGAAGGAAACCGCCCTTGGCTTCGCCATGGATCCGGCCTTTGAAGGCCTTGCGGAATTTTGTACGCTTTGGTTGTAGCATAACTTTCCCTCCTTACGCGCGTTCGCGGTCGCGACGAGGACCACGCGGTGCGGGGCCATCGGCAGCTTCGGCGAGGCGACGGTCATGGGCCTGCGGATCATGCTCAAGGATTTCGCCTTTGAAGATCCAGACCTTCACGCCAATGATGCCATAGGGCGTCATGGCTTCGGACAACGCATAGTCGATGTCGGCGCGCAGGGTGTGCAACGGCACACGGCCTTCGCGGTACCATTCGGTACGGGCAATCTCGGCACCGCCAAGACGGCCAGCAACGTTCACGCGGATACCAAGGGCACCCATGCGCATGGCATTCTGCACGCCACGCTTCATGGCGCGACGGAAGGACACCCGGCGTTCCATCTGCTGGGCGATCGATTCAGCAACGAGCTGAGCGTCCAGTTCCGGCTTGCGCACTTCGACGATGTTCAGGTGCAGTTCCGACTTGGTGAAGGCATTGAGCTTCTTGCGAAGGGTCTCGATGTCTGCACCTTTCTTGCCGATGATCACGCCCGGACGCGCAGTGTGAATGGTCACACGGCACTTTTTGTGCGGACGTTCGATGATCACGCGGCTGATGCCGGCCTGCTTGCACTCTTCATGCACGAATTCGCGCATCTTGAGGTCTTCCAGCAAAAGGTTGCCGTAATCCTTGGATTCAGCGAACCAGCGGCTGTCCCAGGTGCGGTTGACCTGCAGACGCATCCCGATGGGGTTAACCTTCTGACCCATTATGCAGACTCCCCAACTTGACGCAGCTTGATCGTGATCTCGCTGAACGGTTTCATGATCTTGCCGAAACGGCCACGCGCACGCGGGCGACCGCGCTTCATGACCAGGTTTTTACCGACCCAAGCTTCGGCGACAACAAGGCTGTCAACGTCGAGGTTGTGGTTGTTTTCCGCATTGGCGATGGCCGACTGCAAGCACTTCTTCACGTCACCGGCGATGCGGCGCTTGGAGAAGGTCAGATCGGCAAGAGCCTTTTCCACCTTCTTGCCGCGGATCAGACCAGCGACAAGGTTCAGTTTCTGCGGCGAGGTACGAAGCATGCGGGCAATCGCCTGCGCTTCATTGTCCGCCAAGCGGCGCGGATTCTTTTCCTGACCCATGGCTTACTTCCTCTTGGCTTTTTTGTCGGCGGCGTGACCGTAGTAGGTCCGCGTCGGCGAATATTCACCGAACTTCTGGCCGATCATTTCTTCGGTCACGTTAACCGGGATGTGCTTTTTGCCGTTATAAACGGCGAAAGTCAGGCCAACGAACTGCGGCAGGATGGTGGAACGGCGCGACCAGATCTTGATCACTTCGCTTTTGCCCGAAGCCTTCGCGGTCTCTGCCTTTTTCAAGACATAGCCGTCGACGAACGGGCCTTTCCAGATGGAACGTGCCATGGATTAGCGCCCTTTCTTCTTGGCGTGACGCGAACGGACGATAAGGGCATCCGACGCCTTCGGTTTACGGGTCTTGTTGCCCTTGGTCCCTTTACCCCACGGGGTAACCGGGTGACGACCACCCGAGGTCCGGCCTTCACCACCACCATGCGGGTGATCGATCGGGTTCATTGCAACACCGCGGACGGTCGGGCGAACGCCTTTGTGGCGCATACGACCGGCTTTACCGAAGTTCTGGTTCGAATTGTCGGGGTTCGACACGGCACCGATGGTGGCCATGCATTCCTGACGGACCATGCGCAGTTCGCCCGACGAAAGGCGGATCTGAGCGTAGGAACCATCGCGGCCAACGAACTGGGCGTAGGTGCCAGCCGCACGGGCCAACTGACCACCCTTGCCGGGCTTCAGTTCGACGTTGTGCACGATGGTACCGATCGGCATGCCCGAGAAAGGCATGGCGTTGCCCGGCTTCACGTCAACCTTGGCGCCAGCGATCACGCTGTCACCGATGGCCAGACGCTGCGGCGCGAGGATATAGGCAAGCTCGCCGTCCGTGTAACGGACAAGAGCGATAAAGGCGGTGCGGTTGGGATCGTATTCGATCCGCTCGACCACAGCGGCCATGTCAAATTTGGTGCGTTTGAAGTCCACAACGCGGTACAGGCGCTTTGCGCCACCGCCCTTGTGCCACATCGTAACCCGCCCGGTGTTGTTCCGGCCACCAGTCTTGGTCAAACCCTCAGTAAGGGCTTTGACCGGACGGCCTTTCCACAGCTCCGAACGGTCGATCAGAACCAGCCCTCGCTGGCCTGGCGTCGTCGGCTTATACGACTTGAGTGCCATGTTCTCTGTCTTCCGTTAGCTATCGGGTCTTGCGACCCGGGTTAAGGGCCCCGAAGGTCCCCGATTGAGGCCCGTTCCGAATCACAGGAACGAACAAACCAAGAGCCCCGGACGAATCCGGGGCTTTGGTGTGGCGCGGGATTAGCAGAGGGGGGTGGGGGTGGCAAGGGGAGGAAGGGGGATTCTTTGTGTCAAAGGTTTGGTGGTTCGATTCATTTGCTGACAGCCGCCTCGGGCCGCGATAGTCTCCAGTCGCCAGAAGACTGTCCGCGTTCAGTTATTTGAGTAACTTAGCCCGCCAAACGACACATGCTCAGGACATTCCAGTTGTTGTACCATCCTGATCCAAGCCATTTCATAGCAAAAACATATGACTATGGCGCGATGGGCAAGGCACTAGTTGCACTGTCAAACCTTGAATTCGCGCACGATGAGTTCGCATTCAAGATGCACAGCACGCACCGAGATTTATCTATTGCTCTCGCCCCTCAGTTTCCACGACATTTCAAAGCGAAGACCGATTTCCTCATCAACTACGTCGCAAACATTTATGAACTGCGCCAAATTCCGATCTTCCAGACAGGAGAGCTCAATCTTCTGTGGCTGATGTACCAGCTGGACGAGCTCTATGAGATTAGGTCGATTATTGCTCATGGCTCCATCTTCCTCTCAGAAACCACGCCAGATCGCATTACGTGGACCTTTGAAAGGTATGTGCAAAGTAGAAAGAAAACATGGACCAAAGAGGCTGTGCAAATGTCAAACGGATATCTTGCGAGTGTAGATTACACGGCAAATGCCATAAGGCATTACATCAATAGCTTGATACGTTGCCTAGAGGGTTCATCGTCTTGGGAAAAAAACTACCAGGCTGACAAGGAAATCAGACGAAACCGAGTCCATCTTGCGAGACTTTTGGACGCCGGATTCATTCTTGACGACAAAGGATGGTTCAAAGCCTTTCCGCCGATCGGGCCTGTGGAATAGCTATGAGCTAGAAAACCAAAAGCCCCCGCCTTTCGGCAGGGGCTTTCGCAACTCGTAGGTCGGGGTTTACCCCGACTCAGCCGATCAGAGGCCGGTGGAAACGTCGATGGTGTTTCCGGCTTCCAGCATGACATAGGCTTTTTTCTTGTCGCTACGTTCACCAGCACGGCCACGGAATTTCTTGGCCTTGCCCTTGATGATCGTGGTGTTCACAGCCTTGACCTTCACACCAAAGACAGCCTCGACGGCGGCTTTGATCTGGGGTTTGGTTGCGTCCATTGCGACCTGGAAAACCACCGCACCAGCTTCAGAGGCCATGGTGGCCTTTTCGGTGATGATCGGCTTTTTGATCAGGTCGTAGTGTTCGGGTTTCGCGCTCATTTCAGACGAGCCTCCAGAGCTTCGATACCTGCTTTGGTGATGACCAAGGTATCACGCTTCAGGATATCGTAGACGTTTGCACCAATGGTCGGCAGCACGTCGACGCCTTCGAGGTTGCGAGCAGCCAACGCGAAATTCGAGTCAACGCTTGCACCATCAATGACAAGTACGCGCTTCCAGCCCAGTTCCGAAACCATCTTGGCCAGGTGGCCGGTCTTGGCATCGGCAAGGGTGGCCACGTCCAGGATCACCAACTCACCCGCTTTGGCCTTGGCCGAAAGTGCGTGACGCAGACCCAGTGCGCGGAACTTCTTGGGCAGATCATGGGCGTGCGAGCGCGGGGTCGGGCCCTTCACCACACCACCATGACGGAAGATCGGGGCCTTCTTGGAACCGTGGCGTGCGCCGCCGGTGCCCTTCTGGCGATAGATCTTCTTGGTCGAGTACGACACTTCACCGCGCGTCAGCACCGAGTGGGTGCCAGCCTGCGCACGGGCACGTTGCCAGCGCACAACACGGTGCAGGATGTCTGCGCGCGGCTCAAGGCCGAACAGCGCTTCGTCCAGATCGATGGAACCGGCTTTGCCGCCGTCCAGCTTGATCACATCAAGTTTCATGCTTCACCCCCTTCAGCGGCAACAGGTGCAGCCGAACGAATCCCCGCAGGCAGCGGAATACCAGCCGGAGCGGCTTTCTTCACAGCGTCCTTTACGGTGACCCAGCCACCCTTCGACCCGGGGACAGCGCCCTTGATCATCAGCAGACCGCGCTCGGAATCGGTGCGGACCACTTGCAGGTTCTGGGTGGTGGTGCGAACGGCACCAAGATGGCCAGCCATCTTTTTGCCCTTGAACACTTTGCCCGGATCTTGGCACTGGCCGGTCGAGCCGTGCGAACGGTGCGAAACCGACACACCGTGCGACGCGCGAAGACCGCCAAAGTTGTGACGCTTCATAGCACCAGCAAAGCCTTTACCGATCGAGGTGCCGGCGATGTCAACGAACTGACCTGCCAGATAATGGTCAGCGGTAATTTCCGCGCCAACATCGATCAGGTTTTCGGCCGACACGCGGAATTCCGCGATCTTGCGCTTCGGAGCCACATTCGCCTTGGCGAAATGGCCACGCTGCGCGGCAGTGGTGTTCTTGGCCTTGGCCACGCCTGCGCCAAGCTGAACGGCGGTGTAGCCGTCCTTGTCAGCGGTGCGCTGCGCCACGACCTGAAGATTGTCGAGTTGCAGAACCGTCACCGGCACCTGAGTGCCGTTTTCCAGAAACAACCGGGTCATGCCCAGTTTCTTTGCGATAACGCCAGAGCGCATGTTTTTGCCCCCCTTACACTTTGATCTCGACATCCACGCCAGCGGCGAGGTCGAGCTTCATCAGCGCGTCCACGGTCTGGGGGGTCGGATCAACGATATCGAGCAGGCGCTTGTGCGTGCGGATCTCCCACTGGTCGCGCGACTTCTTGTCGATGTGCGGACCACGGAGAACCGTGAATTTCTCGATCTTGTTCGGCAGCGGGATCGGGCCACGAACGGTGGCACCGGTGCGCTTGGCCGTGGAAACGATTTCCTGCGTGCTTGCATCAAGCACACGGTAATCGAAGGCCTTGAGCCGAATGCGAATGGTTTGACCTTGCATCAGTTCTTCCTTCCGAACGTAAACACCGGCAGGATGCCAGAGCCCATAGGTTCGCTTGTGTGAATAGTAGAACGCGCGATTCTCCCGAAAAGGAGTCGCGCTGCGCGTCTCTATAGGGCGCACCTTCATTCGACAAGCAGATTCTTGCACGCGCCCGGCCCCTTGGGCCCTTGGGCGCAAGCCGGGGCTGCGCCCATTGCCTTTGGCCGATGATGCCCCACCTCTTGCCCCTGCGGCAAGAGCGCCGCACCCGAGGGATAGATGCCAAAAATGCGAAAAAAGGGCGACTTGCCCCGGAAAACCTGTGCAGCTTGTGGCTTGCCGATGGTCTGGCGAAAGAAGTGGGAAAAGGTCTGGGACGAGGTGCGCTATTGCTCGGACCGGTGCCGCAACACGGCTGCTGCGAAAGGGGCAAAGCCATGACGCGCTTGCATCTGGTTTTGGGCGATCAACTTAGCCATTCCCTCAGCGCGCTGACCGATCTTGGCGCAGACAGTGTGATCGTGATGTTCGAGGTGGCCGATGAAGCCCGCTATGTGCCCCATCACAAACAAAAGATCGCACTCATCCTGTCAGCCATGCGGCACTTTGCCGAAACTTTGCGCGCAGCGGGGCACAGGGTGGATTATGTCGCGCTGGATGATCCGGCCAACAGCAATACGTTTTCCGGCGAACTTGCCCGAGCCGTGGAACGCCACGCCGCAACGCAGGTGATTGTCACAGAGCCGGGCGAATGGCGGGTTTGGCAGATGATGACGGGTTGGCAGGCCGCGCTTGACGTTCCTGTCAACATACGCCCCGACACCCGCTTTTTCTGCAGCCGAAGTCAGTTTTCCAGCCTCTCGCAGGCCCGCAAAACGTCACG
>JAIOXV010000032.1 GCA_021741465.1 Paracoccaceae bacterium
ATAGACAAAGGTTGGCAGGGTTTGCATCAAATCCAGAACCGGCACCATGGCGCTGTAAAGCCGGGGGCGATGCGCGGCGGCGATGCCGATCGGCACGCCCACGCCCATGCACACCACGCAAGCCGACAGGATCAGCGTCAGACTTTCGGTGGTTTCATCCCAATAACCTTGGTTCACAATGAACAAAAAGCCCAGCAAAACCCCCAGGCACACTTTCCAGGAGCGCTGCAAATACCATGTCAGGCCGACGAAAAGAGCCATGATCACAAAGGGATGCGGGGTTTGCAGGCACCACAGGATGGCTTCGATCAGGGCTTCCATCACCAGCGAAACCATGTCGAAAAAGCCGCCCAGATTGTCGTTCAACCAGTCGTTGACGATCTTAGCCGTCTTTCCAACCGGGATCTTGTAATCGGTCAACCAATCCATGACCGCCCCCCCATCTTTTTACACATAAATCCTGACAGATGGCCGATGGAGCGCAAACCCCATCGGCCATTTTGTCAGACAGCGGGCGGTTTATTGCAGGGCCGCCGCGACAGCTGCCTTGGCGTCGCCACCGTCTTTGGTGGTCACACCGTCCAGCCACGGCTCCCAGGCGCCGGGATTGGCCGCAAGCCAGGCCTTTGCAGCCTCGGCCGGGTCGGTGCCATCATTCAAGATGGCGCCCATGATCTCGTTTTCCATTTGCAACGAGAAGACCAGGTTCGACAGCAGCTTGCCGGTGTTCGGGCATTCTGCCGAATAGCCTTTGCGCGTGTTGGTATCCACCACCGCGCCGCCAAAGTTCGGGCCGAAAAAGTCATCGCCGCCCGACAGATAGGTCATCTTGAAGTTGGCGTTCATCGGGTGGGGTTCCCAGCCAAGGAAGACAATCGGTTCGCCCGCGTCGGACTTTTTCTTCACCTCTGCCAGCATCCCGGCCTCAGAGCTTTCCACCACTTCAAACCCGTCCAGGCCGAACGGACCGCCCGAGATCATGTCAAGGATCAGACGGTTGCCGTCGTTGCCCGGCTCGATCCCGTAGATGCTGCCTTCCAGCGCGTCCTTGTGGTCTTTGATATTGCCGAAATCGCTGATCCCCAGCGCGGCGCCGGCCTCGTTGGTGGCCAGGGTGTATTTCGCGCCTTCAAGGTTGGTGCGGATGACTTCCACGCTGCCTGCATCGCGGTAGGGGGCGATGTCGGCTTCCATGGTGGGCATCCAGTTGCCAAGGAACACGTCGATGTCGCCTTCGGCCAGGCCGGTATAGGTCACGGGAACCGACAGAACCTTGGTGTCGGTCTCATAGCCCAGGGCTTCGGCCACCAGGCTGGTGGCGGCTGTGGTGGCGGTGATGTCGGTCCAGCCCACATCCGAGAAGGTGATCTTGTCGCAGCCCTCGGCAAAGGCGGAACCTGCCAGGGCGAAGGTGACGGCTGTGCCCAGAAGGGCGGTGCGAAGGGTCATGAAGAGGCTCCCAGGTTTTTGTTGATTGACGAGTCAATAAACTTCACGCTTTATCGGTTTGGCAAGAAGAATCTTGGAGCTTTACCGAAATGCCCAAAGTTGGGATGGAGCCTATCCGAAAGGCGGCCCTCGTCAAAGCCACGATCGTCGAGATCGGGCGGGTGGGCTCGCTTGACGTGACGGTATCCCAAATTGCCAAGCGGGCAGGCATGTCTTCGGCTCTGGCGCATCACTATTTCGGCTCGAAAGAGGAAATCTTTCTTGCCGCCATGCGCCACATCCTAACCCTTTACGGGGCCGAGGTGCGGGGCGCGCTGCATTTGGCGACCGGCCCCAAATCGCGGGTTCATGCCGTTCTTGCTGCCAGTTTCAGCGCTGCCAACTTTCGGCGCGAGGCGGTGGGGGCCTGGTTGAACTTCTGGGTTCTGGCCCAGACCGTGCCCGAGGCAAAGCGGCTTTTGGCGGTTTATCAACGGCGTCTCAGATCGAACCTGCTGGCGGGGCTGCGGCCCCTGTGCGGGGCGCGGTCCGCAGCAGTCGCCGAAGGTCTGGGGGCCCTGATTGACGGGCTTTACTTGCGTGAAGTGTTGAAATCGGGTGCGCCGGACGGGGGGGCTGCCGTGGCCACCGCGATGGCCTATCTCAATTCGCAATTGGACGAAACCGGCCGCTAGCGCCGGGTTTTGCCTGAAAGAAGGGCCGTCCGACCGGACGGAGGGGACTATGACAGCAGATTATGTGATTATCGGCTCTGGTTCGGCGGGCTCGGCCATGGCGTACCGGCTGGGGCAGGCGGGCAAGCGGGTTGTGGTGATCGAACAAGGCGGCAGCGACGCCGGGCCTTTCATCCAGATGCCGGCGGCGCTGTCTTATCCCATGAACATGCCGCTTTATGATTGGGGCCTGTCGTCCGAACCCGAACCGCATCTTGGTGGCCGCCGTCTTGTGACGCCGCGCGGCAAGGTGATTGGCGGGTCGTCCAGCATCAACGGCATGGTCTATGTGCGCGGCAATGCCCGCGATTATGACACTTGGGAAGGCATGGGCGCGCAGGGCTGGTCCTATTCCGACGTGCTGCCCTATTTCCAGCGCATGGAACATTGGCACGGGGCAGATGATGCCGGACCCGACGGTGACCGCGCCTTTCGCGGCAAGGACGGCCCGCTGCACATCACCCGTGGCCCACGCAAGAACCCCTTGTTCAACGCCTTCATTCAGGCAGGCCAACAGGCTGGATATCCGGTGACCGCCGATTACAACGGCCAGTCGCAGGAAGGTTTTGGCGCGATGGAGGCCACGATCTACAAGGGCAAGCGCTGGTCTGCGGCAAGCGCCTATCTGCGCCCGGCCATGGCTCATGGCAATGTGTCGCTGGTTCGGGCCTTCGCGCGCAAGATTGTCATCGAGAACGGCCGCGCGGTTGGGGTTGAAATCTTGCGCGGCGGCCAGATCGAGGTGTTGCGCGCAAAGTCCGAAGTGATCCTTGCCGCCTCGGCCATCAATTCGCCCAAGCTGTTGATGTTGTCAGGCATCGGCGATGGGGCGCATCTGCGCGACCATGGCATTGATGTTGTGGCGCATCGTCCCGGTGTCGGGGCGAATTTGCAGGACCACCTTGAAATCTATATGCAATATCAGGCAGCCCAGCCGATAACGCTTTATAAATACTGGAATATCTGGGGAAAGGCCCTGGTGGGCGCGCAGTGGTTGTTGACCAAGAAAGGCCTTGGTGCGTCGAACCAGTTTGAAGCTTGCGGTTTCATCCGCAGCCGCGCCGGGGTGGAATATCCTGACATCCAATATCACTTCCTGCCCATTGCGGTGCGCTATGACGGCAAGGCAACCGCGGGTGGGCATGGCTTTCAGGTGCATACCGGGCCGATGCGCGCGAAATCGCGCGGCTCGGTCACGCTGCGGTCAAGCGATCCGATGTCGGTGCCGAAAATCCAGTTCAACTATATGTCCGAGACCCAGGATTGGGAGGATTTCCGCCGCGTTATCCGCCTGACGCGAGAGATTTTTGACCAACCCGCCATGCGCCCCTTTGTCAAATCGACCATCCAGCCGGGGCTTGATCTGCAGTCGGATGCCGATCTGGATGCTTTCGTGCGTGACCACGCCGAAAGCGCCTATCACCCGTGTGGCACCTGCCGGATGGGCAGGGCGGATGATCCGATGGCCGTGGTCGATCCCGAATGCCGGGTGATCGGGGTCGAGGGCTTGCGGCTGGCCGACAGCTCGATTTTCCCGCAAATAACCAACGGCAACCTGAACGGCCCGTCCATCATGACGGGCGAAAAAGCGTCAGATCACATCCTTGGCCGTTCGCTGCCAAAGTCGAATCTTGTCCCCGTGATCGCAGCAGATTGGAACAGCACGCAGCGCTGAATCTTGGGCGGTATTGATCCGTGTCAAAGCCGTCTTCTTGTCGGGTGCTAGTCTTGCACCAGACAAGAAGAAGGAGACACGCATGTCACATACGCCCCACGCCCTGGCCGAGGAATTTCCTGAAAAAGCTTCGAAAATCAGCGCTCTGAAAGAGACGGACGCCCATTTCGCCAAGTTGGTGGCCGAATATGGCGAGGTGAACGTTCTGGTTCATCGCGCCGAGACCCGTCTTGATACACTGTCGCAAGAGCAAGAAGAGCATCTGCGCAAAAAGCGCAGCCACCTGAAAGATCACATTTGGCAGCACCTGAAATGAACGGATGATCGCACGGTGAACAGGGGGCCATTGCGGCCCCCTTTTTCAATCGGCGATGTCATAGGGCAGAAGGCCGCGTGTGTCAGGATCCACCCGCAACCGCCGCTCCAATGGCGGAACCGACCTTTGGTGGCAATCGCGCCGCTCGCAAATGCGGCAGGAAATGCCGATTGGTTCAAACCGGCCCTTCAGATCCAGCCCATCGGAATAGACAAGGCTTGCGGCATGGGTAATTTCACATCCTAAACCAATGGCATAGCGCCGCACGGGTGCCAAAAAGGCGCCACCGGGTTTGGACACATCCCGCGCCAGACACAAATAGCGCACCCCATCCGGGGTTTCGGCCAATTGCCGCAGGAAATGGCCCGGCGTTTCAAAGGCGCGGTGAACATTCCACAGCGGGCAGGCCCCGCCAAAGCGGGCAAATTGCAACCGGGTGGCCGAATGGCGCTTGGTGATGGTGCCCGCTTGGTCAACGCGCACAAAGAAAAAGGGAATGCCCTTTGCCCCCGGCCGTTGCAGGGTTGAAAGCCGGTGGGCGACCTGTTCGATACTGGCGCCGAAAAGATCGGCCAGCCGCTCCAGATCGTGGCGGGTTTTCTGCGCCGCTTCAAGAAAGCTGCGATAGGGCATCAGCGCAGCCCCGGCGAAATAATTCGCAAGTCCGATCTTGGCGATGTCGCGGGCCTCGGGGGTGGCGAAGCGGGCAAGGTCAAGCGTGGCTTCCAACAGCTCATTTTGGGTTTGCAGCGCCACTTGATACAGCAGTTGAAAACGCTGGGTGGGGGCGGCCGCACGCGCCGACAGATCCAACCGGCGCGTGCCGCTGTCATAGTGGCGCAACGGCCCGGTGTCGGAAAACTGTACATCCAGCCCGCGCTTCTTCAACGCCTCGGTTGCGGTAATAAGCGTGTCTTTTCCTGCACCTGCACCGGTTGCGAAATGTTCAGCTGCCCGGTCGATTGCATCTACGTAATTGTCGCAATAGTGAAAGAAGTCGCGCACTTCCTCCCAAGGGCTGGCGCGCAATCCGGCATCATCGCGGCCCAAGGCCTCGTCCAAAGAGGCCAGCCGTTCGTGGCTTTGGCGGTAAGCGCGGTGCAGATCCAGAAAGGCACGGGCCAGCGCCGGGGCGTTCGACGCGGCAAGCCGCAGATCGGCCAAAGGCGGAGCGGTCTTGGCAAAGACCGGGTCGGCCAAAGCCTCGCGCATGTCCGACACCAGCCGCTCACCTTCGCCCACGGTCAGTTCGGTGACATCCAGCCCGAACTCTTGCGCCAAAGCCAGCACGACCGAGGCCGACACCGGCCGGTGGTTGTTTTCCATCTGGTTCAAATAGGGCAACGACACGCCCAGCTTGTCGGCAAAGATGCGCTGGGTCAGGCCAAGCCTGCCGCGCAATTCGCGCAGTTTCGCCCCCGCATACAGCTTTTGTGTGGCCATGTTTGCCCCCGTTTGCAAATGCCAAAGTGGCTTTGCAAACTCTTGGCGTCAAGCCCGCTCAGGCGGCAATGCCCAGACTGCGGGGGCGGCGGATCACCAGGATGATGGAAATCACCGACCCAACGGAAGAGGCCAGCATCAGCCAGATCAACGGCATTTCGGTAGAGTCCGGCCCCAATAGCTTGCCCGTCAGCGCCGCCAGCGCCGCCCCGCCCCCGATCATGATCGCCCCGCCAAGCCCTGCGGCCGTACCGGCAAGATCCGGGCGCACCGACAAAATACCGGCATTGGCGTTGGGCAGGCACAGACCGTTGCCGATGCCCATCGGCATGGTCAGTGCAAAAAAGATCACCGGTCCGGAAAGCCCCAGCAGCGTCACCAGCGCCAGCGTGCCAATCGCCGCCGTCGTCGTCAGCGCCCCCAAAAGCACCATCCTGTTCATCCCGACGCGAACCGAAAACCGTCCTGCCAGAAAATTCCCAACCAGATAGCCAATTGCCGTCAGCGAAAACAGCAGCCCGACCTCTTTCGACGACAGCTTGAACACTTCGGTTCCGATAAAGGGCGCGCCGCCCAGATAGACAAAGAAACAGCCAGACGAAAACGCGGCCGCCATGCAATAGCCCCAGAACCGACGCGATGCGAACAGCGCAGGGTAAAGCCGCAATTGGTCAACAAAGCGCGTGTCCTTCGGGGCGGATGTCTCGCCCAGATCGGCCCAGACCAGCGCTGTCACCACCAGCCCGACGATCAACAGTAAACCAAAGCTGGCCTGCCAGCCAAAGGCTTCGTCCAGAAAGCCGCCAATTACCGGGCCAATCATCGGCACCAGCGACATGCCCATTGTAACATAGCCAATCATCGAGGCCGCTTCTGCATCTGACACCATGTCGCGCACGATCGCGCGCGACAGTACCATGCCCGCAGCAATCACCGCCTGCGCCATGCGGAAAAACAAGAATGCATTGGCATTGGGGGCCAAAAGCGTGCCCACCGTGGCAATCAAAAACAGAAAAAGTGCCCCCAGCACCACCTTGCGCCGGCCATACCGGTCCGAGATGGGGCCGATCACAATCTGCAGCGCCGCCGACAGCCCAAGGTAAAGCGCAACCGAAAGCTGCATCAGCGAATAGGGCACCTCGAACCACTTGGCCATGCCGGGAAGCGAGGGCAGGAAGATGTTCATCGTCAACGCTGACAGGCCCGCAAGCATGACCAGAGTGACAACATGAGGGGGTGTGGCCCGGTTCAGGAAAACGGTTCTTGATTGCATTGCCAAGGGCTACGCCCGCAGGCGGGGGGAGTCTAGGCCCATTTGCGCCCCGGTGCGAAAGTTGAAAGGCGCCGCTTTCGTGCCGTTTGCCACGGCGCGCGGCCCGGCATGCGCCCGCTTGTCGGACCAATATTTGCAGCTTTGCAATTAGCAAAGTCACCTCTGCCAATAATATGCAAATTTACGGGATTCCGCTTTGATCCTGTGCCGCGCGGCGATAAGGTGCGGACGATTTTGGGGAGGCCCGCCATGAAAGACATTCTCGACCAGTTGGAACAGCGCCGCGCCGTGGCACGTCAGGGCGGCGGCCAGCGCCGCATTGATGCCCAGCATGCCAAGGGCAAGCTGACTGCGCGCGAACGCATCGAACTTCTGCTGGATGAGGGGTCTTTCGAAGAATTCGACATGTTCGTCGCCCATCGCTGCGTCGATTTCGGGATGGAGACAGACCGCCCCGCTGGGGATGGTGTGGTTACGGGCTGGGGCACGGTGAATGGCCGCATGGTCTATGTCTTCAGCCAGGATTTCACGGTGTTCGGGGGGTCTCTTTCGGAAACCCACGCGCAAAAGATCTGCAAGATCATGGACATGGCGCTGCAAAACGGTGCGCCGGTGATCGGGCTGAACGACTCGGGCGGCGCGCGAATTCAAGAAGGCGTGGCATCGCTTGCGGGTTATGCCGAGGTGTTTCAGCGCAACATTCTGGCCTCTGGCGTGGTGCCGCAGATTTCTGTCATCATGGGCCCCTGCGCGGGCGGCGCGGTTTACAGCCCGGCCATGACCGACTTCATCTTCATGGTGAAGGACAGCAGCTATATGTTCGTGACCGGCCCCGACGTGGTGAAAACCGTTACGAACGAGGTGGTGACAGCCGAAGAACTTGGCGGCGCGTCAACCCATACCAAGAAATCCTCTGTCGCTGATGGCGCCTTTGAAAATGACGTCGAGGCCTTGGCCGAAGTGCGCCGTCTGGTGGATTTCCTGCCGCTGAACAACCTGCAAAAGGCCCCCGTGCGCCCGTTCTTTGATGATCCGGCGCGGGTTGAGGCCAGCCTTGATACGCTGATCCCCGACAACCCCAATCAGCCCTATGACATGAAAGAGCTGATCCTGAAGGTCGCGGATGAGGCGGATTTCTTCGAGATCCAAAAGGATTACGCCGCCAATATCATCACCGGTTTCGTGCGCATCGAAGGCCAAAGCGTGGGCGTTGTCGCCAACCAGCCGATGGTGCTCGCGGGCTGTCTGGATATCGACGCCAGCCGCAAGGCCGCGCGCTTTGTGCGCTTTTGTGATGCCTTTGAAATTCCGATCCTGACGCTGGTCGATGTTCCCGGCTTCTTGCCCGGCACGGCGCAGGAATATGGTGGGGTCATCAAGCATGGCGCGAAACTGCTGTTCGCCTACGGCGAGGCGACGGTGCCGAAAGTCACCGTCATCACCCGCAAAGCCTATGGGGGGGCCTATGACGTGATGGCCTCCAAGCACCTGCGCGGCGATTTCAACTATGCTTGGCCCACGGCCGAAATCGCGGTGATGGGGGCCAAGGGCGCGACCGAGATCATCCATCGCGGCAAATCGCCTGATGAGATTGCACGCCTGACCAAAGAATATGAAGACCGTTTCGCCAACCCCTTCGTGGCGGCCGAAAAGGGCTTTATCGACGAGGTCATCATGCCCCATTCCACCCGCCGCCGTGTGGCCCGCGCCTTTGCCTCGCTTCGGGGTAAAAAGCTGACCAACCCGTGGAAAAAACACGACAACATTCCGCTGTAAGGTCAGGGTGCGATGGGGGATCAGGGGCAGATGTGGCAGGCACAGGCCGGCGGCGGGCAATCCGTGCCGGGCGATGATGCTGCTGTTGCTCTGCCATCGGGTCAGGTGGTGACGCTGGCGGAAACCATCTGGAACGCCCCGGGCCCCACGGGTTTGGTCACGCGGTTTCGCTTTCTGGCGCCCGAGATCAATCCCGAAACCGGGTCGGTTGATTTTCCGGCGGCGGCCGATGACATTGCTTGGCTTTGCCAGAACTATGCGCTGGAACGGGTGACGGATTTCGGGCCTTTGCCCAGCCAGATCATCGTTTCCCTGGAAGATCGTGTTGTGCCTTTTGGCGAGTCCGACCCCGACGCAACCCAGTTTTTCGAGGCCTATCGCATCGAAAACGGTGCCTGCATCTGGGAGATGTTTTAATGTCTCCGCTACATCTTGTGGCCTATGTGCCCATCGCTGGCCGCTTTGATGCCGCCCTGCCACAGACAGAGGCATTATCTGAATTTTCGTGTCAATTCGGCACTTTGTCAGCTATTGTTCATGCAGGCCGAACCCAAGCGGCCTGTACCTCTAGAAGGGGGTCGGAATGTTTCCCGATCCTCCAAGAACATAGGAGACGAGTATGTCGAGCACCAAGATCATTCTATCGCTCTGCATGGTTGCATTCGTTGCAGCCTGCGGCGGCTCTCATGAAGAAGTTGTCTATGTGGACGAGCCCACCGTCACGGTTGAGCCGACCTACACCGGCAAATACAAATAAGACCTTAGGGCGGGCCAAGGGGGCATTTGGCGCCCGGCCAGCCCTTATTCTGTCCGCCATCCGGACAGATCGCTGCATCCCAGAACATTGGGCACATCGGGCTGCTTTGGCCTACTGTCCGCCGCTTCCGCTGCGCCCCTTTACACGAAAGGCGGGCCCATGCTGAAGCATCGCGGCTTTCCCGGTCGTTTGACCGGAACAGATTTCCAATTCACCATCCGCCGCGCCAACGTCAAGGAAGGCGCGACCAAGATCATTCGGCGCGAACGGTTCAAAGACCGCAAGGGCCCGGATCGTCAGGCCGACAGCGCCTTCATGGCCGCCTTGTGGAACTACTTCGGAGAAGAGGTGTTCGAGCGTGGCAATCTTGATGCCGGCCGCCTGTCATGGCTTTTCGGCCGCGAGGTGGTGCCCGCCGAAGACCCCTTCGACCCGGCCTCTTATGACGCGCTGCTCAAGATCGATCTCAAGCGTGCCGAAGCCGCCTTCCCCGAGGTTTTCGCCCCCGAGGCCGCCCCCTTCGTCTGGGATGACGAGGACGAGGACGAATAAGCATGAATCCGCGCAAGCCTTTGTTCCTTTGGCAGCTTTTCGCCCAAGCCGGTGCTTGGGTGAAAACAGGCTTTGCGCCGACTCGTTTCTGTTTGCAGTATGAAGGCATCGGCAGCGCTGGCACGCCCGGCTCTGCCCCCAACTGTTGCCCTTTCCCTATAATCTGGCCCAGCCCCTATGGGGTTGGGCCGCTTTTTTCCGGCCCTTCCCTGCAAGGGTCTGATGGGCAATTTCTTGCCGAACGGGCAGGGCATGTGGCCCCCCTGGCGGCGATTTCGACTTTTGCTTCTGCGGTTGCACGGATAAACTCGGCTGGCATAACAACAAACATCCGAGGCACATTATCATGCGGAAAATTATCGCTCTTCTCATCATTGCAACGCCGCTGGCCGGCTGCATGCAAGACCCCGGCACGCGCGGGCTTGCAGGCGCACTTGCCGGGGCCGTGGTTGCCGACGCAACCGATGGCAACCTTGTCAACGGCGCTGTCATCGGCGGGCTTGCCGGTGCTGCGTCTTGCACCATCCCGGGCACGCTCGGGTGCTGATACCTTTGGCCTGACCGCTGCGGCGGCAGGGCTTTCCACCACACCGGCCACCCAAGGGGATCATCCCTTTGGGTGGCTTTTTCATTTCCGCCCCACGCAGGCGGCGCTGACCTGAGGGAGACGACCGATGTTCCAGAAAATCCTGATCGCCAACCGGGGCGAAATTGCCTGCCGTGTCATCAAGACGGCCAAGCTGATGGGGATCAAGACGGTGGCGGTCTATTCCGATGCCGACCGCAACGCGCTGCATGTAAAAATGGCGGACGAGGCGGTGCATATCGGACCGCCCCCGGCCGCGCAGTCCTATATCGTCATCGACAAGATCATGCAGGCCGTGCGCCAGACCGGCGCGCAGGCTGTGCATCGGGGCTATGGGTTCTTGTCGGAAAACATGAACTCCGCCGCCGCTTTGGAAAAGGAAGGCGTGGTTTTCGTCGGCCCGCCGAGCCCCGCGATTGAGGCGATGGGGGACAAGATTACCTCGAAGAAGATCGCTCAAGAGGCCGGGGTTTCGACGGTTCCGGGCTATATGGGCCTGATTGCCGATGCGGATGAGGCGGTGAAAATCTCGGGCCAGATCGGCTATCCTGTTATGATCAAGGCCAGCGCGGGCGGTGGCGGCAAGGGCATGCGCATCGCCTGGAACGACCAAGAGGCGCGCGAAGGCTTCCAGTCGTCCAAGAACGAGGCGGCCGCCAGCTTTGGCGATGACCGTATCTTCATCGAGAAATTCGTGACCCAGCCCCGCCACATCGAAATTCAGGTGCTGGCCGACAAGCACGGCAATTGCGTTTACCTGCATGAACGCGAATGCTCCATTCAGCGCCGCAATCAAAAAGTCCTTGAAGAGGCACCTTCGCCCTTCCTCGATGCCGCCACGCGCAAGGCCATGGGCGAACAGGCTTGTGCCTTGGCGCGTGCGGTGGGCTATACCAGCGCGGGCACAGTGGAATTCATCGTCGACGGCAACCGCAACTTCTATTTCCTGGAAATGAACACCCGGTTGCAGGTGGAACATCCGGTGACCGAACTTATCACTGGTGTCGATCTTGTGGAACAGATGATCCGCGTGGCGAATGGCGAGCCTTTGCCCTTCAAGCAGGAGGATCTGAAGATCAACGGCTGGGCCATGGAAAGCCGGCTTTACGCCGAAGATCCCTATCGCAACTTCCTGCCCTCGATCGGGCGTCTGACCCGCTATCGCCCGCCGGTCGAAGGCCCCACCCTTGGCGGCGGCATCGTGCGCAACGATACCGGCGTTTACGAGGGCGGCGAGATTTCGATGTATTATGACCCGATGATCGCCAAGCTCTGCACCTGGGGCCCGACCCGCGCCGATGCGATTGAAGAAATGCGTCTGGCGCTTGATACGTTCGAAGTGGAAGGCATCGGTCACAATCTGCCCTTCTGTTCGGCCGTGATGGACCATCCGCGCTTTGCCTCTGGCAATATCACCACCGCCTTCATCGCCGAAGAATACCCCGAGGGCTTTCAGGGGGCCACCTTGGATGCCGGCCTGATTGCCCGCGTTGCGGCCTCTGCCGCGGCGATGAACCGCGTGGCCGAAATTCGCCGCACCCGCATCACCGGCACCATGGACAACCATGAACGCCGCGTCGGCGACGATTGGGTTGTCACGCTGCAAGGCGTTGAACATGCTGTGAAAGTTGCTGCAGACCCCGAAGGTTCCACCGTCAGCTTTGCCGATGGTACCAGCCATCGCGTGACCTCGGACTGGACGCCCGGCCAACCTTTGGCGCGGCTTTTGGTCGATGGCAAACCTTTGGTGATGAAGGTTGGCAAAATCTCTGGCGGGTTCCGGCTGCGCTTGCGCGGTGCAGATCTGAAGGTGCATGTGCGCACGCCGCGTCAGGCAGAACTGGCCAAGCTGATGCTGGAAAAACTGCCGCCTGACACGTCGAAATTCCTGCTTTGCCCGATGCCCGGCCTTGTGACCAAGATCATGGTCGAGGCGGGCGATGAGGTGCAGGAAGGACAGGCGCTGGCCACGGTCGAGGCGATGAAGATGGAAAACATCCTCAAGGCCGAAAGGAAGGGCGTCGTCAAAGCCGTTCGTGCCAGTGCCGGTGCCAGCCTGAAAGTCGATGATGTGATCGTCGAGTTTGAATAAGCTCTGATCGCATCCGTTTCGCCGAAATTTCCTGCGGATATTCCGGGGCACTCCCCCGGAAAACCCCCCGCCAGAACCACGTTAGGACCAGCCTATGCCCACCCGCGCCGATTGGGAAAAAACCGCCGCCAAGGAACTTCGCGACAAGCCGCTTGCGGCTTTGGACTGGCACACCTTGGAAGGCATCACCGTCAAGCCGCTTTACACGGCCGAAGATGTCGCGGGCCTGCCGCAGATGGGCGAGATGCCCGGCGTCGCCCCCTTCACCCGCGGCGTGCGCGCCACGATGTATGCCGGTCGGCCCTGGACCATTCGGCAATATGCCGGGTTTTCCACCGCGGAAGAAAGCAACGCCTTTTACCGCAAGGCGCTGGCGGCGGGGCAGCAGGGGGTTTCCGTGGCCTTCGATCTGGCCACCCACCGCGGCTATGACAGCGACCACCCCCGCGTGGTGGGCGATGTCGGCAAGGCCGGTGTGGCGATTGACAGCGTTGAAGACATGAAGATCCTCTTCGACGGCATCCCTTTGGAAAAAGTCTCTGTTTCCATGACGATGAACGGTGCGGTCATCCCGATCCTGGCCAATTTCATCGTCACCGGCGAAGAGCAGGGCGTGCCGCGCGGCGCGCTTTCGGGCACCATTCAGAACGATATTCTGAAGGAATTCATGGTCCGCAACACCTATATCTATCCGCCGGAACCTTCGATGCGGATCATTGCCGATATCATCGAATATACCAGCGCCGAGATGCCCAAATTCAACTCGATCTCGATTTCGGGCTATCACATGCAAGAGGCCGGCGCGAACCTTGTGCAGGAACTTGCCTTTACGCTTGCTGACGGGCGCGAATATGTCCGCGCCGCCATCGAACGCGGCATGAATGTCGATGATTTCGCCGGACGGCTGTCGTTCTTTTTCGCCATTGGGATGAACTTCTTCATGGAAGCGGCCAAGCTGCGCGCTGCGCGCCTGTTGTGGCACCGCATCATGTCGGAATTTGAACCGAAGAACACCGGCAGCCTGATGCTGCGCACCCATTGCCAGACCTCGGGCGTGTCTTTGCAGGAACAAGACCCCTACAACAACGTCATCCGCACCGCCTATGAGGCGATGGCGGCGGCGCTGGGGGGAACGCAATCCTTGCACACCAATGCCTTGGACGAGGCGATTGCACTGCCGACCGAGTTTTCGGCCCGGATTGCCCGCAATACCCAGCTGATCTTGCAGGAAGAAACCGGCATCACCCATGTCGTGGACCCGCTTGCCGGCAGCTATTACGTCGAAAGCCTGACCCATGATTTGGCTGAAAAAGCCTGGGCTCTGATCGAAGAGGTCGAGGCGCTTGGCGGCATGACCAAGGCCGTGGCGTCGGGGATGCCCAAGCTGCGCATCGAAGAATCCGCCGCGCGCCGTCAGGCGGCGATTGACCGCGGGGACGAGGTCATCGTTGGGGTCAACAAATACAAACTGGCCAAACAAGACCCGATCGACATTCTTGATATCGACAACGTCGCCGTGCGCGAAGCCCAGGTCGCGCGGTTGAAAACCACCCGCGCCGCCCGCAACGAGGCCCGCACCGAGGCCGCCTTGGCCGAACTGACCCGCCGCGCCGCCGACGGGGGCAACCTTCTGGAAGCCGCGATTGAAGCCGCCCGTGCGCGGGCCAGCGTTGGAGAGATTTCGGACGCCATGGAAAAGGTCTTTGGCCGCCACCGTGCGGAGGTGAAAACTTTGGCCGGCATCTATGGCGCGGCCTATGAAGGCGATGCGGGCTTTGAAGCCATCCAGAAGGATGTCGAGGCTTTTGCCGAAGAAGAGGGCCGCCGCCCGCGCATGCTGGTGGTGAAAATGGGCCAGGATGGCCATGACCGCGGCGCCAAGGTGATCGCCACCGCCTTTGCCGATATCGGCTTTGATGTCGATGTGGGTCCGCTGTTCCAAACCCCGGAAGAGGCCGCGCAGGACGCCATCGACAACGATGTGCATGTCATCGGCATTTCCAGCCAGGCGGCCGGTCACAAGACCCTTGCGCCCAAGCTGATCGACGCGCTGGCCGCGCGCGGGGCAGGGGATATTCTGGTGATCTGTGGCGGTGTCATTCCGCAACAGGACTATGATTTCCTGATGAACGCGGGCGTAAAGGCCATCTTCGGGCCTGGCACGAATATTCCCGATGCCGCCAAGAACATCCTTGGCCTGATCCGGGCCGCGCGCGGGTAAGGGCGCAGACCGCCCTTACCTTTTTCTTGCAGGCGCTGGCCGGGGGTTACCGCCCCGGCCGGGCCGCCAGCCGCAGCACGGTATAGCCCGCCACTGCTGCCACGGCCGACCCCAAAAGCACCCCCAGCCGCACCATGTTCATCATCTGATCGCCCTCATAGCTGAGCGATCCGATGAACAAGGACATGGTAAAGCCGATGCCCGCCAGCATCGACAGGCCCCAGACCATCATCCAGTTCACCCCATGGGGCAGCTTTGAAAGGCCAAGCTTCACCACCGCATAGGTCGCACCAAAGACGCCGATCTGCTTGCCGATGAACAGGCCCGCCGCAATGCCCAAGGGCAGGGGGGCCACAACATCAGCCAAGGCCAGCCCAGACAGGTCAACCCCGGCATTGGCCAAGGCAAAGATCGGTGCGATCATGAAGTTGACGTAAGGGTGCAGCGAATGTTCCAGCGAATGCAGGGGCGATTTGCCGAACCTGTCCTTCAGCGGAATACAAAACGCGGTCAGAACCCCGGCAATCGTCGGATGAATGCCGGATTTCAGCACGAAGAACCACATGATCGCCCCCAGCAGGATAAAGGGCGCAATCCTGTGGGCACCACGCAGGTTCAGCGCGACCAGTCCCGCCAGCGGCACAGCCGCCATGGCCAGATAGCCGGTGTCGATCCCCGATCCATAGAACAGCGCGATGATAAGGATCGCGCCCATGTCATCAAGAATGGCCAGCGTCAGCAGGAAAATCTTCAAGGCAGGCGGCACGCGGCGGCCCAAAAGCGCCAGGACCCCAACCGCAAAGGCAATATCGGTTGCCGCCGGAATGGCCCAGCCATGCGCCAGTTCAGGGTTTGATCGGGTCAGCGCCAGAAACACCGCCATCGGCGCCAGCATGCCGCCAATTGCCGCCACACCGGGCAAAAGCACATCGCGCGGGTTTTTCAGGCGGCCTTCCAGCATCTCGCGCTTCAACTCCAACCCGATCAGGAAGAAGAAGATCGCCATCAGCCCGTCATTGATCCACAACAGCAAGGGCTTCGACAGGCCGGTATCGCCAAAGGTGACGGTGAATTTTGTGCCCAAGACGCCGTGATAGCTGTCTGACAGGCCGGAATTGGCAAGGATAAGCGCCGCCGCCGCGGCCAACATCATCAAAACACCTGCAAAAGCTTCGTGGCGGATCAGGCGGGTAAAAAACCCGGTGGTTTGGGGGTCATAAGACAAGGCTGGCTCCTGTAAGGGGTCAGAGATCGGTTTGAGGGATGGGTTCGGGCCCAGGTGCAGGTGCGTTTTCAGGCGCGGATTTGGGCAGAGGCGGGGCGGCGGGGGCGCCGGGTTTGCGGCGGATCAGGATATCGCCGTTTTCCAGCCGCTCGGGCGGCTGATAATTGGTCAGATCATCGACAATGGCCAAGAGTTCCAGCATCTTCGGCTGCAGGTCTTTCAGCGCCGGTTCCAGCCCGCACAGGGCTTGGCCCATCTCGTCAAGCGCGGGCTCCATCTCGGACATCAGCCCCTTGGAAAGCAGCTTGGCGCCCTCTTCCATCAAGCTGAAACCCTTGCCAACCTCTTCGGCCGGCACCGAAGGGTCAGCAGTGGTCTGGGCCGTCACCGGCCCGCAAAGGAAAAGCGCAAGCGCCAAAAAAACCTGCTTCATCGCTGGGATATGGGGGCGCGTTCACGTGATTTCAATCAAACCGCAGGTCGATTGTTATCGGAAAATGATCCGATGCTGTCAAAAGTGCATCGCGCAGTTCAGGCACGGCCATAACGGCAGGGTCGTTGAACGGATGCCAGATCCGCCAATCGGGTGCGCGGGCCGCGAGATCAGGCGACACCATGATAAAATCCAACAGGGCTTCGAAATAGCGTTTTTGCGGCGACAGCCAAAAGCGGGCGGTCGTGGGCGAAATCCCGGTGCGCTGTGCCAGGGCCATGCAGGCATGCGGATCGAAAAGCCGCATTTCCGGCGCATCGGCCAGACCCAGGGCGATTTCGATGCCGGAATGGCCAAACAGCTTTTCATATTCGTCCAGCCCCGGACCATCATTGAAATCGCCCAGCACGATCAGGCTGTCGCCCGCACTCAGTTGGGTTTCGATCCGGCGGCGCAGCCATTGGCATTCGGCCAGCTGCTTGCGGCGGTTTTCGATGGAAATGCGGGTGAATTGGGCCTTTGACATCTGGCCATGCGGGGCCTTGGATTTGGCATGCACGCCGATAAGCCGCAAAATCCGGTTGTCGACATGCAGCGCAAGTTCAAGCGGCGGCTTGGAAAAGCGGATCTGTTCGGCCAGCCCATCCAGATCAAGGTCCGCGCGCAGGCTGGTGTCAAAGCGCGGCGCACCCTCGGCCCCATGGGCGGGGGCCGGGTCGCCCAAAGGTGCATGGGTGGCGGTGATGCGATCGGGGTCGTAGAGAAAGGCGATTTCCTGTTCGGTTTCGGAGGTAAAGCCATGCACCGCCTTGCGCGCGCGCAGCCGAAAATGCCGGGCAAAGGTCTCCAACGCCCGCACGGTAGAGCGTTTCGATCCCTGATCGGGGGCTTCAACGATCAGGATGCCGTCAGCCTCAAGCGCGCTCAGCACGATGGCAATCGCGCCAAGCTGGTCGCGGCGGCTGGTCTGGTAGCGGGCCGAAAGCTCGGCATCTTCCAAGGGTCTGCCGCGGTCATCAAACAGCGCGTTGAACCATTCGATATTATAGCATGCCAGCCGCAGCGGGCGCGCCGTCATGCCACCAGCCTTTCGCGCAGATCTTCCCATGCGGCGTTGATGGCAATCAGCCGGCGTTCGGCCAGCACCACCGCCTCTGGCGGCACGCCGCGGGCGATCATCACATCGGGGTGATTGTCGCGCACGGCCTGTTTCCAGGCCGCACGGATTTCTTCGATCCCGGCACCATGGGCCACACCCAGAAGATCATAGGGGTCGCGCTCTGCACCCTCGACCAGACGGGCGCGAATGGTGCGGTAGCAACGGTCATCTAGGCCGAAGATTTCGGCGGTATGGGCAAGGAAGGTGTCCTCATCTTCGTGCAGGATGTCATCGGCCAGTGCGATGTGAAACAGCCCCTCGATCAGGTCGATGAACAGCGCGCGGTTGTCGGGGTGGGCGTTGGCGTTGAACATGGCCGCGATCTTGCGGGCATAGGCATCAAAGCCCGCGACATCCTGCCGGGCAAGATTGAAGATGCGCGCGGCGTTCTTTTCCTCGCCCGGGGGCAGGGTGAAGACGCGGCGAAAGGCCGAGACTTCATCCCGGGTCACCTGCCCATCGGCCTTGGCCAGCTTGGCCCCCAGCGCGATCACCGCAATGGTGAACCCGACCGATCTTTCCGGGGTTGGGGCGGCTCTGAGATGGTCGAAGACAACGGAAAGTTCCTCGCCTTTGGCAAGGGCAGACAGTGCGGCGCTGATGCGGGTCCAGATTGACATGGGGGCAATCTAGCCGGGACGCGGGCGCTTGTCAGGTCAGGATTTTCTGCATGAGCACAAGATCCAGATTGCGCCCCCATTTATAGCCCGCCTGCGCCACCCGCCCGCATTCGGTATAGCCGATCCGGGCATGAAAAGCCTGGCCTTCGGCGTTATCCGACGAAATTCCCGCGACCATGATATGCACGCCTTCGGCCCGCGCCTGCGCTTCGAGCGCCGCCATCAAAGCCCGGCCCAAACCTTGCCCCTTGGCCGAGTTGTACAGATGTACTGAGTGCTCCATGCTGCGCGCATAGCCGGGGCTGGTCCGAAATTGTCCATAAGTTGCATGGCCTTGCACTTCGTCATTCACACAAGCCACCCACCACGGCGTGCCCGCGGCAATCTGCGCGGCCAGTGCTGCGGGGTCTTTTTCGGCGGTGGTGAATGTCGCGGTGGTATCGCGGATCACCGCGTTCCAGATGGCGGCAATCGCTGTCGCATCCTCGGGCCGGGCGGGGCGGATCATTCCAGAACCCGCGCCCCGTGGGGGGTGGTGAAACTGGCGCGCATCGCCTTCACTTGGCCCTGTACAATGACCACGCGCGGATCGGCGAAAAGCGGGGTGAGGGCGGCCTGCAGCGCCTCGGCTTGCGGGTGGGCAAGTTCAAGCCGCGTCAGGCGCACCCCGGTTTCGGGCAGGGCACGGGCCGGATGAAGCTGGCCTTGCCATTGGATCAGTGCCGGAAAGCAGCCATCAAAGGGCAGCTTGCCATTTGCGGGCACTGCCATCTGCCAGCGGTAATCACCCCGCTGCAGAGCCACCGGAACGCCGGTCCCTTCTGGACAGGTCTGCAGATCGGTCGATATGTTTTTCGAACGTGCAACCCAGTTTGTAAGCCGGGTTTTCCCCGAAAAGTTATCTAAATCGAACCATCTGGGCCAATTGGGCCGGGCTGCATCGGGGTCAGAGGCGATGACTTCAAGATAAAGATCGCCAAGCCCCAAAAGCCGGTTGTGCGTGGCCATATGGGGATGCGCCCCGCCCCCGGCAAGCGCCACGCCCAAAGCGGCCTCGACCGCTTCAACGCCCTCAGCCAGGCGCGTGGCCGATATGGCAATATGGTCAAACTCCAGCATCAGGCATCAACCAGTTTCGTGCCGGCTTTCATCGCCTGCGCCAAAGAGGTGAAGCGCGCTTGCGCCACCTCACCAAACAGCCCGCGACCGGTTTCGGTCAGGGCAAGTTGCAAGAGCTTCTTGCGTGGCTGCCAGTCCAACGACCCGGCCACGGCCGGATCGCCCATGGAAAACATTGCGCCAAAACGCATGGCCTTGCCCAGAATTTCGGCATCAAGGATCTCGTCATCGGTCAAAAGGCGGAACATCGGCTCCAGCCGGCTGCCAGCGCGGCTGTTTTTGTAACGGTGCAAAAGCGCCAGCCCCAGAAACACCCGGCCCGGATGGTCAAGCCCGCCCAGATTGGCGCGGGTGGCATTGTCAAAACAGGCCTCGGCGCGGAAATCGGGGTGGGCGCGCCACGTCGTGTCATGCAACAGACAGGCAGCCTTTATCAGGCGAAGACGCTCGTCGTTGGCGCCTTTGAACAGCGGTTCAAGAAAGGTGAACAGCTTTTTGCCAAAGCCCGGCATCCGCGCCTGGGTCTGTTCGGCCATCCGCGCCGCTTCGATCAGCGGATCGCGGCGGCGCAGCTTTTCGGGCATCTGTTCATAAAGCAGCCCCTCGCGGATACCATAGGCCGAGACGTCAATTTCCGACGGTTTCAGCAACTTGATAAGCTCGCGCAGCACCTCGCAGGCCAAGGGCACAAGTTCCATCCGCTCGGTGCTGGTGCCGGTGCGGGCGCGCAGTATCGCCAGATCAGAGCTTTCGATCCAGTCGATGGTGTCCAAAAGCCCTTTTGGGGTCATGCGATATTCGTGCAGCACCGTCAGCGGATAGTTCCGCCGCTCCATATCCAGACGCGCGATCACGCGCCAGGACCCGCCCACCAGATAGATGCGTTCGCCCTCGGAATTCATCTGGGACTGGGCATCTTTCAAAATGCGGTCGATGTGGGTCGCGCGCTTTTTGGCGCTGTCGGCCACCTGTTGCAACCGGAAAGGGCCAAGCGGCGTGGACACCCGCTTGCCAACCTTGCCATCCCCGATCCGCGCCAACTCCATCGAGTTGCCGCCGATATCACAGACGATGCCCATCGCATCCGGCCAGCCCAAAAGCACGCCTTGGGCGGAAAGACGGGCCTCTTCGCCCCCGTCAATCACCCACATCTTCAACCCGGTTTCGCGCAGGACCTGCAGCTGAAACTCTGGCCCGTCAGAGGCCTCGCGGGTGGCGGCGGTGGCAACCACGGTCAGCGTGGCAATGCCCATCCCCTTGGCCAAAATCGAAAACCGCTTCAGCGCCAAAAGCGCGCGTCTGCGACCTTCGGGCGATAGATGCCCGGTTTCGGCCAGCCCTTTGCCCAGACCGCACATGATCTTTTCGTTATAGAAATAGGCCGGAGAGCGCGCCGCGCCGTCAAACACCACCATCCGGACCGAGTTTGACCCCACATCCACCACCCCCACGCGCGACAAGGCGCGCGCCGAAGGGTCATCAAACAGCGGGCGGCCAAAGGGGCCGTGGTCTTCGTCGGTGTCTGTGGTCTGCGTGGCGTCGGTCATCGGACCCCTTTCAGGCAAGTTTCGGAACATCCTTCGCCCCTGCCGTGCCACGGCCGGAAAGCGAAGGGTTGTCCATGAAGAAGTGGTGGCAGTTGAAGGCGCTGCCATCAATCGGGGCCAGATCGCGGGCATAGCGGCCATCCGGGCCCAAAAGCCAGCTTTGCGCCTCATCGGCAAGATTGGCGGCCATGATCTGGCCAACGATCTGGGCCTTCACCGTATCATTCTTGATCTCGACCAGCGTTTCCACGCGCCGTGTCAGGTTGCGGCCCATCCAGTCGGCCGATGAGATGAACACCCGCGCAGTCTTGCCCGGAAGCCCGCCGCCATTGCCGAAACAAACGATGCGCGAATGTTCCAAGAACCGCCCCACAATGGATTTGACGCGGATGTTTTCAGACAACCCCTTAACCCCGGGGCGCAGGCCACAGATGCCCCGCACCACAAGCGAGATCTTCACCCCCGCCGAAGAGGCCGCATAAAGCGCGTCGATGACTTCGGGTTCGATCAGGCTGTTCAGCTTGCACCAGATTTCGGCAGGGCGGCCCGCGCGGGCATGATCCGCTTCGGCAGCGATCATTTCCAAAAGGCGGGCTTTCAGGCTGATCGGGGAAATCGCAAGGTTTTCAAGGCCCTGCGGCTGCACATAGCCGGAAAGATAGTTGAACACCTTGGTCGCATCGCGCCCCAGCGCCGCATCGCAAGTGAAGAAAGACAGGTCAGTGTAAATCCGTGCGGTGATGGGGTGGTAATTGCCGGTGCCGTAATGGGTATAGGTGACAAGCTGGTCGCCTTCACGCCGCACCACGGTCGAGATTTTGGCATGTGTCTTGTAGTTGATGAAGCCATAAACCACATGCGCCCCCGCCCGTTCAAGGCGGCGCGACTGGCGGATGTTGGCGGCTTCGTCAAAGCGGGCTTTCAATTCGACAAGGGCGGTTACAGATTTCCCCGCCTCGGCCGCTTCGCACAGCGCGCCGACAATCGGGCTGTCCCAACTGGTGCGATACAGCGTTTGCTTGATGGCAAGCACGTTCGGATCGCGCGCGGCCTGTTCAAGAAAGCGGATCACCAGATCGAAGGTTTCATAGGGGTGGTGCAGCAGAATATCCTTCTGCTTGATCGCGGCGAACATATCGCCTTCGTTGTCTTGCACGCGTTCTGGCACCCGCGGCACGAAGGGCGGCCACAAAAGATCGGGGCGGGCAGACAGCACCAGCTCTTTTAGATCGGCAATGCCCAAAAGGCCCCGCACTTCGACGGCCTCGTCATCCTTTACCGCCAGTTCTTCCATGATAAGCGTGCGCAGATCGTCAGGCGCACCTGCCGAAAGCTTCAGGCGAATGACCTCGCCCCGGCGGCGGCGTTTCAGCGCGGTTTCAAACTCACGCACCAGATCTTCCGCCTCGTCTTCCACTTCAAGATCGCTGTCGCGCAGCACGCGGAACAGGCAATGGCCCCGGTCGGTATAGCCGGGAAACAGCATGTCGAGGTGTAACAGCAGCAGCTCTTCCAAGGGCAGGAAGCGGTGTTCGCCCTCTTTGCCCGGCAAGGGAACAAAGCGCGCAATTTGCTGCGGGATCGGCAACAGCGCTTTCAGCGTGCGGTGATCGCTGACACGTTCCAATTCCAGCGCCAGCGAAAAGCCGGTGTTGGGAATGAAGGGAAAAGGATGCGCCGGGTCAATCGCAAGCGGCGACAGCACCGGAAAGACATTGCGCAAGAAGT
>JAIOXV010000033.1 GCA_021741465.1 Paracoccaceae bacterium
AACAGCCTTGAACAGGTCACCCGCCATCTGGAGGCGCTGCCGGGCCATGGCTTTGGCGTGCAGCTGAACACCGGGATGAACCGGCTTGGCATGGACGAGCTGGAATGGGAGGCCGTCGCCCCCTATGTGCTGGAGGCGGGGCCAGAGCTTTTGATGTCGCATCTGGCCTGCGCGGACGAGCCGGACCACCCGCTGAACGAAATCCAGTTGCGCCGCTTTCATGCCATGACCGATGGCAGCAGCGTGCCGCGTTCGCTTGCGGCCACGGGCGGCATTCTGATGGGCCCGCGCTTTCATTTTGACCTGACGCGCCCGGGCATCGGGCTTTACGGCGGGCGGCCCTATGAGGCGGCCTTGCCGGTTGTTGCCCTGTCTTTGCCCATCATCCAGACCCGCGAAATCGCCGCCGGAGAGCCGGTAGGCTATTCCTGCGCCTGGGTGGCGGAAAGGCCCTCGGTCATCGCCACGCTGGCCGCCGGCTATGCCGATGGGCTGATGCGCAGCCTGGCGAATGCCATGCTGTGGGATGGCACCACGCCCTGCCCGATCGTCGGGCGGATATCGATGGATCTGATAACGGTCGACATCACCCATCTTGAAGAAATCCCCCGCTATCTTGACATTCTTTGCCCCGACCAATCGCCCGATGATCTGGCAGATGTTGCCGGCACGATTGGCTATGAAATCCTGACCCATCTCGGCGCGCGCTATTCGCGGCGCTATGTCGTGGGGCGCGCATGACCCTTGCCAGCCCTTTGGCCGCGCTTGGCCGCCCGGTGCTGGCCGCCCTTGCCGCACTTGGCCGGGTGGCGATCTATGCCGGGCAAACCTTTGGCGCCCTGTTCAGCAAGCCATTTTACACCCGTGAGTTCCTGTCATCGCTCTTGCATGTCGGTTGGCTGTCGCTGCCTGTGGTCGGGCTGACCGCAATCTTCACCGGCGGCGCACTGGCGCTGCAGATCTATGCCGGGGGCCAGCGTTTCAGCGCCGAGGCGGTGGTGCCGCAGATCGTGGCCATCGGCATGGTGCGCGAATTGGGCCCGGTTCTGGTGGGGCTGATGATCGCGGCGCGCGTCACCTCCTCCATCGCGGCCGAAATTGCCACGATGAAAGTGACAGAACAGATCGACGCGCTGGTAACTTTGTCAACCAACCCTTTGAAATACCTTACCCTTCCCCGTGTTCTTGCCGGAACGCTGACCGTGCCTTTGCTGGTCGCGGTGGGCGATATCATCGGCATCATGGGCGGTTTTTTGGTGGCAACGGGCCAGCTTGGGTTCAACAAGGCCACCTATATCCAGAACACGCTGGATTTTCTGGAAGGCGCGGATGTGGTGTCGTCGTTGGTCAAGGGCGCGGTCTTTGGCTTCATTGCCACGCTGATTGGCTGTTATCACGGCATGGCCTCGGGCCGGGGGGCGATGGGGGTTGGCGGGGCGACCAAAACCGCCGTGGCTGCCGCATCGGTGCTGATCCTTGCAGCGAATTTCCTGCTAACCTCGGTGATGTTCGGATCATGATAGAACTGGCCAACGTTACCAAGTCTTTCGGGTCAAACCACGTCTTGCGCGGAGTCAACCTGATCGTGCCGAAGGGCCAGTCGATGGTGGTCATCGGCGGGTCTGGCACCGGCAAGTCGGTGCTTTTGAAATGCGTTCTGGGGCTTGTGCGCCCGGATCAGGGGCTGATTACCCTGGACGGCCAAGACGTCGCCAAGGCCGAGCGCGAGGCGTTTCTGGCCCGGTTTGGCATGCTGTTTCAGGGTGGCGCGCTGTTTGACAGCCTGAAAGTATGGGAAAACGTTGCCTTCCGCCTGTTGCGCGGCCCGTTGAAGCGGCCCAAGGCCGAGGCGCGGGCCATTGCCATTGAAAAACTGCGCCGCGTTGGTTTGGTGCCTGAAACGGCGGATCTTTTCCCCGCGGAATTGTCAGGCGGCATGCAAAAGCGCGTGGGCCTTGCCCGCGCGATCGCCGCCGAGCCAGAGATCATCTTTTTTGACGAACCCACCACCGGGCTTGACCCGATCATGGCCGGGGTCATCAACGATCTGATCCGCGAGATCGTCAGCGAAATGGGCGCGACCGCCATCACCATCACCCATGACATGACCTCGGTCCGCGCCATTGCGGACAGGGTGGCCATGCTGCATGGCGGGGTGATCCGCTGGACGGGCCCAGTCAAGGAAATGGACGTAACATCAGACCCTTATGTCCAACAGTTCATCCATGGCCGCGCGACCGGGCCAATTGCGGCAGTGCGCTAGGCCTGGTTCCCGCGATTGGGCAGCGCACTGCACCCATAGGTTGTAATTCTGTTTCCAATCTGGAAACAGCCGCGCTTATCCACCGCGAATTTTCTTCATTTATCAAGATGATGCCCAAAATTCGTTGCAATTCTTGCGTATTTTGCAATTCTTGCCCGGCTGCTTTTGGGGGTGTTTGGGTATGTTGTCTGGGTTTGCGGATCGCCTGCGTGCTGCGCAAGGCACGCTGAATGCTGTTGCGATCGTTGTGGTTGGGCTTTGTGCGGCGGGGCTGTTTGCGGTCAGCTTGATGGCGGCCTTTGGGCTGATTCCATGGCCCCAGATCGCGCTTTTCTTTGGCGGCCAGGCGGTGCCTCAGGCGGGGATGTGGCTGCAACTGGGGCTGACGGGCCTGTTTGCCCTGCTGCTGATCTATCTGCCCGGCAATCTGCGCATCGCCCGGCTGGAGCGCAGCCACCGCAGCTTTGCCATGGGGATGGAAGATGTGGCGCGGGCCTATGCCTATGCCCATGCCGCCGACCGCAAGAACGTTTTCGCGCTTTCATCCGAATTTGACGCGATGCGCGACCGGCTGGACCATTTGCGCAAACACCCCGATCTGCGCGATCTGGAACCGGAACTCTTGCAGCTTGCCGCCCAAATGAGCTTTGAAACCCGTGAGCTGGCGCGCACTTATTCCGACGAAAAAGTCAAACGTGCCAAAGACTTCTTGAAACAACGTCAGGAAGAGGTTCAAGGTCTGACCGACCGTTTGGCGATTGCACGCCGCACCTGCGACGAGCTGCGCCGCTGGCTGCAGGATGTCGAAGCCGAAGAACGCAGCGCACAGGTGCAGATCAAGCGGCTGGAGGCCGATCTGAAGGAAATCCTGCCGACCCTTGGCTATGACTTTGATCTGGACGACCACCGCGACCTTAATGTGGTGCAATTGCCCAAACCCGGCAAATAATGCGCCCTCACAGCTTTGCTTGACAGCTTGGCCGGGGCCCTGCCACTCAGGGCCATGAAATACCTGAACCTTTGCCTTTTGGTCCTGTTTCCCATCGCGTGGTTTGCGCCGCTGATGCGGGCCGCGCTGTTGCCGATTTTCGGGATGGAGGAAATTTCAGTTATTTCAGGGCTGCAGGCGCTTTGGGCCAGTGACGCGGGGCTGGCGCTGGTGGTGACATTCCTTGCGGTTTTCGCCCCCATCGCCAAGGTTGTCGGGCTGGCACTGGTGGATTTTGGGCTTTTGGCGCCGCGGGTGATGCCGGTTTTGCATGTTTTGGGCAAGCTGGCGATGGCGGATGTGTTTTTGCTGGCCATCTACATCGTGCTGGTCAAGGGCGCGGGGCTGGTCACGATTGAAACCGCTTGGGGGCTTTATCTGTTCACCGGCTGCATTCTGGGCTCAATGGCGCTGTCGCTTGTGCCTCGGCGCGGCTGAGGCTTGAACCGCGCCCCCTTTCCGGGCAGGAAGGGGCATGAGCAAATCCGGCCCGTCTTTCACCTGTTCGTCCTGTGGGGCGGCGCATCGCAAATGGGCGGGGCGCTGCGATTCCTGTGGGGCATGGAATTCCATCATCGAAGAGGCGCCGCTGTCGTCAGGGCCTAAGGCGCTGGGGGCAAAGGGGCGCAGTATTGTGCTGACCGATCTGGCCACCGAAGAGGCACCGCCACCACGCGCCTCCTCGGGGATCGAGGAATTCGACCGGGTGCTGGGCGGCGGGCTGGTACATTCATCGGCCATTCTGGTGGGCGGCGATCCCGGCATCGGCAAATCGACGCTGTTGTTGCAG
This sequence comes from Paracoccaceae bacterium, assembly GCA_021741465.1. Classification (GTDB taxonomy): domain Bacteria; phylum Pseudomonadota; class Alphaproteobacteria; order Rhodobacterales; family Rhodobacteraceae; genus Tabrizicola_A. The sequence goes on from JAIOXV010000033.1 coordinate 4,042, forward strand.
GCTGCGGCCTCATTCGCGCGCAATGGGGTCAAGTGCCTTTACATCTCGGGCGAAGAGGCCAGCGCACAGGTGCGCATGCGCGCCCAAAGGCTGGGGCTGACCGATGCGCCGGTGGTGCTGGGGGCGGAAACCAATCTGCGCGACATTCTGACCACGCTGGACAGCGAACGCCCAGGCCTTGCCATCATCGACAGCATTCAAACCATGTGGCTGGACACGGTCGAGGCCGCCCCCGGTTCGGTTTCCCAAGTGCGCGCCGCAGCACATGAATTGGTCACATTCGCCAAAAAACGGGGCGTGGCGGTGATCCTTGTTGGCCATGTCACCAAAGAGGGCCAGATCGCCGGCCCCCGCGTGGTGGAACATATGGTCGATACGGTGTTGTATTTCGAAGGCGAACGCGGCCACCAGTTCCGCATCCTGCGGGCGGTGAAGAACCGCTTCGGGCCTGCGGATGAAATCGGCGTCTTCGAGATGACGGGCGACGGGTTGCAGCAGGTGCTGAACCCTTCGGCGCTGTTTTTGTCCGAGCGTGGCACCGCAACCCCCGGCTCGGCGGTCTTTGCCGGGATCGAGGGCACGAGGCCGGTCTTGACCGAAATTCAGGCGCTGGTCGCCCCGTCACCTTTGGGCACCCCGCGCCGCACGGTGGTGGGGCTGGATTCGGGGCGGCTGTCGACCATTCTTGCCGTGCTAGAGGCGCGCTGCGGCATTCCGTTTACCGGGCTTGATGTGTTCTTGAACGTTGCGGGCGGCATGCGTGTGACCGAACCCGCGGCCGATCTTGCGCTGGCAGCAGCGCTGGTTTCAGCCCGTGAAGACGTGGCAATTCCGGCCGAAACCGTGCTTTTCGGAGAAATTTCCCTGTCTGGGGCCCTGCGCCCGGTGGGGCAGACCGAAAATCGGTTGAAAGAGGCGGCAAAACTTGGTTTCTCACAGGCCATTGCCCCCAGCAGATCAAAGCGGGTGGCGGTAGATGGTATGACGGTGCGGGAAATGCCCGACCTGACCGCCTTTGTGGGCGAGATGTTCGGCGCGGGCTGAGGCCCCGAAAAGAGGTGACGGATGGAAGGCTTTACCCTGATTGACGGCGTCGTTGCGCTGGTGATCGTTCTCTCGGCAATCCTTGCCTATTCACGGGGCTTTGTGCGCGAGGCGATGGCGATTGCCGGTTGGGTCGGTGCGGCCATTCTTGCCTTTCTCTTTGCCGAAACGGCGCAGCCCCTGGTCAAGGAAATTCCGGTGGTCGGTGACTTTCTGAAAGACAGTTGTGAACTGTCGATCATCGTCGCCTTTGGGGTGGTCTTGGCGATCGGGCTGATTTTGGCCTCGCTTTTCACGCCGCTTTTGTCTTCGGCAATTCATGCCTCGGTGCTTGGTGGGCTGGATCAGGGCCTTGGCTTTGCCTTTGGCGTGCTGCGCGGCATCATCCTGGTGGGGGTGGCGCTGTTGGTTTATGACCGGGCAGTGGCCGACAACACCGTGCCCATGGTGGACAATTCGCGTTCGGCCAAGATTTTCGCCTCGTTCCAGTCCAATATCGACGAAGCTGTGCCCGATGACGCCCCCGGCTGGATATTGTCGCGCTATAACACGCTGACACAGGCCTGCGCGGCCCCGACCGATGCCGCCCCGGCCGAGACGGCACCTGCCCCTTCGAACTGAAGTCACAATGGACGCCGGTGTTTGGCGGCTTTGGGGGTGACAGCCGGGCGCATTGGGCCTAAACGGGGGCCAATAACCCCTCAGGATTCGGAGAGCCAATGCGCCGCTTCCCCGCCCACCCGTTTTCACCGTTCGATGACGGCGACAAGCTGAAAGAAGAGTGCGGCATCTTCGGTGTGGTCGGCGTCACGGATGCGGCCAACTTCGTGGCTCTTGGCCTGCACGCGCTGCAACATCGCGGCCAAGAGGCAGGCGGCATCGTTGCCCATGATCCCGAACAGGGCTTTAACTCGGCCCGGCGCTTTGGCTATGTGCGCGACAATTTCACCAAGGCCGAGGTCATGAAAGACCTGCCCGGATCACTGGCCATAGGCCATGTGCGCTATTCGACCGCCGGATCAAAGGGGGCGACCGCGATCCGCGATGTGCAGCCCTTCTTTGGCGAGTTTTCCATGGGCGGCGCTGCGATTGCGCATAACGGCAACCTGACCAATGCCGCGGCCCTGCGCCGCGAACTGATCGAACGCGGCTCGATCTTTCAGTCCTCGTCGGACAGCGAATGCATCATTCACCTGATGGCCCGGTCGATCCAGAAAACCATCGCCGAACGTATCAAGGATGCGCTGCGCCGGGTTGAAGGCGCGTTTTCCATCGTGGCCATGACCCGCACCAAGCTGATTGGCGTACGCGATCCTTTGGGCGTGCGCCCGTTGGTTCTGGGCCGCCTTGGCGACAACGCCTGGGCGCTTGCGTCGGAAACCTGTGCTTTGGATATCATCGGGGCCGAGTTCATCCGCGAAATCGAGCCGGGCGAAATGGTGGTGATCGAGGACGGCAAGGTCAATTCCTCGCGTCCTTTCATGCCTGCGGCAAGCCGCTTTTGCATCTTTGAACAGGTCTATTTCTCGCGTCCTGACAGCATCATCGGCGGGCGTTCGGTCTATGAAACCCGCCGCCAGATCGGCGTGGAGCTGGCCCGCGAAGCCCCGGTGGACGCCGATCTTGTCTGCCCGGTGCCCGACAGCGGCACCCCGGCCGCGATCGGCTACAGCCAGGAAAGCGGGATCCCTTATGCCATGGGGATTATCCGCAACCAATATATGGGCCGAACCTTCATCGAACCGACCGAAAGGATCCGCTACATGGGGGTGCGTCGGAAGCTGAACGTGAACCGCGCACTTATCAAGGGCAAGCGGGTGATCTTGGTCGATGACTCGGTCGTGCGCGGCACAACCAGCCGCAAGATCAAGGACATGATCCTTGAAGCGGGGGCTGCCGAAGTGCATTTTCGCATCGCCTCCCCCCCCACAGCATGGCCCTGCTTTTACGGTGTTGATACGCCCGAACGCGCAAAACTTCTGGCCGCGACCATGTCCGAAGACGAAATGCGCGACTGGATCGGCGTTGACAGCCTGAAATTCGTGTCGCTGAACGGGCTTTACCGCGCCGCGGGCGAAGCGGCTGGCCGCGACGCCAGCGCGCCGAAATTCTGCGATGCCTGCTTCTCGGGCGATTACCCGGTGGCCCCTTCGGACAAGATCGAAGAGGGTTTTCAGATGAAGGCGGCCGAATGAGCGGTGCGGCGGCGGTTGATGCCTATATCGCCGCCCAGCCGCCACGCTTTGCCGCCGCCCTGACGAACCTGCGAACCCGCCTTCACGATTTTCTGCCCGCGCATGTCGAATGCCTTTCCTATGCCATGCCGGGCTTTCGCGCGCCGGGGCCAAAGGGCAAAATGGTGGTGGGCTACGCGGCCTTCACCCACCACCTCGGGCTTTACCCCCATTCCGGAACGATCATCCCGAAGATCGACTGCACGCCCTTCAAAACTTCAAAATCCGGTGTCTTGTTCACGCCAGACACCCCACTGCCTGACGCGCTTTTGCACGCGATCCTCGGTGCCCGGCAGGCCGAAATCGCGGCGCGCCTTTAGGTTTGTGTGCCAAATGGCCAGACGCGCGGGTTTGGTATTCGGCTATTTTGGCAAAAGCCGCGCCTGCCGGCGCAGGTGCCAGCGGTAAATCACCGGCGCCAGAACCAAGTCGTAAACCGCAGAGGCGGCATGGCGCACGCCGGGCAGACCAACCAGTTTTGCCAGCCACCGATAACGCGGCATTTGCGACCACAGCACAATAAACGCCGCAACCCCTGAGGTAATCTTGCCATCATGCAGCACATAAAGCCTTTTGGCAGCCGTATCCGCATCAAGCCCCCAGCGCAGCCTTGCGTCGGAATTCAGGTCGTCAAACTGGATCTGCAGGCCGTTTTTGCAAGAATATGACTGGTAATGCCCGATCTCAAAGCTGCAGACAGGGCAATTGGCATTGAAGAGGACGGATGTTTCTGGGGCTTTTTCCATAATTCACAGATAGTCAGAGCAGAAGCGAAGTCCAGAAGATTGGCCGGATGCGGCCTTAAAAGAGTGGGGCCAATCGTCAAAGTATTGCACCCGCCCTTTGGCTGACCACAGCACGGATGGGCAGCGCAGGCTTTGCCACCGGGATTTGGCCCCCCCCCTTTGCCGGCCCTCCCCCTTGCTGGGCGTGGCCAAGTTTGGCGTCGCGCAAAAGAATCTCGTCCAAAGCGATTGCAAAACTTTGTGCGAAACATGTAAGGGATCAGGAAATTGCGGCTGCCCAAGCCCTGCCTTGCCAGCCCAGAAAGCGGATGACCCATGACCAGAAAACTCGCCCTTGTTACCGGTGCGTCACGCGGCCTTGGGGCTGCTTTCGCGGAACTTCTGGCGCAAAAGGGCTGGGATGTGGTGGCGGTGGCCCGCACGGTGGGCGGGCTGGAAGAGCTGGATGACCGGGTCAAGGCGCTTGGTCTTCCGGGGGCGGGAAACCTGACACTTGCGCCGATGGATGTGACCAACGAAGACGCCATGCGCCATCTGTGCCGACAGGTCCATGATCGCTGGGGCGGGGCGCAGCTTTGGGTGCATGCGGCGGTGCATGCAGCCCCGCTTGCGCCGGCCGGGTCTGTAGACATGAAAGACTGGGACAAGTCCATCGCCACCAATGTCCGCGCCACGGGCAGCCTTATTCCGCTGATTGAACCCTTGTTGATCGAAGGCGCGGGCACGGCGCTGTTCTTGGAGGACGCGCGCGGCGGGCAAAAGTTCTTTGGCGCTTATGGGGCCACAAAAGCCGCCCAGATCGCGCTGGCGCAAAGCTGGGCGCAGGAAACCGCCAAGCATGGCCCGCGGGTGGTTATCGCCACGCCCGGCCCCCTGCCCACCGCCACCCGCGCCCGTTTCTTTCCCGGCGAAGACCGCTCTGTCTTGCTTGACCCACGGGCCGAAGCCACGCGGATTCTTGACAGCCTTTGACCCACGGCTTTCTGCCCCCCGCGGCGCTGGGGCCGCAGTTTGTGGCAATTGTCTGACCTTTCATTAAAATGCGACGCATCTTTGGCAGGAGAAATGGCCAAGATTATGCTAGGGTCTGGATTGGGGGCCGAGTATTCACGAGGTTCGAGATGACCATCTCAACAGCCATGACGGTTGCCGCCGTCCAGCCGCTGCACGCCCTTGCGCCACAGGACACCAACGCCCGGCAACCGCCGCTGCCCGGCCCGGCCAAGGCCGAAACCCGCCCGGTTGCCACCGAAATCCTGCCGACGCAGCCCGTCGCCCTGCCGCCCGTCGTCACTGCGCTGACCGCCGATCTAGTGGCAGGTCGTGCGGCGGCCGAAGCGGGAAGGGTGGCCTACCCCGAACAGCAGCAGCTGTCTGCCGCCCGGTAAAGGTCAGACAAAGACCATCACCACATCGGCCGCATTGGCCACATCAATGCCGTCCAGCCGCACCGATTGGCCGCCAAAGCTGAAAACCACATGCGTGGCATCGCCCGTGACAGCCAGATCGCTGCGGTCATTCAGCCCGGCGATGTCACGGAAGATCAGCGCGTCATCGCCAAAGGAGGGCACGGCAAGATCAAAGCCACTGATGGTATCATCACCCCAACCGGTGCGGAATTCGAAGCCTTCGGCCGTCATACCCTGCGAGATGCCAGAGCCGTTGATGACATCATCCCCCGCCCCGCCCATCACCGTGATCGTCCGAACCGCCCCGACCGAGCCCGGAACCGTCTGCGACAGGGTGATCGTGTCATTTCCAGCGCCCCCATCGACGATGAAAAAGCCGCTCTCAATCGCGACAACCTCGATGGTCATCTGGTCCACCCCGTCATTGCCTTCAAAGGTGCCAACCCGGGCTGAAGCGGAAACAACATCGTCGCCGTCCCCTGCCGCCATCACCAGCGCCCCGTCGAAAACCGCGCCGAACAGCGTGTCATCGCCAGCGCCGCCGGTCAGATCTATCTGGCTTTCAAGGCCCAGCGCGCCACCTGCCGTGATGGAATCGTTGCCTGTGCCCCCTTCCACCGTCACCTGGGCAAAGCCGGTGACGCTGATGGTATCATCATCCGCCCCCCCGAACACCAAGGTGACATAGTCGCTCTGAACCGGCGCAAGAAGCGTGACCTGATCGTTCCCGGCCCCCAATGTCAGGGTGACGTCATTGCCATATCCCAAAACCGTATCGGCCCCGTCGCCCAGCAACAGGGTGGCAATCAGAAGTTCCCCCTGGATCTCGACCGTATCATCACCACCGGCCATATCGGCCTGCAGGATTGAAAGCGTGTCATCCTGTAGAACAAACGCGTCGCCATGGTCTGAAAGCAAGAATTCGCCGGTATCGAACAGCACGTCCCCTGCAGCCCCGCCCGCCCCGTCGACGCGGCTAAAGCTGCTTGCGGTCAGCGTCACGCCTGAATTGGTCTGGGCATAGCTGACCACATCCATGCTGTGAAAGGTCTCGGCTCCGCTGCCAGCATGGGCCACCACTTGGCCGCCGTTTGCCCGCACCGTCATGTTCGCGCTGCTGCCGACATAGGTGGAACTGCCGCTGGTGAACGCGATCACCTCAACGCTCGTCAAGACATCGCCCGCCGCGGCCCCAGTGCTGTTGGCCGGGGTGCCCAGGTCAAGCGTAACGGCGCTGTCATAGATCGCCGTGTCAATGCCATCGCCGCCGGACAAGAGATCGGCCCCGGACCCGCCGTTCAGCGTGTCATTGCCGGCCTCACCCAACAGCCGATCATCGCCAGCGCCACCAAAAAGGAACGCCGTGCCGGTGCCACCGCGCAGCGTGTCACTGCCGCTGCCGCCGTAAAGGCTGTCTTCATCCTGCCCCGGCAAAAGCAGCGTCGGGTTGCCTGCCACGATCAGATCATTGCCACCATAGCCGAAAAGCACGTCGCGGCCCGCGCCACCCAGGATCGTGTCCGCCTGAGCCGCGCCGAAAACAGTGTCCTGCCCTGCGCCTGCATCGACATAATGGATCGCCCCGGCCAGTGTCACCGTATCGGCAAAGCCCGACAGCACCAGCCTTTCGATGCTGACAAGACTGTCGCCCGCCGCCTCGCCGGTAAAGACGCCACTGACAAGGTTCAAGGAAACCGCCGCCGTCGCCCCCTCGTACGAGGCCACGTCGGTGCCAGCGCCCCCATTCAGCGTATCCGCCCCGCCCCCCCCGATCAGGCGGTCATTGCCAGCCTCGCCTCTGAGGCTGTCATTCCCGCCAAGGCCGAACAAAGTGTCATTGCCGCCGCCGGCAAAGATCGTCTCGGCGCGATAGGTACCGCGCGCGAGATCCGAAAACTGTGTCAGTTCAAACCGCTCGACCGAGGTGAAAACATCGCCTTCGGCATCGCCCGTCGAAAGGCTCGCATCGCCCAGATCAAGGACCAAAGCCGCGGTGGCCGACAGATAGCTAACAGTATCAATCCCCGAGCCGCCGTAGAAGAAATCTTCACCCGCGCCGCCATCCATGCGGTCATTGCCCGACCCGCCATGAAGCGTGTCATCCCCGGACCCGCCTTGCAAAAGGTCGTTGCCATCAAAGCCATAAAGAATGTCATCGGCCAAAAGCCCACGCAGGGTATCGGCGGCGATGGTGCCGAAAAGGATGTCGGGCAGATTGGTGCCGGTCATGCTTGCCATGTTTCAAATTCCCTGTCGGCCGAAGCCCAATTTTCAAACCGCGGGTGAATATTCCCGCAGAATCAGCTCAATAGATCAGGAAGGTTAGCATGGCAAAACCACTTGACCAGCCCCCCTGAACCGGGGGGGCTGACAAGATTTGCGCTATTCGGCAGCCGTGGCCGAAGGGTTGTTCGGATGGGTCGTCCAGTCGGCATGTTCGCCCACCCTGCGGCCCGTGCGTTCATCCAGCGCGCCCAAAGGAAGGCGCTTCATGGTGATGCAATTGTCCACCGGGCAGACGTTGACACACAGATTGCAGGCCACGCATTCATCATCCTTGACCGTAAAGACGCGGTCTTCGGACATGGCGATGGCCTGATGACTGGTATCTTCGCACGCGGCATAGCAGCGGCCGCATTTGATACAATCATCCTGATTGATGACCGCCTTGGTAACATAGTTCAGATTGAGGTTCTGCCATTCGACAAAGTTCGGCACCGCGCGACCGACCAGATCGGACAGCGCCATGTCCTTTTCATCCAGATATTGCGACAGGCCCGAAATCATCTCTTGCACGATCTTGAAGCCATAGGTCATGGCCGCGGTGCAAACCTGCACATTGCCCGCGCCAAGCGCCAGAAACTCTGCCGCGTCGCGCCAAGTCGTTACCCCACCGATGCCCGAAATCGGCAGGCCACGGGTTTCTTCGTTGCGGGCAATCTCGGCCACCATGTTCAGCGCAATCGGCTTGACCGCAGGGCCGCAATAGCCGCCGTGGCTGCCCTTGCCGTCGATCATCGGAAAAGGCGAAAACGCGTCCAGATCGACATTGGTGATGGATTTTATGGTGTTGATGAGGCTGACTGCATCCGCCCCACCGCGGTTGGCCGCCATGGCAGGCGGCAAGATCGAGGTGACATTGGGCGTCAGCTTCACGATGCAGGGCATGCGCGAGTATTGCTTGACCCAGCGCGTGACCATTTCGATATATTCCGGCACCTGCCCCACGGCCGATCCCATGCCCCGTTCGGCCATGCCATGGGGGCAACCGAAATTCAGCTCTACTCCGTCAGCTTCGGTATCCTCGATCTGTTTGAGGATGGCCTTCCAATATTCCTCTTCGCACGGCACCATCAGCGAAATGACCATGGCGCGGTCTTTCCACTTGCGCTTGACTTCCTTGATCTCGCGCAGGTTCACCTCAAGCGGGCGGTCGGTGATAAGTTCGATGTTGTTCAGCCCCAAAAGCCGCCGGTCCGCGCCCCAGATCGCGCCATAGCGCGGGCCGGAAACGTTGACGATGGGTGGGCCTTCAGAACCCAAGGTTTTCCACACCACCCCGCCCCAGCCCGCCTCGAACGCACGCTCGACGTTGTATTTCTTGTCCGTCGGCGGGGCCGAGGCCAGCCAGAACGGGTTGGGGGATTTGATGCCGATGAAATTCGATGCCAGATTTGCCATGATATTTCCCCTTACCCCATCAACGCCTTGTGGATGGCTTCGGCCGCGTCGCGGCCCTCTTTCACGCCGGTGACGGTCAGATCCTCGCCCCCCGTCGCACAATCGCCGCCGGCCCAGATGCCTGTCACGCTGGTCTGGCCAGTGCCGTCCACGGCAATCTTGCCGCCGTCAATTTTCAACCCCTCGGGCGCACCTGCCAAGGTTTGCCCAATGGCCTTGAACACCTGATCGGCCTTAAGGCGGAAGGTCTCGCCAGTCATCTCCAGCCCTTTCGGGCCATTTTTGGTATAGCCAAGTTCGATCTCGCCCGCATGCACGGCCACCGGGGCTGCATGGGTGATGATCCGCACGCCGGCGCGGGTGGCATGGTCTTGCTCATAGCCACTTGCGGCCATCTTTTCCTGTCCGCGCCGGTAAACGATCGTGACATTCTCGGCGCCCAGAAGTTTCGACTGCACCGCGGCATCAACAGCCGTCATGCCGCCGCCAATCACCACCACATCACGGCCAATGGCAAGCTTGCCCTTGTCTGGCTGCTGGCGAAGTTCGGCAATGAAATCAACGGCGTTGCGGACGTTTGCACCATCTTCACCCGGTGCGCGCAGAGCGTTCACCCCTGCCAGACCGATGGCCAGGAAAACCGCATCATGGGTCTTTTGTAGATCGGCCAGGCCCAGATCACGGCCAAGCGCCTTGCCGGTTTCAATGCGAATCCCGCCGATTTGCAGCAGCCAGTCCACTTCCTTTGCCGCAAAATCATTGGTCGATTTATAGCTGGCAATGCCGTATTCGTTCAGGCCCCCCGCCTTGGCGCGCGCGTCATAAACCACAACCTCATGGCCCTTCATCGCCAGGCGGTGCGCGCAGGCCAGACCTGCGGGCCCAGCGCCAACAACGGCCACCTTTTTGCCCGTCGGCTTGGCGCGGGTGAAGGGATGCACGCCCTTGGCCATTAAGGTATCTGTGGCAAAGCGTTGCAGTCGCCCGATTTCAACCGGCTTGCCTTCGGCGATTTCCCGCACGCAAACCTCTTCGCACAGGGTCTCGGTCGGGCAAACGCGGGCGCACATGCCGCCAAGGATGTTCTGGCTGAAAATGGTCTTGGCCGCAGCCTCTGGCGTGCCGGTTGCGATCTGGCGGATGAACAGCGGTATGTCGATCGAGGTTGGGCAGGCCGTCATGCAGGGCGCATCGTGGCAGAAATAGCATCGATCAGCGGCCACCCGCGCCTCATGGGCGTCAAGGGCGGCTTCGTGATCGGAAAAATTCTCGGCAAGGACGGCTGCTGGCAGTCGGCCGGCCACCACACCGGGCGTCAGCGGGCTGTTGGACAAGGTGGAACCTCCCATTGGCGTTGCTTTTGTGACCTCAGGCTGCCACAGGATGATTTTTTTATCAAACGGTAAAATTGAACCTCTGAAAATTTTCCCTCCCCCAGTTGATGGCCATTCTGGGCTTCCTTCCCCGGCAGCAAAGCCTTATAACAACGGCTGATCCAAGGGCGGCCACCCAAGGCCCCGATACGTCAACAGAGGACGGCATGAGCAAGAACACGTCTGAGGCCGATGTGGCCTTCATCTCGGCGCTGGCAGAACTTCTGAACAAGAATGAACTGACCGAGCTGTCGGTCAAGCGCGAATATGGCGAAGATGACAGCCTGGAAGTGCGCGTTGTCAAACAGGTGACCATGGTGCAAATGGCCGCGCCAATGGCCGTGGCTGCGGCCCCGGCAATGCCCGCCGCGCCGGTCGCTGCCCCTGCTGCCGCCGCCGCCCCTGCAGCACTGGAAGACCCCGCCCAGCATCCCGGCGCGGTCACCTCGCCCATGGTTGGCACCTGCTATATGGCTGCAGAACCCGGCGCTGCCCCTTTCGTTGCCATTGGCAGCCAAGTGTCGGAAGGCCAAACCGTCCTTATCATCGAAGCGATGAAAACCATGAACCACATTCCGGCGCCGAAATCGGGCACGGTAAAGCGGATCCTCGTGTCAGACGGGCATCCGGTGGAATATGGCGCGCCCTTGATGATCATCGAGTAAGCCCATGTTCGACAAAATCCTGATCGCCAACCGGGGCGAGATCGCCCTTCGCGTGATCCGCGCCGCACGTGAGATGGGGATCACCTCGGTGGCGGTGCATTCCACGGCCGATGCCGATGCCATGCATGTGCGCATGGCCGATGAGTCGGTCTGCATCGGACCAGCGCCGTCATCAGAAAGCTATCTGTCCAAGGCCGCCATCATTTCGGCCTGCGAAATCACGGGCGCGCAGGCGGTGCATCCGGGCTATGGCTTCTTGTCGGAAAACGCGGCCTTTGCGCAGGCGCTGGAAGACCACGGCATCACCTTTATCGGCCCATCAGCGGAACATATCCGCATCATGGGCGACAAGATCACGGCCAAGGAAACCGCCAAGGCGCTGGGGATCCCGGTTGTGCCGGGTTCCGAAGGCGGCGTGCCCGATTTCGAAACCGCAATTGGTGTGGCCGCAGGCATTGGCTTTCCGGTCATCATCAAGGCAACTGCCGGCGGTGGCGGTCGCGGGATGAAGGTTGCCAAGAACGCCGAAGAGCTGGAAATTGCCTTCCGCACGGCGCGTTCCGAGGCCAAATCGGCCTTTGGCAATGACGAAGTTTATATCGAGAAATACCTGCAAACGCCCCGCCACATTGAAATTCAGGTCTTTGGCGACGGGCGCGGCAAGGCTGTGCACTTGGGCGAACGCGATTGCAGCTTGCAGCGGCGCCACCAGAAAGTCTTTGAAGAGGCCCCCGGCCCCTGCATCACCCCCGAAATGCGCGCCAAGATCGGCAAGGTCTGCGCCGACGCGGTGGCCAAGATCAACTATATCGGCGCGGGCACCATCGAGTTTTTGTACGAAGATGGCGAGTTCTACTTTATCGAGATGAACACCCGTCTGCAGGTGGAACATCCGGTAACCGAAAGCATCTTCGGCATCGACCTTGTGCGCGAACAGATCCGGGTTGCGGCCGGCATGGACATGTCATTCGGGCAGGATGATCTGGAGATCAATGGCCACGCCATCGAAGTGCGGATCAACGCCGAAAAACTGCCGAATTTCTCGCCCTGCCCCGGCAAGGTGACGCAATACCACGCGCCCGGCGGGCTTGGGGTACGGATGGATTCGGCGCTTTATGACGGCTATCGCATCCCGCCCTATTACGACAGCCTGATCGGCAAACTTATCGTGCATGGCCGCGACCGGCCCGAAGCGCTGGCGCGGTTGCGCAGGGCACTTGGCGAATTGGTGATCGACGGGGTCGACACCTCGATCCCACTTTTCCATATGCTTTTGGCCGAACCTGACATCCAGAACGGGGAATACAACATTCACTGGCTGGAAAAATGGTTGGAACAGCAGTTCGCAAAATGAAAAGGGCGCCTTCGGGCGCCCTTTGCTTTTCAGGTGCGCCGCCCCCTGATTGTAACAGTTGGAACCCTGTGGAGCTTGCAGTATGAACGCCGACAAAAGTTGGTTCGCGGGCGGGATCAGCGGGGCTTATGAATGGATTTGACCTGCGCCTTTTGCGGTTTGTCGTGCGGAAGCACGCAATCTGCGATGTGGTGGCGGTTGACGATGCTGGAGACTGAATTGGGCAGCTTGCTTTTTCACCGCCCCCCACAGGGGCGGAACCAGACCCGGCGCGGGGCTGCGCGTCCTGTCTCGGACTTGGGGGGTTTGTTGGCCCATGACACCTGGCTTTCGGCACCTTGCGCGGGGCCAAGCACAGCCCCACAAGATATGACAGAATTTGCCAGCGCCCGGCAATTGCACGACCGCTTGATTGCCCACCCTGCCCTGATCCCAGCCTGAAATGCCCACATCCATCACGCCTGAACTGTTGCTGCACGCCTATGCATTGGGCGTTTTTCCCATGGCCGAAGGCCGCGATGCGACCGAGGTGCAATGGGTCGATCCGCGCCTGCGGGGGATCTTTCCCCTTGAAAGCTTTCACATTTCGCGCTCGTTGGCCAAGACGATCCGGAACGGCGGCCATATCATCACCATCGACCGCAATTTCGACGCAGTGGTCAGGGGCTGCGCGGACCGCAGCGAAACCTGGATCAACGCCGAAATCTTCAGCCTTTATCGCGGTTTGTTTGACATGGGCCATGCCCATAGCCTTGAGGTTTGGCAGGGTGATCGGTTGGTTGGCGGGGTTTATGGCGTGGTTCTTGGCGCAGCGTTTTTCGGGGAATCGATGTTCTCGCGCGAAAAAGACGGGTCAAAAATTGCGCTGGCCTGGCTTATGCACCGGCTGCGGGCCGGGGGATTTCAGCTGTTCGACACCCAATTCCTGACCCCGCATCTTGCCAGCCTTGGGGCGGTGGAAATCTCGCGCGCGGGGTATCACAGGCGGCTGGAGCAGGCCTTGGCGGCGCAAGCGGCATTCAATCCGCCCGGCTATCAACCATTGCCATCATCGGTGGCCGCATCGGGGGCCGCACCTTCGGGGGCCGGGTCTTCCACCGGGGCTTCTTCAACCTCGGGCAAGGCCAGATCCGGCACATCGCAGCGCAAGACCCAGACATCATAGCGCGGATGGTCAAGCGCAGACAGCGCCGGCGCTGTCGCCAGCATCCAACCGGCAAAGACCGGGTCAGCCGAAGCGGCGTCGATGATGGTCAGATGTGCGTCAGCTTCGGCCACGGTGTTGTCGGCGGGCGAGCGGCAGGCATCAAGCTGAACGGTGATACGGCCCGCCACCACCGACTGGCCGCGCCCAAGCGTGACATCACGCACTTCGCCCGTCAGCTTGTCGAGAATACGCAAGCTGGCACCGGGTGCGTCTGCCATCTCTTGAGCAAGGGCCGGGGATACAAGTAACAAAAACGAAACCATGAACCATTTCATGGAGTTGCGGCCTTATCTTCACCCGATCCGCCAACCCATTTCATCAACAGGGTCAGCAGGCTGACAGCGCCTTGGGTGTCTTCGATCTCATCGCCTGGGGCCAAGATCTCTTCTGCGCCACCGGGAACCAGTTCCACGAAATTGCCGCCCAAAAGCCCTTCGGAGGAGATCAGAATGGCGGAATCGGTCGGCAATTGCACTCGGGCGTCCACCTCGACCACGGCATCGGCGTAATAGGTTTCGGGGTTCAGCGACAGGTCGGTAACCGTGCCCACCTTGACCCCGGCAAGCCGCACATCCGATCCGGCACGAATGCCTTCGACCGATCGGAACGAGGCTGTCAAACTGTAGGTCTTTGCACCACCGGTCAGCTTACCGCCGCCGACAGACCAAGCCAAAAAGCCAATAGCCACGGCCAAAACCGCAGCACCTGCCAGAATTTCTGCGCGATTCTCAGCCATTATTCGGGCTGCCACGCCTCGTAATCGGCGCGCACCACCGGCGCACCTGCCCGGATGGACCCGGGCGGGGCATAGGCGGCCAATGAACCGGTCAGGTTTTCCTGATGCGGCTTTTCCCAAGCCTTATGGGCCAAAGGCGCTTTGGTCGGCGGTTGATCCCAGGTGAAATGCAGCCAGCCATGCCAATCAGGCGACACGCGCGACGCTTCGGATTCGCCGTTGTAAATCACCCAGCGGCGCTTGGCGTCACGGGTTTGGTAAAAGATGTTGCCCTGATCGTCTTCGCCCACCTTCACGCCCTTGCGGGCAGTATAGATCTGGGTGCCAAGGGTCTGGCTGTTCCACCAGGTCAGAAGGCGCAGAAGAAAGTTCATCGGGAACCTCATCAGGGATGTTTTGCCTCTTATAGCAGGCGGTTTTGCAGGGTCTAGGGCCGATTGGCCGGTTGGGCAGGTCAACGCCGTGGCGGTGGCGGACAGGCCCACGCCTTAGGCCGGCAAAAGCGCAGTCACCTCGATCTCGATCTTGTGGCGCGGGTCAATCAGACCGGCCTCGATCATGGTGGCGGCCGGAGGGTTGGCGCCAAAGGTGGCGGCAAGCAAGGGCCAGCAAGGTTCAAAATCGGCGGCCTTGGGCAGAATGTAATGCACCCGCACCACATCGGCAAAGCTGGCCCCGGCCCGTTCCAGCGCCGCGCCGATGATCTGAAGCGCCAAAGCGCATTGATCGGTCACGCTTTCGGGGATGTTGCCGGTGGCGTGATCGGTGCCCGTGGTGCCCGACACAAAGATCCACCCCCCTGCCACCACCGCACGGGCATAGCCGATCTTTGGTTCCCAGGTGGAACCCGTGGTGATGCGTTCAATCGCCATGGCGGCACTCTTTCAATGAAAGACGCCGCCCGGTAGGGCGGCGTTCAGATCTTTTCGAAGATCACCCGGCTGCGGCGGGTTCTTTCTTTTTCGCTTCGGTGTGCACGATCAAGGGCTTGGCACCATTGTTGACCGCCTCTTCGTTGACGACCACCTCTTCGACACCCTCCATGCCCGGAAGTTCGAACATGGTATCCAGAAGGATGTCTTCCATGATCGACCGCAGGCCCCGCGCGCCGGTCTTGCGCTTGATGGCGCGTTTGGCGATGGCGGACAGCGCATCAGTGGTGAAGGTCAGCTTGACCCCTTCAATTTCGAAAAGCCGCTGGTATTGCTTGACCAAAGCGTTCTTAGGCTCGGTCAGAATGATGATAAGCGCCTCTTCGTCCAGATCGGTAAGGGTGGCAATGACCGGCAGACGGCCGACGAATTCCGGGATAAGACCGAATTTCAGCAGATCTTCCGGCTCCAGCTCTTTGAAAAGCTCGCCCGCGCCGCGTGCATCGGGGTCCTTCACCTCGGCGCCAAAGCCGATGCCAGACCCTTTGTTGCGGTGCGCGATGATCTTTTCCAAGCCCGCAAAAGCGCCGCCACAGATGAACAGGATATTCGTGGTGTCCACCTGCAAGAATTCCTGCTGGGGATGCTTGCGACCGCCCTGCGGCGGCACGCTTGCCACGGTGCCTTCCATGATCTTCAAAAGCGCTTGCTGCACGCCCTCGCCCGAGACATCGCGGGTGATCGAGGGGTTGTCCGACTTGCGGGTGATCTTGTCGACCTCGTCGATATAGACGATGCCGCGCTGTGCCCGTTCGACGTTATATTCGGACGCCTGCAAAAGCTTGAGGATGATGTTTTCGACATCTTCACCGACATAGCCCGCTTCGGTCAGCGTCGTTGCATCGGCCATGGTGAAAGGCACATCCAGAATCCGGGCCAGTGTCTGGGCGAGCAGGGTTTTGCCGGTGCCGGTCGGGCCAATCAGCAAGATGTTCGACTTTGAAAGTTCGATATCTTGCTTGGACGAATGGTTGAGGCGTTTGTAATGGTTATGAACCGCCACAGCCAAAACGCGCTTGGCGTGGTCCTGACCGATGACATAGTCATCCAGCACCTTGGCAATTTCGCGCGGCGTCGGGACGCCATCGGTGGCTTTCAACCCCGTGGTCTTCGTCTCTTCGCGAATGATGTCCATGCAAAGCTCGACGCATTCATCGCAGATGAAAACGGTCGGCCCTGCGATCAGCTTACGCACCTCGTGCTGGCTCTTGCCGCAGAAGGAGCAATAAAGCGTGTTCTTGCTGTCGCTGCCCGAGTTCGTCGCCATGGGTATCCTCTGCCTTAGCCTGTTGCCGGGCCTTCAAGTGAAGTCTAGGCCAAGGCCTAGCCCTTCACAACCAGAAATCCCCCCAAAGATTGTGGTCCCCGGGGGGGGCGGGAGTATCAGGTGACCGGTTCGGATTTGTCGCGCGCGGCGACGATCTCGTCGATCAAACCCCAGTCTTTCGCCTCTTCGGCAGACATGAAGTTGTCACGCTCAAGTGCCGCGACGACATTTTCATACTCATTGCCGGTGTGATGGACATAGACCTCGTTCAAGCGCTTTTTAAGACGCTCGGTCTCGCGGGCATGAATCAGGATATCGGTCGCCTGCCCCTGATAGCCGCCCGAAGGCTGGTGCACCATGATCCGGCTGTTGGGCAGGCTGAAACGCATGCCCTTTTCGCCGGCCGTCAGCAAAAGCGAACCCATCGACGCCGCCTGCCCGATGCAAACGGTCGATACCTTGGGCTTGATGTACTGCATGGTGTCATAGATCGACATGCCGCTGGTCACCACGCCGCCGGGCGAGTTGATGTACATCGAGATTTCCTTTGAAGGATTCTCGGCTTCAAGGAAAAGAAGCTGGGCCACGATGACCGTCGCCATTTCGTCATGCACCGGGCCTGCGACGAAAATGATCCGCTCCTTCAAGAGGCGCGAAAAGATGTCATAGCGGATCGACCCGCGTGCCGAGGTTTCCTCGACGGTCGGGATGATGAAGTTGTAGAAGGTGGAAACCGGATCTCTCATGTCAAACCTGCCTGTCTCGTGTTCGAAGTCTTATCGCCGGATACTTGCCAGAGTCTTAGTGTCGCGCGCCGGGGGCTGCAAGGGCGGGTGATTTTTTACGCCCTGCGGGACATGCCGGTTTTTTCGGGGGGCAAACGCTGCACCGCCCGTCACCCAAAGACCCGCCGCGCCAAGGCCGCGCGCGCGACCGTGGTGAACAGGCACAGAATTGCGAAGATCACGGCCAAGGGGCCGAACGCATCTGGCCACAGGCAAAGCACCACGAAAAACGCAATGGTTTCCGTGCCTTCCAGCAGACCTGCCGAGTAATACAGGCTCTTGATGCCCTGCGCTTTGGTTTCAAGTCCGCGCTTTTGGGCCATGATGGCAAAGCCCAGAAAGGACGCGCCATTGATGTAAAAGGCCGCCAGCAGAAAGGCCGCCGCCGCGCCATTGGCATCATCACGCAGGGCAAAGGCCAAAGGAACGGCGGCGTAAAAGGCAAAATCGCACAGAATATCCAAAAAGCCGCCGAAATCTGTCACCTCGGTCGCCCGCGCCACCGCCCCATCCAGCCCATCGGCCAGCCGGCCCAGCGCAAGCGGCACCAGCGCCAGCGCCCCCGGCAGGCCCGCCGCCAAAAGAGCTGCAGCCAAAAGCCCCATGAAAAGGCCGAACAGCGTAACCTCATGCGCCGCGATGCCGCGTTCGGCCAGCGCCACGCCAACCCGATTCAAGGGCCCGTCGATCAGCGGTCTGATCTTGGCATCCAGCATCACATCCTCCTCACGATTGCGTTTGTCAGCTTGCCAGCACCAGCCGGTGCCGCCTATCCCTGATGCAATCACATTTGGGACAGGGGTTAACATGGACCGTCGCACCTTTGGCAAGACCGCGCTTTCAACTTTGGCGTTGATGGCGGCAACGTCACGCAGCGCCTTTGCCGCCGATTGGGAGAGCCTTCTGGCCGAGGCCAAGGGCCAGACCGTCTATTGGCATGCCTGGGGCGGCGACACGAAGATCAATGATTTCATCGCCCATATCGGGGCCGAAGCGCAGGCGCGTCACGGCGTGACGCTGGAACATGTAAAGCTCGCCTCCACTGCCGATGCCGTGGCGCGGGTTC
>JAIOXV010000034.1 GCA_021741465.1 Paracoccaceae bacterium
TGCCGACCGATCCGGGTTTTTGTGCGCGCGGCGGCAAGGGGTTGCTGGCCATCTGATGGGCAGCTTCTGTCATGCCGTAGGCTTCAATGACAGGGGCACCAAAGCTGGTTTCTAGTGCGCGCATCACCTGCGCTGGCAGCGAGGCAGAAGAAGACCGCAAGAACCTCAGAGGCCGCGCGGCAATCACTTCTGCATTGCGTTCAGCGCGTGAAAGGATGGCTTGATGCATGGTTGGCACTGCCGTGTACCATGTTGGACTGGCGTCCTTCATCCATCCAAAGAATTTCAGCGCGTCAAAGCCCGGTGCGCACCAGACAGAAGAACCCGCCGCCAATGAGGCGGTGACCGCGGCGATCAATCCGTGAATGTGGAAAAGCGGCATGACATTCAGGCACCGATCCGAGGGCGACAACGCCAAAGAGGTGCAGATATGCTTGGCCGAGGCCGCAACGTTTGAATGCAGCAACGGCACGATTTTAGGTCGCGAGGTTGTGCCAGACGTGTGCAAAATTAGGGCGATCTGGTCGGAAGACGGTTTGGTGGGGCCCGCAACAGGCTCCGCCGCCAAAGCCCCCACAAGACTGAAATGCCCCGCCGGAAGTTGGTCAGAGCTATGCAACCGCAACACCGCGACGCCACAACTCTTTGCAGCCGCAACTGCAGGCCCGTCATAGCCTTCCGCGACTACAAGTGCCTTGGCTTTCAGGTCATCGAGATAGAACGCATATTCTTCTTGCTGATAGGAAGGATTCAATGGGGCGGTAATTGCATTTTGCGCGATGGCCACAAAGGCTGTGGCCATTTCGGGGCCGTTCGGCAAAACGATTGCAACGCGTGCATCAGCAGCAATACCGAAGCTGCGCAGCTGTGCGCCTACATCTGCGCAAAGAGCGCGCAAGGCCCCATAGGTCAGCCATTCACGCCCGGGCGCCCCAATGGCCAATGCCGCGGCAGGGTGATTTTCCAAGATATCGGTCAGCGTCGTCATTTTGTAGCCACCATTTGCAGAGGAACGAGAAGCGTCGCCTGTTAGCGGGACGATGCATAGAAAGCGACTTTGCGCTCCAGATAGCTGAGAAAGCCCGAAAGCGTAAAGGCAAGACCGAACAAGACAATCAACACGGCCCAAAATTCCTTCATCAGGAAGTTGCTGGCGTAGAGTTCAAACAGCGCACCAAAACCTACGATCGAGACGAGCAATTGACCGATGATCACACCCTTAACAGCCCGGATAATGCCAATTCGCACGCCGCCAAGTATCTCAGGCAGGACAGCCCAAAGATAGATCTTGAAAAAGGCATCCAGAGGTGATGCGCCAAAACTGCGGCCCATCTCGATCAAAGACCTGTTGATCTGCAATACGCCTGCACGCGCATTCAGAATGATGATCCAGATGGCAAAAAGCGCAGTCGTGATGACAATTGTTTTGGTCCCGAAGCCAAACAGCACCATCAACACGGGCACCAATGCCGTAAGGGGGGCCGAAATGAAGATGTTCACCCAAGGCAAAAGCAATTCGTCCAGCACCCGCGTCTTGCCCATAAGAATGCCAATCGGAATACCAATGACGACTGAAAACCCGACACCGATCAAGAAGGCATAGGCCGTTGTGGCCAACGCATTTTGAAAGGCAGCCGTCTGGATGAGGCCAAACAGGGTTACAAACACTTGCGAAAGCGGTGGGATAAAGAACGTCAGGTCAAGCTGGCCGATGACCTCCCAGACAAGAGCCCAGACCAAAAGTGATGACATTGCAGGGAGTTTGCGTCCGAATAAGATCATGTGAAGTTACTCCACATAGCTGCGAAGCGAGGCCCAGATCTCATCAACGATGTCGAGATATTCAGAATCGCGGCGAATATTCTCAACACCTTTGCCGCGGAAACTTGTTGGACGAATTATCTCTGACACGCGGCTAGGCCGTGGCAACAGGATCGCGATTTGGTCCGAAACATAAACCGCTTCCTCGATCGAATGGGTCACGAAGATGAAGGTCTTTTTCTCGTTTGCAACGAGGGCCAACATGTCTTCTTGGAACTTGCGACGCGTTTGTTCATCAACGGCCGAAAATGGCTCGTCCAACAGCAGCACCTGCGCGTTCACGGACAAAGCGCGCGCAAGGCCAACGCGCTGCCGCATCCCACCAGAAAGCTGATGCGGAAACTTGTTTTCGAACCCGGCAAGGCCGACTTCGCGAATGTATTTTTCAGCAATGGCTTCGCGCTCTGATTTGGCCACACCGCGCAACTCCAAGCCGAAGGCGGCGTTTCGCAGCACATTGGCCCACGGCAAAAGCGCAAAGTCCTGAAACACGAATGCCCGATCCGGCCCAGGACCGGTAACAGTTTTGCCGCCGACCTCGATCTGGCCAGAATCATGCGGCAAAAGCCCAGCGATGATCTTTAGCAGCGTGGTCTTGCCACAGCCGGATGGGCCAAGAAGCGAGGTCAATTCGCCCTTTGGAAACTCCAGCGACAAGTCCTTAAGTGCCTGAACATCGCCATATTTCTTGGAAACATTGCGAACTGAAACAGCACTATCTACAAGAGGTTGCGCAGTTTTGACTGCGGCCGAATCAATCTGAGACATAGCCACGGTTGTTTCCTTCGAACATATAGTTTTCGAGTTTTTCCAGCAGGTTCAGAAAGATCACTGCCAAGAGGATGATTGAGAAAATCGCAGCATACATGCTGGGATAGTCAGCAACGGAGCGGCTATAGGAAATGATGTCGCCCACCCCCGTTGGCGTAATTTTCAGCTCAGCAAGTATTGCACCGATAAAGCCAGCAGAGACGCCAAGCCGCAGACCCGAAAATATGATCGGAGATGCCGCCGGGATGATGATCTTGACCAGCACGTCGCGATCACTTGCCAAGAATGACTTAGCCATATCTTTAATGGATTGCGGCGTATTGCGAACCGCGCCTGAAGTGTTCAAAACGATTACAGGCATTGCCATGACGCAAACGACGAAAACCTTAGAGGTCAGACCGATGCCATAAACCATCACCAAGATGGGGATCAGAGCGGCAAGTGGCGCCGTTTGCATGACGATGAAGATCGGCCCGAAAAGCCATTCGAATCTTGCGCTTAGACCAATCCACAGCCCGATGCCAATCCCAAAGAAGGCTGATATGACCAACCCCAGCACCAGCGGTTTCAGCGTTTCTGCATAGGCCAAGAATATCGAGCCATCACCCATCATGCTTAAAAGCGCGGTCATTGACTCGATAAAGGTTGGAAACGCGTAGCTGATTGGGATGCGACCAGCAATTTCCCAGGCGCCAAACACCAGTGCAGCCGACAAGAGTTTAAGCAGAAGCGGGCGATTATTCATGTAGCCGGTCCAGACGGATTTTCGGGGTTTCAAAAGACACTGCCGGCCCGGAAGCCGGCAGCGTCGTTGTGACCTGCCTTAGTTGGCAACCGCGTCCAGCGGGCCAAAGTACCAGAAGTCTTCTGGGTTCAGCGTCGCAGGATCGCCTTCCAGCTGGCCGGCACGTGTGTACCATTCAAGATCCGCCTGTGCCGCTGCGCGGCCACCGCCATTGGGATCATAAAGACCACCCGCGACTGCATCGGTGTAAAAGGCATCAAGACCTGCCAATATCTCTGCAGGAAGCTGCCCAATCGGGCCATCTGGATTGGTTTCGCGACGAATAATGGTAGGATCCTTGGCCATATCCTGCCAAACGCTGGCTAGGGCTTTGACGAAGATATCCACGTCTTCTTCGTTCGCCTTGATCCAGTCCAGATTGGCAAACAAAGCTTCATCGCTTGCCTTCACCTCAAACATAGGCAACGCGTGAAAGCGATCGCCAGCTTCGGCAACAATCTTGTTTTTGTTGGACAAATCCAGAATGGTTGCGTCAGCTTGTCCTGCAAGAAGTGCCACCACCCGGTTTTGCGACCCCGGAACATACGACCGTTCGCCAAACTTGATGCCTTCGCGCTCTTCGATCACGTTGGCGATTGAATCGGTGCCACCGCCGCGCGAGTGCAACATGATCGGCTTGCCATCAAGGTCCTTCAGTTCTTTGTAGTCCATCGTGGTGACTGGAAAGAAAACCAACTTGGACTGCTGGAAGATGATGCGAATTGGCGCTTTGGACCGCTGCATCGCGGAATACGGCGTGCCGAAACCAATATCCATCTGGCCACTCAGCACGGATTGAATGGCAAGCTCTTCGTCCGCGAAGGCGGTCCATTCGTAGTCCAGGCCATTTGCTTTCGCGCGATCCAACGCGACGAAGAAGGCGGCAAGTTCATCAGATGGCGTTTCCGCCAACGCGATACGAATTGTATCAGCTTGCGCGCTCGACGCCATAAAAGTGGCTGCAACGCCAAGACCAATCAGTTTTTTTATCAGGCTATTCATATGGATCTCCTCCCTGAGAAACACATTTGGATTTCGTTTTGCGGAGTGAACAGTTCTCGTTTCTGCTCCGATTTCCTCGCCCTACTCACACCTCCATGAAAAGTCGTGCTGCGACAGATTGCAGATGTGCCCGCATTTCATCGTATGATCGCTGCGGATCGCGACTGGCGATCGCATCAGCGATTGCATCGTGCTGGCCAAAACTGCTGTGGTCAGGCGACGGATGAACCGAACTCCTCTCGACATTGCCCCATGCCACCGCGCGCCGCACTTCGTTCAGCTGGTCAAAAAGCGAAAGAAGCAGCAGGTTGTCACTGGCCTCCGCCACAGTCCGGTGAAAAATATCATCCTCAACCTCATAGGCCTGCCAGGTCGTCGCCGCGCGAGACCTGCTCAGGGCTTGGGTCATTCGAAGGATGGACTCACCGGTGGCATTGATTGCCGCTTCACGGGCAATCGCAGGCTCTATTACCATCCGCGCCCGCATCATCCGAAAAGGCGTCAACTGACGGCCCAATCTGACGCTTGCATTATCGGACCGCGTCGACGCTGCATCAGCAAGAAAAGTACCCTTGCCGACATGACGCCAGATAACACCGTCCCGCTCCAACACATCCAGCGCCTTGCGCAAGGCCGTTCGTGTCAATCCAAGCACATCAGTAAGGTGGCGCTCCGGCGGCAGCTTAACACCAGAGCTGAACCCACCTTCAGCGATATAGCTGCGCAGGCGGGCGACTGGATTAACATCCAGAGAAGCTGAGTCTGGCATTCTTTCGGCTCCCACATTGGTTGACCAATTTTCACCCAATTTCGACTGTATAGCCAAAATTTGGCAGATCAATCCAAAATTGGTCGTCGAAATGAGAAAGTTTTGATCTTGATGCGGATTGATCGGATCAATACGGTGCGGTATGGACGCCTTTAAGCGTTCCTTGAGAATTCAAAAGAAAGGTGAACCATGCCCGAACTTGTCATTCCTGCACCTGCGATTCCGACGATTCCGACCAGCACCGGAGGCGCCTTTCCGGTGCGTCGGGTTTATTGCATTGGCCGAAATTACGCGGCGCATGTGGTCGAGATGGGGGGGGATCCAGATCGTGAAGAGCCATTCTTCTTTCAAAAGAACCCCAACAATCTTGATGCATCGGGAGAGTTTCCGTATCCGCCACACTCCAACGAGGTACATCATGAAGTTGAGCTTTTGGTCGCGCTGAAGTCGGGTGGAAGCAATATCAGCGTGGAAGACGCCCTTGGTCACGTGTGGGGGTATGCGGTTTGTCTGGACATGACGCGCCGCGATCTGCAGGGCGAGGCCAAGAAGGCCGGTCGTCCGTGGGAAACAGGCAAGGCGTTTGAACGTTCCGGACCGGTTGGCCCGCTGCAGCCGGCTGCAAGCGTCGGCAAATTGACCGAAGGGCGCGTCGAGCTGAAAGTGAACGGCAAACTGTGCCAGGAAGGGAACCTGAACCAGATGATCTGGAAGGTGCCAGAAATGATTTCGTATTTGTCCGAGTATTTTGAACTGCAAGCTGGCGATGTGATTATGTCGGGCACGCCTTCCGGCGTGGGGGCTGTTGCCAAGGGTGACCAGATGGATGCGATGATCGAAGGCTTGGGCACGCTAAGCGTAAAGGTCGTTTGACGTCGGAATGGCGGGTTCTCAGCGAACCCGCCATTGCATTTTTGGCTGAATTGAGCGATGCGGACAGGACAAACCCGCATTCCTAGCCACCGAAAGACAGGCTGCATTCATGACCGACACTTCAGCGCTTGATATCATTTACACGAAGGTTGACGAGGCCCCGCAGCTTGCGTCGGCATCCTTGCTTCCAATCATTCAGTCATTCGCCGCAGCGGCAGGCATCACGGTAGGGACCAAGGATATCTCCTTGGCAGGGCGGATCATTGCAAGCTTCCCTGAAGGCTTGACTGCAAGCCAGCGCCAACCAGACGATTTGGCCGAGCTTGGTGAGTTGGTGAAAAATCCCTCGGCAAACATCATCAAGCTGCCGAATATCTCTGCCTCGGTTCCGCAATTGATCGCCGCGATCAAAGAACTGCAAGCCAAGGGCTATGCTATTCCCGACTATCCCGCAGAACCAAGCACCGATGCGGAAAAGGCCATTCGCGCGCGTTATGATGCGATCAAGGGATCTGCCGTGAACCCCGTTTTGCGCGAAGGCAACTCGGATCGTCGCGCGGCCATTGCGGTAAAGAACTACGCCAAATCCAACCCTCATTCGATGGGAAAATGGGTTGCTGACAGCAAGACCACTGTTTCGACTATGTCGGGTAACGATTTCTTTTCGAATGAAAAATCAGCGACATTGACGGCTGAACAAGCCGGCCCGGCCAGAATTGAGCTTGTTGCGGAAGACGGCAGCGTGACTGTGTTGAAAGAAATGGTCAAATACGCCGTCGGCACTGTTGTCGATGCGACGTTCATGTCTGCTCGCGCGCTTGATGTGTTTCTGGCCGAGCAGATCGCAGCGACCAAAGCGGCGGGCACGCTTTTCTCAATTCACCTCAAAGCCACGATGATGAAGGTGTCCGACCCGATCATCTTTGGACACGCCGTGAAGGTCTTCTTGCAGCCCGTTTTTGACGCCTATGGCGACAAACTTGCGGCAGCAGGCGTCAATCCCAACTCGGGCTTGGGTGCGCTGCTTGACCAGGTCGCCGCCATGCCGGACGGTGCCGAAATTTTGGCAGCGGTTGATAAAGTCATGGCTGAGCGGCCGCCACTTTACATGGTTAATTCTGACAAGGGCATCACAAACCTGCACGTCCCGTCTGACGTGATTATCGACGCCTCGATTCCGGCATTGATCCGCGCTGGCGGCAAGGGTTGGGGGCCGGACGGCAAGGCGTCTGACACAAATTGCGTCATTCCCGACAGTTCTTATGCGCCAATTTATGACGAATCCATTCTGTACTTCAAGGAAACCGGCGCTCTTGATCCGCGCACATCCGGCACCGTACAGAACGTGGGCTTGATGGCGCAAAAAGCCGAAGAATACGGCTCGCACCCGACCACATTTGAAATCAGCAAGAACGGCATCGTCCGTATCGTGCTGGCCAACGGTGACATTTTGCACGAGCATGCGGTTGAGGCAGGCGACATCTGGCGGTCGGCATCCACCAACCAAGGCCCGATCGAAGATTGGGTGCAACTGGCTATCGCGCGTCAAAAAGCAGAAGGCTGTCAGGCGATCTTTTGGCTTGACGAAGCTCGTGCGCATGACGCCGAACTTCTGAAATACGTCCGGCCCATTCTTGCCAAGGCAGGCGTCACAAACAAGTTTCAAATCCTCAAGCCTCGCGCCGCGACCCGGCTGTCATTGGAAACCATTCGCAAAGGCAAGGATTCCATTTCAATCTCGGGCAATGTTCTGCGCGACTATTTGACCGATCTCTTCCCAATTCTGGAACTCGGCACCTCTGCCAAGATGCTATCCATCGTAAAATTGATGAACGGCGGCGGCATGTTCGAGACCGGCGCAGGCGGGTCAGCGCCAAAGCATGTGCAACAGCTTGTCGAAGAAAACCATCTGCGTTGGGATTCTTTGGGTGAATTCTGCGCTTTGGGAGAAAGCCTGAAATTCCTCGCGGAAACCAAGGCAAGCGACAAAGCGCGGATTTTGGGCAACGCGGTCGACCGCGCCACGCAAGGGGTCTTGGATGACAACAAGTCACCCGAAGCAAAAGTGGGACAGGCCGACAATCGCACCAGCCACTATTATTTCGCACTCTACTGGGCGAAGGCCTTGGCCAGCCAGAATGAGGATCCTGAACTGATTGCCCATTTTGCTCCGATCGCAAAAGCCTTGGAGGAAAATCAGGCGACAATTCTTGCTGAACTGTCTGCCGCTGAAGGTCGCCCTGCCGATTTGGGTGGCTACTATCACACCGATCCCGACAAGACGGCGTCTGTAATGCGCGCGTCTCCAACCATGAAAAGTATTCTTGGCTAGGTCCTGCGTTTTTACGATGGATGCCCGATCACCGGACATCGACTGCGTCGTGGGGTCCACAGCATGCTGTGGACCCGCCACAAGCCAAATGCCCTTTGCCGCGCGCATGTCCTAAAGTAGAAGTGCAGGACGACGAATTTGTCTTAATTAACAATGACCTGATCGCGAAATTTGGCGGTCCCGGAAGGATTCGAACCCTCGACCAGCCGCTTAGAAGGCGGCTGCTCTATCCAACTGAGCTACGGGACCGTTGGCAGCCTTTTAGACCAAGGATTTGGTCATGAAAAGGCTGTTGGGATCATTCCAATAGCCTTCGAACGGGGCGCAGACCGCATAGCCCGCGCGGTCGTACAGGCCGCGCGCGGCGATGAAGGTGGGCTGCACCCCGGTTTCCAAAGACAGCCGGGTGACACCCGCCGCGCGCGCGGCGCCTTCAAGGTGGGCCAACATCGCCTTTGAAAGACCCCGCCCCCGCGCCTCATGCAAAACATGCATGGATTTTATCTCGGCATGGGTCGGATCAGACAGCAGCTTGAATGCCCCCATTGCCAAGGGTTGCCCGGTTTCCCGCGCAACGAAGAAATGCACGGCGGGAATGTCCAATTCGCCAGCATCCATCATGTGAATGCTTTCGGGCGGCGTATCGGCATGCATATCGGCGGTATGGCGCTGAAAGAGCAGCGCCAGTTCTTCAGAAACCGGGGTTTCGCGCAGGATGGTCACGACCATGATTTACTGACCGCCACCCATCATGTTTTGCCCGTTTATCAGAAGGCCGCCCGCCTCGGTCGTCTCAATCTCCCAGATCAATTCGCCGTCGACACCTTGTTGCGCCATCATCTGCGCCATGCCCAGCATCGGGGCCATGTCCTGCATGCCCATTTCGGGCGGGCTGGCCATGACCGCCTCGTTGATCCGGTCAATTCCGGTCAGTCCGATGCGGGCCTTGCCAACCGGCATCGGCATGGTCGGGCCAACCGTCAGCGCGCCCTCATAGGTCAGCCGATAGGCCGGGGCGTTGGTTTCACCCGGTGCCAGCGCGATATCAACCGTGCCTTCAGGCAGCACCGCAGACATCATCTCGCCTTCAAAACCAAGGGGCGGGGTGGCGCCGGCGGGCAGGTCCAGCAGGCTCAGGGCAAGCTTGGCCGCTGCCGCAAGGTCAAAGCGCGAGGCCGTCACATCCAGCGAAAGATCCGAAGGCACCAGCGGGGCTGCAAAGGGCGGCACCAGACCTTCGGGCAAGGTCAGGCCTTTGAGGCTGATCGCTTCGCGGAACTTGCCGTCAGCAACCGCGCCGTTCATGTCAAGGGTGAACCCCATTTCCTGCAGCGCCGCCGGCCCCATCGGGGTTTCGGCTGAAATGCCCTTGTAGGTGCCGGTCATCGTCAGGTTTTCAAAGATCGGCAAGGCGGCTTCCAAAGCAGCTTTCAGGCCGGGCTTGTCGGCCTCGATCAGCGCCTCGTCGGGGTGGGCCACGAAAAACGCCATCAGGCCAATCAGGCCATGCGGCTGATAGCCCGCCATGCCCCCCGAAGCATCCGCCCGTTCCACCGTAACGCTGCCGCCCATCGGCGGCATGCCCTCGGCTTCGGGCATATTCATTTCATAGCGGATATTGGTCGCCGTGGTGGTGAACTTGCTGTCCACGCCCGAAGTGCCCGCCGCTGCGGTGCCGTCCATGGTCAACTGGTCTTGCGAAATCTTGACGATCATGTTTCCGATGGTCGGATCGGCCTGCGTTTGTTCCGTGACCACATCGTTAAGTTCGAGATGGTATTCGCTGCTGTCCCCCAGCGCTTCGTCGAAGGTGCCGGTCAAAAGCACCTGACCGTAGTTGCTTTTGGACACGATCGCGTCGGGCATCTCATAGGCAAGGCTTAGCGGTTGATCCACCGCAAAGGCCCAGGTGCCATCGCCGTTCTCGATCAAGGTCATCACGACCGGCGAGACAGTGGCGGCAAGCCCGCCCTGGGCAGGACCCTTTGCGATCAAAGGCGCGGCGTCAAAGGTGACCTTATAGCTGTCGCCATCTGCAGCCACGGCAACCACACCTTCGGTGGCGCCGATATAGGTCTGGAACGTGGCCAAAAGCTTTGCGGCACCTTCGTCGGTTGCGTCGGCCAGAACGGTGGACGACCAAAGCGCCATGGCACAGGTCAGCACAAGCCTGCGTGTCGGGGAAATGCGCATTGCAAAATCCTTTTCAAAGGGGAACGGAAATAATGTGCCCAACCGTCACGGCAGGCAAAGTCTAAAAACGTCAGTGCGTCCAGGCGCCGCGGCGGTTGGTGGCGAAGTTCTCGCCATAGCCACCGGCGCGGATATTGTGCTTGCGGGGGTTCGGCTCGACCACTTCCGCATCGATGCCCTTGCTGGCGGCATAGGCCAGTGCGGCGTCGCGGCTATCAAAGCGCAGTTTCACCTGAGTTTGGGTATCGCTGGATGAGGTCCACCCCATCAGCGGATCGACCGTGCGGCCAGAAGCAGGGGCATATTCCAGAACCCAAAGCTTGGTCTTGCCCACGCCCGATTGCATGGCGGTCTTTGCAGGCTGATAGATGCGGGCGCGCATGGTGAAATCTCCCTTGGCTCTGGCAGGTTTATTCCGAAAAGCGCGGGAAAGTGCAAGGCCCCGTTGGCGCAGAAGGTGCTGCCGGCTGGTCACGGGGAGTGTGGGTGGGGTGTGGTGCGACCAGCCGGCAGCTTAGTTTGCTGCTTGCCCCGCCACTCTGCATCAGCTTTTCCGTCTTAGCAACCTTAAGATGCAATATTTATCCTCGTTTTCCTTAAAATTGAATCGCGGTTCTTAACCTTATCCCCACCAAGGTTAACGTCAGCTTAGCGCAACCCTTTCAACGGAACAAAAACAGAATAGATTGGGCCGGTAACAGGGAATCACCCATGCCACACAACAACACCAACCTGCCGACGCATCGCCCCGAGGTGCTGACACGCCCCAAACTGGAGGGCGGCAAGCGCTTTGTAATGCAAACGCCGTTTCAGGCGGCGGGCGACCAGCCAGCCGCCATTGCCGAACTTTCGGCAGGCGTCTTGGCGGGAGAGCGTGACCAGGTGCTTTTGGGGGCCACGGGCACCGGCAAGACCTTTACCATGGGCAAGATCATCGAAGAAACCCAGCGCCCAGCGATCATTCTTGCGCCCAACAAGACCCTTGCCGCCCAGCTGTATGGCGAATTCAAAAGCTTCTTTCCCGACAATGCGGTCGAGTATTTCGTAAGTTATTACGATTACTACCAGCCCGAGGCCTATGTCGCGCGCACCGACACCTACATCGAGAAGGAAAGCCAGATCAACGAACAGATCGACCGGATGCGCCACTCGGCCACCCGGTCTTTGTTGGAACGAGATGATGTCATCATCGTCGCCTCTGTCAGTTGCATCTATGGCATCGGCTCGGTTGAAACCTATTCGGCCATGACACAGGATCTGAAGGTTGGGCAGTTATATGACCAGCGGCAGGTGATTGCCGAACTCGTATCCCAGCAATACCGGCGCAATGACGCGGCCTTTGCCCGCGGGGCGTTTCGCGTGCGCGGCGACAGCCTTGAAGTTTGGCCAGCCCACCTTGAAGACCGCGCCTGGCGTTTTTCCTTCTTTGGCGAAGAGATTGAATCCATTGTGGAGTTTGATCCCCTAACCGGGGCGAAGACCGACAGTTTCGAGCAGATCCGCATCTATGCCAACAGCCATTACGTCACCCCGCGCCCCACGCTGCAACAGGCGATCAAGGGCATCAAGGATGAGCTTTTCCACCGGCTGAAACAGCTGAACGCCGAGGGCAAGCTGCTGGAAGCACAGCGGTTGGAACAGCGCACCAACTTTGATCTGGAAATGCTGGAGGCGACCGGCGTTTGCGCTGGCATTGAAAACTATTCCCGCTGGCTGACAGGCCGCGCGCCAGGCGAACCGCCGCCGACGCTTTTCGAATTCATTCCCGACAATGCGATTGTCTTTGCCGATGAATCCCACGTTTCGGTTCCCCAGATCGGCGGTATGTACAAAGGCGACTATCGCCGCAAATTCACCCTGGCCGAGCATGGCTTCCGCCTGCCCTCTTGCATGGACAACCGCCCCCTGAAGTTCGAGGAATGGGACGCGATGCGCCCGCAATCGGTCTTCGTTTCCGCCACCCCCGCCGCCTGGGAGATGGAACAGACCGGTGGCGTCTTTACCGAACAGGTCATCCGCCCCACCGGCCTGATCGACCCCGAGGTTGAGATTCGCCCCGTGGACATGCAGGTCGACGATCTGCTGGACGAAATTCGCAAAGTCGCCGCGCAAGGCCTGCGCGTGTTGGTCACCACGCTGACCAAGCGCATGGCCGAAGACCTGACCGAATATTTTCACGAACAAGGCATCCGCATCCGCTATATGCATTCGGACATCGACACCATCGAACGCATTGAAATCTTGCGGGATTTGCGCCTTGGCGCCTTTGATGTGCTGGTCGGCATCAACCTTTTGCGCGAAGGCTTGGATATTCCCGAATGCGGACTGGTGGCCATTCTGGATGCGGATAAAGAGGGGTTCCTGCGTTCGGAAACCAGCCTTATCCAGACCATCGGTCGGGCGGCGCGCAACTCTGATGGGCGGGTCATCATGTATGCCGACCGGATCACCGGGTCGATGGAACGCGCCATTGGTGAAACCAATCGCCGCCGCGCCAAACAGGTGGCCTACAACACAGAACACGGCATCACCCCGACGACCATCAAGAAGAATGTCGAAGACATTCTTCTGGGGATCTATCAAGGCGATACCGATCAGGCGCGCATCACAACCAAGGTTGAAAAAGCCAATGTCGGCCAAAACCTTGCAGCCCATCTGGATGCGCTGCGTCTGGCCATGCGCAAAGCCGCCGAGAACCTGGAATTCGAAGAAGCCGCCCGCCTGCGCGATGAGGTCAAGCGGCTGGAGGCGGTGGAACTGGCCGTGGCCGACGACCCCTTGGCGCGGCAATCCGTGATCGAAGAGGCGGTCGAAGACGCGGTGAAATCACGCGGCCGCAGCACAGCAGGGCGAGCAGGACAACGGGGCGGCACCAAAAGGCGGGGACGGTAGTGAATGGCCGCAAGCATTGCAGAAATAAAGAAGCTCACCGATGAAGAAATCATTCGGAAACATGACGAAATAGCTAAGCACACATGTGTGGGAACCTCTCACTATTTGCAAGAGCTTCGCGACCTGTAGAACTCCAAACTGGCCGCGTCAGTTGAGAGACTTACGCACAAGATTTTCTGGCCCGCAGTTCTGATGGCAGTTGCGACGTTAGTTCAGTTGATGATCGCTCTAAAACTGTTCTAGCGCTTTCACCGTGGTGAAAACATAGGGCCGCGCCTGACCGCCGGGCGGGCGCAACCCCATTTGTCTGAGGCGCTTTATCGTTCAACGCCGCCCACCGTAGTTCTACTGGCGACGCTGCAATCGCGCCCGCCCGAGGGGGCGGACGGGCGCGGCCCGGCGGCGCATGCGCGCCTTGACTCCGGGCTAAGGCACGCGAGGCCCCCAAAGGCTCACACCACGCCCACCACCTCATACATCACCGGCTCAAACCCTTTGCACAGCGTGTTGATAACCTGGTTGCGTTCGCGCATGTCCATCGTCCGCAGCATCGCCTGATAGTCTTCGCGCCGCGCCCATTGCGAATAATTGCAGATGCGCGTCATCGCATCGTTCATATGCAGGCTTGCGGCGATAAAGCCCGGCTGATGGCGGATAACCTGGTCATATGCGGCCTGCAGCAATTCCATCAGGTCATGGGCGGTGGCGGGGGTCATCTCGAAGGTGGTGATGACGGTCTGGCCTTTGGTCTGGGACGAAATCTGCAAGGTTTTCTGGGGCATGGCAGGTTCTCCTTTCCGGCAGTCTGACACGGCGGCAGTGTGACATGCCGCGTGCGATAAATCATCTCGCGTCCGCAACCTTCGGCGGACCATGGCCGGGGACTGGCCCTTCATCGAAGATCTGCCTATCTTGCGTGAAAGGAGCCAACTCATGACCAATGCGCCGAAACCGAAGTTTCTTGACCGCGATCACCCGATCTTCGCCAAGGTCTGGGTACGGGTCTTGACGGTTGCGGTTCCCGCCGTGATGGCCGCGTTGGATTTTTTCCACGGCAACCCCGGTTGGGGGGTGATCTTTGCCGGGGGCGCCATCTGGGCCCTGTGGGAATTGTATTTACGCAAGTAGCCCGGGCCACCGCCCTGCCCTAGCAACGGATGGTGCCCCGCATCTCGCCGCTGTCGCCTTGCAAGGTGCTTTCAACCAGTTTGCAGCCCGTTACCTCGGGGATCAGTTCTATCATCGTGGCCCGGATCGCCTGATGGCTGCCGCGCGGTGCAAAACCAAGGCGGATCACCTCAACCCGCTTGTCGGTGTAAAAAACCGTATAGCTGCGCCCGTCGCGGCTGACATCCGCCCGTTTGGCGGCAAAGAACTCTGGCGCGGGCTGGGCGCCACAGGCCGCAAGGCAAACACAGGCAAGAAGCAAGATGCGCATCATCATGCAACGACCCTGAAGGCTCAAGGTTAACAGACCCTTAACGCTGCCCTGAAACGACGTAGATGGAACCAAAACGCCGCAATTCTGCAGAGTTTTTACCACGAGTTGGAAACAATCTGCCAAGACTTGCCGCATTTGCCACGAATTTGCCTCAATTGCCGCGTGTCACTGACCCTTGAAGGCAGAACAGGCGCAGACCCGGGCAAAAGACCCAAGGCCGCGCTGCACAAGGCAGGAAGACCAGACGTGGCCACATATACGGGCACATCGGGCAACAATACCCTGACCGGGGGTAATGGGGCCGACACGCTTTACGGGCTTGATGGCAACGACTCGCTGGATGGCAGAGGCGGGTCTGACGCCATATATGGCGGTGCCGGCAATGACACCCTTATCGGCAATACCGGCGGCGCCGACAGTCTTTATGGCGGCGATGGCGAGGATCTGGCCAGCTATGCGTCCTCGACCGCTGGGGTAAATGTCAATCTTGCGACCGGCCTTGGCAGCGGCGGGCATGCCAGTGGCGATTTGCTTTTTGAAATCGAACATCTGCTTGGCTCGAGCTATAACGACACGCTTACGGGCGACGGCGGGGCAAACAGCCTGAATGGTGGGGCTGGCAATGACGTGCTGGCCGGCGGGGCGGGCAATGACACGCTGATCGGCGGATCGGGCACCGACAGCGCCGATTACACCGCGTCGACATCAGGTGTGACAGTCGATCTGACAACCGGAACCGGCTCTGGCGGCGATGCCGATGGCGATGTGCTAAGCCAGATCGAGAACATCCTTGGGTCAAACTTTGCCGATCTGCTGACAGGCGACGGCAATGCCAACGTGTTGAACGGCAATGCCGGCGAAGACAGCCTTTACGGCGGCGCGGGCAGTGACAGCCTGTATGGCGGCGATGATGATGATCTGCTGCAAGGCGGCAGCGGCGCGGACCGGTTGGAAGGCGGCGCAGGCATCGACAGCGCCGATTATTCCGATTCCACCGCAGCCGTGAACGTCAGTCTGGCGGCGGGCAGCGGGTCTGGCGGCACGGCGGCGGGCGATACGCTTGTCGGGATCGAGAACATCTTCGGCTCGGCCTATAATGACACGCTTTACGGCTCCACCGGGGATAACGTGCTGTCGGGCGGGGCGGGCAATGATTATCTCTCGGGCGATGCCGGGGATGACACGCTGAATGGCGGGGCGGGGCGCGATACGCTTTATGGCGGATCGGGGATGGACTATATCGATTATCGCGACTCTGACGCCGCGGTTTCGATCAATCTTTCCAGCGGAGCGGCTTCGGGTGGCCATGCCACCGGCGATGTGCTGGCCGGGGTGGATGGCATCTTCGGGTCGGCCTTTGACGACACGCTCATCGGTTTTGACAATCAAGGGATCAGCGGCGACGTCTATACCAACGTCTTTTATGGCGGTGGCGGCAACGATTATATGGATGCCGGGGCTGGCAACGACATTCTGCATGGCGATGAGGGCAATGATACCGTCATCGGCGGGGCGGGCGACGATGTGGCCACCGGCGGCGTTGGCAATGACGTCCTTTACGGCGGCACCGGAAATGACAGTCTTGATGGCGGGACCGGCGATGATGTCATCGACGGCGGCACCGGAAATGATGTCGCCAGCGGCGGTGACGGCGACGACAGCCTTTATGGCGGGGCGGGCAATGATAGCCTTTACGGTGGCGATGGCGATGATCTGATTTCAGGCGGGGCTGGGGCCGATCTGCTGGTCGGCGGGGCGGGTTCTGACACCTTTGTCGGCGGGATTGGCGATACCATCATCGGTGGCGCGGGCGACAATGACGTCTTGGACCTGTCCGAAGCAGGCCCCTATCGCATCATCAAGGACCCCGATGACCCCACCTCGGGCGTGGTTGAGTTTCTGGACGCCTTTGGCAATGTGATCGGCACGTTGACCTATTCCGGCATTGACAGCGGCATTGCCTGTTTTACCCCCGGCACGCAGGTTGAAACCAGCCGCGGACCGCGCCCCATCGAAACCCTGCAACCCGGCGATCTGGTCTTGACCCGCGATCGTGGCCTGCAACCTGTCCGCTGGATCGGGCGGCGCGATTTCGGCCCGGCCGAATTGCAGGCAAATGCAGCCCTGCATCCAATCCTGTTTCGCAAAGGCGCGCTTGGCGCAGGCCTGCCGCTGCGCGACATGATGGTGTCGCGGCAGCATTGCATGTTGATGAAAGGCTCGCGGGCCGAGCTTTATTTCGGCGAGGATGAGGTTTTCGTGCGGGCGCTGCACATGGCGGGCCAGCCCGACATCTTGCACGCCATGGTGCAAGAGGTGACCTATCTGCACCTGATGTTCGACCATCACGAAGTGGTTCTTGCCGACGGGATCTGGAGCGAAAGTTTCCAGCCTGCCGCGCGCAACATCGGCGGGTTGGAAGACGACGCCCGTGCGGAACTTTTGTCGGTGTTCTCAGCCATGCCTGAACCGGCCAACCCCGAGGCTTACCGCGCCGCACGGCTGACGCTGAAAGCGCATGAGGCGCGGATTTTGCTGACAGATCACAACGCACCGGTCCGCAAAGCGGCCTGAAACCGCAAGGCTCGGCCATTCTGGGTCTGATAGGCCCACGCTTAATGTGCCTGCGTCAGCATGGCCGAAAGGCTGGCACGATTGCCGATGCCCAGCTTTTGATAGATGGATTGCGTCTGGTTCCTGACCGTCGCAGGCGCAAGGCCCAAAAGCCGCGCCACTTCCTTGTGGCTGTGCCCATCCGACAGCGCGCGGGCCACTTCGCGCTCACGCGGGGACAGCATGTCGATCCGTGTAAGCCGCCGCAACGTCAACCGCCGCAATCCCATGCCTTGAAACCGCGGGGTGTTTTCGACCGTGACCACCAGATCATGGTCGGGCAGGATGTGCTGGCCGGTGCTGTCGATCAGCCGGGCCAATTGCTCGGGCAGGTGATCGCCCGTCCAGCGTGGCCATATCTCGGCAAACTCGGCGCGCAGCGCTGAAAGGCCCAAAAGGCCGATGCCGTTTTCCGAGGCAAGGATCGTCACTGTGCCCGGCCGGTCTGGCCGCCCCGGTTCGGCCGAGGTCAGCTTCATCGCCGCTGAAAGCTGGTCCACGGCGCATTGCAGATAATCCCGCTCGCCGTCCGACCAGTTCCGCGCCTCGGCCCCCATCCGATACGACGAAATGTAAAACGACGCGTAATCGCAATAATGCCCGTTCATCGCCGTGGTCATCCGCCGCAGGCCAAACTTGTCCGATAGGCTGGCCATTCCGTCGGTCTGACGCGCCTGCTTGCGGTCATAGATCGCCACCTTGCCGGGGTTCTCGATCATATAGCGTGCCAAAAGGTCCTGATGCGCCATGGTGCGCCAATAGTCGTAAAACCCGTCAGGCAGGTTCAGCGTGGCATTTGCATACACCTCGACCCCTTCGGGCCGCAGCTTGGCCCAGCCATACCATGCCGCATCAAACCCGATGGTCTGCGACAATTCGGCCACCGCCCAACGCGCCAAACCTTCCGCATCCTCTTCGCGGGTGCGGTCGTTCATCTCGGTGATGAACCGAGAGAAACTGGCGATGCCAAGGCTCATCGGTGCCCTCTTAGTGCAAGACGCTACCGCCAGAGCTTTTCGTCGCCTGTATAGGCGGCCCCCGGCAACGCTGCGTCCTTCAGAAAAGCATTCAACACGTTCCGCATGATTCGGGCCACGTTGTTTTCGCCCCCCTTGCAAGGAAGGGCCTGGCTCCAGGCGATAGAGCCTGCGGCGAAACAGGCCCCCTGTGCGGGCGTGGTGAAAAAGATCATATCGCCACGCACCTGTGCATCCTGCGTACCGCCACGGCCGGGGAAGGCATAGGTGACCTCTTCGCTGACCAGCGGATAGTTGTCCGAATGCCCGATGGTCGACGCCATCAGCATGGTGTGGGGCGGGGTGCCAAGGCCAAGCTCATAGCGGTCAAGCTCGATACCGCCCGCGCCCCCGCCAGCAAGGCCGAAGTCACCGATCAGCTCTTCATCCCCCAGCCCTTCAAATATCCACGACACCCGCCGGTGGAAACTATCGGGCATGCGTTCAAAGGGTTCAGAGGCATCCATCCCTTCGGTGGTAAAGCCAAGCCCGACAATCTTTTGCGGCGCCCGCCCGCGGTGGCGCCACAGGCCCGAGCGTTGGCCGGTCGAAGAAAGATAGCCCTCGCCAGGTTCAGCCTGCCAGGCACGGCTGCCGGAATCAAGCTTGCGCACCTCGATGCAGGCGGGCTCATCCGCCCGGGTGCCGGTGACCCAGTAATAGCCGTTGCCCCCCAGATACATCACCCGGCCACCCTGTTTCAGATAGGCTTCGGTCGCATCCAGCATCTCTTCGGAATAATATTCCGGATGGGTACCATTCATAACGCAGGCATAGGGTTTCAGGCAGTCGAGCCCCTCGGCGTGCAGATCGTGGTCGGTGATGAGATCATAGTCATAGCCCGCATGTTCCAGCCACCAGATCAACGACAGATCCGCCGGCAAGGCCCAGGGAAAGTTCATTGCAGGCAAGCGATACCTTGGCCGCAGGGTAATGATGGGGCGCTTCCATGACGAATAACAGCACCCTGCCCCGTCGGTGTGGTGATCGTAGGTCGACAGCCCGAACTCTTCCAGTTTCTTGTATTCCAGATCTTCGGCCACGATCACCGGGGTATGGGCGGTGATGGCTTGGGCGATCGGGGCCTCATAGCTGAGGTGTTCGTTGCCATAGGCCAGATAGGTGAAGGTCGGCAAAAGGAAGGCCAGCTTTGCCTTGGGGGTTTTGGGGCGCAGGATGAAGGGAATGGAATCTTCCGCCCCGCCGCCTGAAACCTTCAGACAGTAAACGCCAGATTTCAGGCCTTCGGGCAGGCTTAACGAATGGGTTACCTCCCAACGGCAATCGGTCATTGCATCATCATGGAAATGCACGCCGCCAAAGGTTTCTGGCGCCAGTCGGTAGCTTTCTTCGCCCTTCCAGTTAAAACCGGTCATGCAACGCACAGGCCGGTTGACGCCCTGCATATGCAGCCCGTGCAGCCCGGTGTCGGGGATGGTATCACCCACACCCTCGCGCGCAAGGTTGGCGGTCGGATCCCAATAGGCCAGTAAACCATCGCCCGAAGGCGCGTCGCCCTTGGCCAGAGCCATCACCTCGGCACGGTTCAAAGGCCGGGCATACACGCCCGACCTGTCAATCTTGCCATTGAACAAAAAGGCGCCATACGCCCCACGCACCGGATTAAACGCCGTGGCTGAGGCCAGCTTGAAACTTGCCGCACCTTGGGTTGCACCCGGACCGTGGCGCAAGGTCTCTTGAATCCAGCTGTCCGCTTCAAAAGGCACCACGGTTGAAATTCGGCTGTTCCATTGGGTCACACAGTTGATGACGTGCAGTTCGGCCTTCTTGGTGGTGGCATCAAAACTTGCGGCCACGAAATACCAGCACCGTGGCACCAATGCGATTTCAGTGCGGATTTCGTCGCCGCCGGTGCTGTCGCCCACCCACATCGCGACCCGGCCATCCGGATCAATCCCCAGACCAAAACCTTTGGACCCTTCAATATCCCAACGCCCCATGATTTGCTGACGTTCCGCCTTGGGCAAGGTTGGAAAGACATGCGCGAACAGGGTAAAACTGGCCAGTCCGTCCAGCTTGCCCTCGGGGTCATCGGCTCGGGCGAAACTGCCAACTTGGGTGAACTGGCGCTTGACCTTCAACGACGCCGGCAGCGCTACGTCTACCGCTTCTTCCACGTAGCCCGGCCCATCAGGGTTTTCATCGCCATGCAGAACGCGCACCAGACGCGCTGACACCTCATCGCGCCCCTCGACCGAAATCATGAAATCGACCTTGCCGCCCGCCCGGGCAGCCAAAGGGTCGGCATAGCCGAAAATGCGGGTATCGGTCATGTCAGGCTTCCATCAAATCATTGATACGCAATAAGAAAACTGCGTGATAGGCTTCATTTATGTCATGATAGACCCGGTCATCGACCAAGCGCGGCGGCGCGCCCCGGGTGCCGGAAAAGGCCACGATCTTATAGGCGTGGAAGGCCTCGGGCTGGCGCATGATGGCGTATTTGTCGGCCACCTCGCCACGGCGGAAATAGTTCAGCACCCGGCTTAAACCATCGGAATGGTGGCCCAGCGGATTGCGCCGGTGTTCTTCGATCAATTCCGGCGTGATAAGCGCCTTGAGCCGGTCGCGCAGGCGCTTTTGGAACCGTCGGTAATAAATTTCCTGTTTGTCCGCAATTTCGATGGCTTCTTCGGGCATAACCTCACCCCCCTTTTCGGTACGACGCGCGCGCGCCTCGGATTTCTTGCGGTTGCGCCAGCCGCGGAACTGTTCGCGCGCGCCTGCCAGACCGTTGTGCAAAAACAGCGTCACCCCCAACATGATCGCGGCAACCAAAAGAATGCGGATGGGCCCAAGGTTCAAAAGCCCTTTGTCGATCAGCACCACGATCGCAGTGCCGATCACGGCCCCCTCGCTGCGGCCAAGGCCGCCGATCACGATCATCGCAAACAGCAGCATAAGCTGGTCAAGCGAGAAGACTTGCGGCGAGATTGACCCATAGAACTGCGCGTAAAACGCCCCGATCACCCCAAGCCCGGCTGAGGATATCAGAAAGACGTGCAGTCGCGCGCGGCGATAATCGATGCCCGTCGCTTCGGCAAAGGCCTCATCCTCGCGCGCGGTTTGAAGCAGCATGCCCAACCGTTCCGAGTTGACCACCCGAAACACCAAAAGCGCCAGCAACAGGATCACAAAGGCCCCCGCAAACCCCAGCAAAAGCCCGGGCCGCTGCAACTGCCATTCGGCGGGGATGAAACTGCCCACGTTGTTGATCGAGCCGTTGGCGACGGTAAGCGCCTTCAACTGCTGCACAAAGACGCGGCAAATCTCGGCAAAGCCCATGGTCAAAAGCGCATAGTAAAGCCCATCCAGCCGGGTGGATGGCAGGGCAAGAAAGCCCCCCACCACAAGCCCGGCCACCCCGCCTGCCACAAACATCAAAGGCCAGGGCAGGCCCAAATAGACGTTCATCGCCGCTGAAACATAGGCCCCAATGCCAACGATGGCCAAAGTGGCAAGGCTGAAGATGCCCGCCGTGCCGATCACCAGCGTCCAAAGCACGTTGATCGCGGAAAAGATGCAGAAGATTGCCGCAATCGTCAGCATCGAATTTGACAGGAAGGGCGCCGCCACCGCCAGCGCACCCAGCCCAAGCGCCCACCACAAGGGGCGCTTGTCGGCCAGCATCCGCTCTTGCGCCAGCGATTTGGGGTTCAATCGCGACCGCCATTTGAAAACATGCCGCCGGGTGAAGGGCAGGCGACGACGGTGCAAGGGCGCATCTCCTGCCGGGTGCAAGATCACCTCTGCCGGACGCTGGCCAATCTGATAAAAGCGCTTGTCACTCATTTGCGGGCCTCATCCAAAAGACCACCAATCCCGCGCGGCCGAATGATGAGAACGACGATGATGAAGACAAAGGTGGCAAACAGCACATAGCGTTGGCCAAGGAAGGGCACCGCCCCCACGACCGCTTCCAAAAAGCCCATGATGACCGCCCCCGCCACCGCCCC
>JAIOXV010000035.1 GCA_021741465.1 Paracoccaceae bacterium
CCAAAATCC
Organism: Paracoccaceae bacterium; assembly: GCA_021741465.1. Lineage (GTDB taxonomy): Bacteria > Pseudomonadota > Alphaproteobacteria > Rhodobacterales > Rhodobacteraceae > Tabrizicola_A. The sequence continues at coordinate 10 of JAIOXV010000035.1, forward strand.
CCTGCTGCCAGCAGCCATGGGGAAGGTGTCACATGGGTCAGTTCTCAATGAAAATTACGCCCATACCCGGGTCACTTCCGGGTGGAAATCAACATTATCGATCTAGATTTCAAGCTTATAATGTCTCGCATGCACCTCTTCGGCTCCCCCTCCTCTGCCTGCCGCTGTAAGGCGCGTTCTAAGCGCTCTGGCGAGCAATGTCGCAAGGCTGCGATGTTGGGTAAGGCGGTATGCCTAGCGCACGGAGGGGCCTCTACAGGGCCGAGAACAGCCGCAGGCAGGGCAAGGTGCGCTGAGGCGAGAACGGTGCATGGCTGGGAAGGCAGAAAGACGCGTGAGGCCCGCGCCGAGAAGCTCCGGGAACTGCGAGAACTGGAGCACTTCATCAAAAGCATAGGCCCCTCCCCGTGACACCAGTTCCGAATGCGGCGAAATGCCTGCCGTTCGTCTGGGATAGTATACCTAAGCGCGCGGGGTACCTTGGGCCTTCAAGGGGGGGTGCCCCCAGGTGGGGTCGGCAGAGTCCTGTTTTTCTTGATTGGGGGGGTAGTATGTTAATGAAATCGGCGCTGTTCCGATGGTCCTCGTGACCACCCATCAGGCTCGCGCCAGCGTCATGTGGACCCAAATGTGGACCCCGGATTGACAGAGCCATGCAGTGCCTTGATATATATGGAAAAAATTGGACAATTGGCGGAAGCGGTGGGATTCGAACCCACGGTACGGTTCCCCGCACGCTAGTTTTCAAGACTAGAGCCTTAAACCACTCGGCCACACTTCCGTTCGCGTGGCGGGATAGCGGCTTTGTGGCGATTCTGAAAGGGTGGCTGTGCAAAAGGTTCACGAAGGGTTTTCCGCCGAGTGTCAGGCTTGCCCTTCCCTGTGACGCGGCGCTTCTGTATCATGGTGCAAATCAATCGGGACGACGGGGCAAAGGATCGCCTCGAGCGCCCATGAAAGCGCGCCACAGAACGCGTAAAACAAGGACGTTGAGCGATGGCAGGCACAGCACTCGGGCGGGTTGTACTTTTGGCTTCAGTTGCGGCTTTTGTCGCAGGTTGCCAAGGTGAGGGCAGCCCTTTCGGCAAGCGAGACAAACCTGGCGCGGCCGCGCCTGAGGCGGTTGTTGCGCCACAAGAGGCGAGCGCAGAGCAAGCCGATGCCCCGGTGGCAAAGGTGGAAAAGCCTGCCAAGACCCCCACCGCAAAGTCGGTCAAGCTGGTGGACCGCGATGTCGAAGCCCCCGAAGTCTTTGCGGTTACCGATATGGCGCTTTGGGATGGGCGGCCGTCGCTGGGCGGCGTCTGGGTGGCCTCGCCCGATGCAATCGACCCCGAGCGGGTGATCTTGCGCAACGCGGCCAATGGCAAGTTCGTGATTGGGGCGCTTTTCCGGCGCGAACGCGACAACCCCGGCCCAGCGCTGCAGATTTCGTCGGACGCAGCCGCAGCGCTTGGGCTCTTGGCTGGGCAGCCTGGCAAGATCGGGGTCACCGCCTTGCGTCGTGAAGAAGCCCCTGTAACCGCACCAGATGCCAACAAACCCATTCTAGATGCCGCTGAAACGGTTGACACCGAAACGCTTGATCCGGCTGTCGCCGGGGCCACGACGGCGATTGAAACCGCCGAAACAGCGCCCAAGAAAAAGACCAAGGGTCTGGGCTTGTTCAAGAAAAAGCAGCCCAAGACGGATGGGCCTGTCGCCCCGGTGGTAAGCTCTCAGCCCCTTGAGGCTGTTGCAGCCAACACAACCCAAGCCCCGCCAACCTCAGCCATCCCCGCTCCGGCCAAACCAGCCAGCAAGGCACCCGCCGCAAGCGCGGCCAAGACGGCCGACGCGAAGGCAGGTGTGATCCAGATCGGCATCTTCTCGGTCGAAGCAAATGCCAAGCGCGCGGTCGACACATTGGCAAAGGCAGGGATTTCCGCCGCAATCCGGCAGGAAAACGCCCAAGGCAAGGCCTTTTGGTCAGTCACGGCTGGCGGCGGTGGCGATACGCTGGGCAAGGTCAAGGCCGCGGGCTTCGGCGATGCCTATATGTTGAAACGCGGCTGAATCAGTAGGGGGGACCATGCAGTTCACCAGCTTTCGTCACCTGATCCTGTCTACCTTGGCGGGGGCAATGATCGCCCTGCCCGCCTTTGGCTTTGACACGGCCGCGCGATCTGCTTGGGTCTATGATATGACCACCCATACGGTGTTGATGGACAAGAACGGCAATGTGCCGGTGCCGCCTGCATCGATGTCAAAGCTGATGACGATCAACATGCTGTTCGAGGCGCTGCGGGACGGTCGGGTGACAATGGACACGACCTTTGCTGTGTCGACCCGGGCCACCGACATGACGGCACAGGGTGGATCGACGATGTATCTGCAGGCCGGAGACAGGCCTTCGGTCTATGACCTTTTGCATGGCATGATCGTCAATTCTGGCAATGATGCTTGCGTTGTGGTGGCAGAGGGGCTGGCGGGCAGCGAAGATGCCTTTTCCCAGCAGATGACCGCGCGTGCCCGCGAATTGGGGATGGACCAATCCACCTTTGCCAATGCCAGCGGCTGGCCTGATCCGCGCCACCGGATGAGCATGAAGGACCTTGGCATTCTTGCCCGGCGTCTGATCGAAGAATTCCCCGACTACTACCCGTTTTTCGCGGAAACCTCTTACAATTACAAAGAACGTGCCCCGGCCAATGCCAACAACCGCAACCCTTTGCTGAAACTTGGCATTGGTGCGGATGGGTTGAAAACCGGCCACACGTCCGAGGCCGGTTACGGGCTGGTCGGCAGCGTCCAGCAAGGCGAACGCCGGGTGATTTTTGCCTTTGCCGGGACGGAAAGCGACAAGGCCCGCGCCGAAGAGGCCGAACGCATCACCGCTTGGGCCTTTCGTCAGTTCGCGATGAAAACCATGGCAAAGGCAGGCCAACGCCTTGCCGAAGCGCCGGTTCACTTGGGCGAAATGCCAAATGTTGGGCTGGTGCCTGCATCTGACATCCGGCTGTTGGTTCCGGCCATGGCCAATGGCACCTTGCAAGCCGAAGTCGTCTATAGCGGCCCATTCACAGCGCCTATAGCCAAGGGTACGCAGCTCGGGGAACTCGTGGTCAGCGTGCCTGATCTGGGCGAACAGCGCATCCCGCTGGTGGCCGAGGCCGATGTCGCCAAGGGCGGCTTCATCGTGCGGCTGCAAACCGCCGCCCAGGTGCTGATGCAGCGCTATCTGGCCGACGAGACCCCGGCCAGCTGACGATGGCCGGAGCATTCCTTTCCTTCGAAGGCATTGATGGGTCGGGGAAATCCACCCAAGCGCGGCTTTTGGCGGCGGCCCTGGATCTGCGGGGAGACAAGACCTGCCTGACACGCGAACCCGGCGGCAGCCCCGGGGCCGAGGAAATCCGTCGGCTTGTGTTGGAAGGAGAGCCGGACCGCTGGTCGCCGCAGACCGAGCTTTTGCTGTTCACCGCGGCCCGACGGGACCATCTGGAAAAGACCATCCGTCCGGCTGTGGCCCGGGGCGAGATCGTCATCACAGACCGTTTCGCCGATTCAACCCGGATGTATCAGGGCCTGACCCGTGGCGATCTGGCCGCCGAGGTCGATGCGCTGCACAGGCTGATGATCGGGGTGGAACCCGATCTGACCTTCCTTATCGACATTCCGCCAGAGGCCGGCCTTGCCCGCGCCACCGCCCGTGCAGGGGCCGAGATGCGCTTTGAAGACATGGGCATCGATGTTCAGCGCCGCGCCCGAGATGGCTTTCTTGCCCTTGCGGCCGCGCATCCGGCGCGCTTTCGCGTGATCGACGGCAACCGCGCGCCCGAGGCTGTGGCCACTGATGTGCTGGCAGCGGCCCTTGCCTATCTTGCCGCACAATGAGCGATCCCGACCACCCCGAGCCTGACCGGATCGAAGGCGCCCCCCACCCCCGCGCGACGGCCCGACTTTTGGGCCAGGACGGGCCCGAAGCCCGGTTCCTGCAGGCCTTCAACAGCGGCAGGTTGCACCATGGCTGGCTGGTCACCGGTCCGCGTGGCGTAGGCAAGGCGACACTGGCCTGGCGCTTGGCGCGCTTCTTACTGGCCACACCAGAAGAGGATGGGGGCATGTTCGCAGCCCCTGCCCCACAATGCCTGGATATCGCCGCCGACCATCCCATCGCGCGCCGCATCGCGGCCCTGTCGGAACCCCGGCTTTTCTTGCTGCGCCGGGCTTGGGACGAAAAGAAGGCGAAATTGCCCGACATCATCGCGGTCGATGAAGTGCGCAAGATGAAAAGCTTTTTCACCCTGTCAGCGGCCGATGGTGGCAGGCGGGTGGCGATCATTGATACGGTTGACGACATGAACCCACAGGCGGCCAACGCGCTGCTGAAGCTGTTGGAAGAACCGCCCAAGGCGGTGACGATGTTCTTGATTAGCCATCAGCCCGCACGGCTTTTGCCGACGATCCGGTCGCGCTGCCGCGAACTGCGTCTTGGCCCGCTTGCCCCCGATGCGCTGTCTGACGCGCTGACGATGGCGGGGGGCGAAGTTCTTCCCGAAGATCGGTCCGCTTTGGCCGAACTGGCGGGCGGGTCGGTGGGCGAGGCCTTCCGCATGACCAATCTGGAAGGCTTGCAGCTTTATGCCCGGCTGATCCGCCTGATGGCCACCCTGCCAAGGCTGGACCGGGTGCAGGCCCTTGCCTTGGCCGAAGCGGGCGCAGGCCGCGGGGCTGAGGCGCAATTTGATCTGATTGTCACGCTGCTGGATCTTTTTCTGGCCCGGCTTGCCCGTTCAGGCACAATTGGTACCTGCCCACCCGAGGCTGCCCCCGGCGAAGCGGCCTTGCTGGCACGGCTGGCACCCACCCCTTGGGCCGCGCGGGAATGGGCCAATCTGGCGCAATCACTTGGGATACGTGCCCGCGCCGGACGGGCAGTGAACCTTGACCCTGCCGCCCTTCTCATGGATATGGTTCTGAAGATCGACGAGACGGCGGCGGCCCTGTCTCGATCGTCCTGAACTCTGGCACGACGGAGCCCGTGCGGGTTTCGCATCCCCGGACCCCGGTGGAGATTTTTGCCAAGAGGAAGGGGATAAGGCCGGGAGTTGAAACGTGACACCGCCTGAGCTTGTAGACAGCCATTGCCATCTGGATTTTGCCGATTTTGACGGCGAAGTTGCCGCCATCGTGGCGCGTGCCGCCGAAGTCGGGGTGCGGCGCATGGTGACGATTTGCACCAAGCTGCCGAATGAACCCAAGGTGCGCGAAATTGCCGAGACGCATCCGGGCGTTTTCTATGCGGTGGGCATTCACCCGATGAGTGCGGCCGAAGCCGCGCCGATAACCGTGGCCGATCTGGTGGCTTTCGCCCAGCATCCGAAAATGGTCGGGATCGGCGAGACGGGCCTGGATTATCACTACACCCCCGACAGCGCCGAGGTGCAAAAGCGGTTCTTGCGGGTGCATATCGAAGCCGCCCAGCAAACCCAACTGCCCCTTATCATTCATGCCCGCGCGGCGGATGAAGACATGGAACGCATTCTGGCCGAAGGCATGGCGGCAAAGCCCTATCCTTGTGTGATGCATTGCTTTTCGTCAGGCCCGCGTCTGGCCGAGGCGGCGCTAGAGATGGGGTTCTACCTGTCGATGTCCGGCATCGCGACCTTTCCCAAATCGGGCGAGGTACGCGAGATCTTCGCCCGCGCACCGCTGAACCGTATCTTGGTGGAAACCGACAGCCCCTATCTGGCCCCCATCCCCCATCGCGGGCGGCGCAACGAGCCGGCCTATACCGCCTTCACCGCCCGCACCGGCGCGCAGGTTTTCGGCGTGACCGAGGCCGAGTTTGCTGCGGCAACCACAGCCAATTTTGACCGGCTTTTCACAAAGGCCGCGCTTGCGGCAAAGGCGGCTTAGCGTGGCACGGATGCGCTTTACCATCCTTGGCTGCGGCTCGTCTGGTGGGGTGCCCCGGCTGGGCGGGGATTGGGGCGAGTGCGACCCGATGAACCCCAAGAACCGCCGCCGCCGCTGTTCGATGCTGATCGAACGCTTTCAGGGCGATGCCACGACACGGGTGCTGATCGACACCTCGCCCGACATGCGCGACCAACTCTTGAGCGCGGGTGTCGGCACGCTGGACGGGGTGGTTTATACCCATGCACATGCCGATCATGTGCATGGCATAGATGATCTGCGCCAAGTGGTGTTCAACCTGCGCCACCGACTGGCGGTCTGGGCCGACAGCCCGACACAAGACGCCCTGCTGTCACGCTTTGCCTATGCTTTCGTCCAACCCGAGGGCAGCCCCTATCCGCCCATTCTGGACCTGCGCACGATCGACGGCCCCTTCGAAGTGACCGGCGCGGCAGGACCAATTTCCCTGCAGCCCTTCGAGGTGGATCACGGTTCCATGGCGGCCTTGGGCTTTCGGGTTGGCGGGCTGGCTTATCTGCCCGATGTGGTAGCAATTCCCGATGCGGCATGGGCGCATTTGCAAGGGCTGGACTGTTGGGTGCTGGACGCGTTGCGCCGCAAACCCCATCCGACCCATGCTCATCTGGCACTGTCGCTGGAATGGATCGCCCAGGCGCGCCCGGCACAAGCGATCATCACCAACATGCATCTCGACATGGACCATGCCACGCTTGAGGCAGAACTGCCGCCCCATATTCGCCCCGCCTATGACGGCATGGTGATCGAATTCGATAACCAGCCATGAGCGCCTTGCTGGATGTCATCCTGCCGGTCTTTCTGGTGATCGGCTTTGGCTGGATCGCCACGGCGCGCGGTTTTATCAGCGACGGGGCGATTGATGGGGTGATGCGCTTTGCCCAAACCTTCGCGCTGCCGGTGCTGTTGTTCAAAAGCGTGGCCGCGCTGGATTTGTCGCAGGCTTTTGAGCCGGGGTTGCTGCTGTCTTTCTATATCGGTGCCTTTGCCGGCTTTGCCTTTGGCTTTGTGGGCGCGCGGCTGGTGTTTCACCGGCCTTTGACAGACAGCGTGGCGATTGCCTTTGCCTGCACCTTTTCCAACTCGCTTCTGCTTGGCGTGCCAATTACCGAACGCGCCTATGGCGCGGGGGCCCTGGCGGGAAATTTTGCCATCATCTCGGTCCACGCGCCGCTGATCTATGCGGTCGGGATCATTGTGATGGAATGGGCGCGCTCGCGCGAGGCGGGTGGGAAACAACCGGCCGAAGTGTTGCGGCAGGTGCTGCGGGCGGTGGCGACGCAGCCTCTTGTCATCGGCATCCTGTGTGGTTTTGTGGTGAACTTTTCGGGCATCGCGCAGCCAGAGTTCTTTGCGGCTGCGGTGGATATGGTGGCACGCTCAGGCCTGCCGGCGGCCTTGTTCGGCTTGGGCGGGGTCTTGTGGCGCTATCGGCCAGAGGGCGAAAAGGGCGCAATTGCGATGGTGGTTTTTGCCAGCCTCGTCTTGCATCCGGTTGTGGCCTATGGGCTGGCCCGCTTTGGCTTTGGCCTTGGGGTGGATGGCCTGCGGTCGGTGACGATCACAGCGGCCATGGCGCCGGGGGTCAACGCCTATATGTTCGCCCATATGTATGGGGTGGGAAAACGCGTCTCGGCCAGCGCCGTTCTGGTGGCGACGGGCTTGTCGATTTTCACCACCTGGGGCTGGCTGCATATCCTGCCCTGACGGCGCGCGCGCGCAGTGTTGAGCGGTCAGCTAAACCCTTTGGCGTGGAAGATAAAGCCAAGGAAGTTCAATAATACCTGAGCAGCCAAAATCTGCGTTGATTGGCTGGGGTCATAGTCAGGGGCAACTTCGACAAGGTCGATACCCACAACCTCGTGGTTGCGGGCCACCTGCTGCAACAGCTCCAACACTTCATAGTATAGAAAGCCGCCATGGCTGGGCGTGCCGGTGCCCGGCGCGATCGAGGGGCAGAAGCCGTCAATGTCGATCGTCACATATACCCGCGCGCCTTTGGGAATGCGCGCAGCCACGCCTTCGGCCCCAAGGGCGCGGACCTGACGCACGGACAGGATGTCATCGCCCATCTTGCGCGCCGCGTCATAGCCGTCTTTGGCAGTGGACGACACATTGCGGATGCCAACGGCGGTGATGCCTTTGACATAAGACTTCTCGGCCGCCCGGCGCATCGGGCTGCCATGGCCAACCTTCACGCCGTGACGTTCATCGACAAAGTCCAGATGGGCGTCGATTTGCAAAATGTGGATATCGCCATGGCCTTCAAAGGCCTGAATGATGGGAATGTTCACCGAGTGATCCCCGCCGATCACCACCGGCAAAGCCCCGGCCGCCAAAATCGCCTCGACACCGGCCCGAATATTGGCATGGCTTCGCGCGGTGTCGGTGTGGACGATATCGGCGTCACCAATATCAACGATGCGCACCGATTGCGGCAGATAGGTGCAATCGTCTTCATGGTCATAGGCCCCGGCATGGCCGAAACTGAACAGGGTTGATGCCTCGCGCACCGCGCGCGGCCCAAATCGCGCGCCGGCGCGGAACTGGGTGCCAAAGTCATAAGGCGCGCCCATGACGGCAACGTCGGCGTTGATCTTGGACCAATCCTCGACATAGGGGCGCTTGCCAAAGGTGGATATGCCGACAAAAGGCAGGTTCAGACGGCCGGAGTCATAGGTGTTTGCCATGATTTACCCTGGTGTAACGCCGCGCAAACGTTCTGACCGGCGACGAAGAAGTTCAACCGTGGTGAGCAGGAACACCGAGATGATGACAAGGATCGTCGCCACGGCAAGGATGGCAGGAGAAATCGCCTCGCGGATGCCGTTGAACATCTGGCGCGGGATGGTCTGCTGGTCCGGCCCGGCAATAAACAGCACCGCCACCACTTCGTCAAACGATGTGACAAAGGCAAAAAGCGCCCCCGAGATCACACCAGGCAGGATCAGCGGCATGACCACCCGGAAAAAGGTGGTGCGCGGATTTGCCCCCAGCGAATGCGCGGCGCGGATCAGCGACTGGTCAAAGCCGGAAAGCGTTGCCGTCACGGTGATGATGACAAAGGGAATGCCCAAAACGGCATGGGCCACAATCACGCCAAGGTGCGAGTTCACCAGACAGCCCTTTTCCGAAAGGAAAGGGCCGGTCAGCGCCGCCAAAGCGGTGCCCGGCGTAACGCAGGCTTGGGCGTAAAAAAAGCTCATGCCGACCGCGATGATGATGATCGGCACGATCATCGGGCTGATGAGTAGCGCCATGATCAGCCTGCGATAGGGCATTTCGGGGCGCGACAGGCCAAGGGCCGCGATAGTGCCCAGCACAGTTGCCAGAATGGTGGCCCAAAGCCCGACCCAGAACGAGTTTTTCGCCGCCTGCACCCATGTCGAGCGGTGCCAGACCTCGCTCCACCAAGCGCTGTCGCGCACGCCGTCAGGGGACGAGTGGCCCAGCGTAAGCAAAGTGTCATACCAGCGCAGGCTGTAGCCGTCCGGGTCCAGCGTGAGCATCTTTTCGGTAAAGGTGAAATAGGGCTCAACGTTGAACGACAAGGGCATGACCACAAGGATCGGCGCGATCAGAAAGATGAAGATCAGCGTGCAGATCACAAGATAGGTATAGTGCCAGATGCGCTCCAGCGGCGAGGCGTAGGTGGGAAGTGCCATGGTGATCCTCCTTAGCCCAGTTTCAGCCGGTCGATGCCGATCAGGCGGTCATAAAGCCAATACAGCAGCAAAATGGCAGCCAGCAGCATCGCCGCCAGTGCCGCGGCCAATGACCAGTTCGATTTGGTCATGTGGAAGCTGATGAGGTTCGAAATAAGCTGCCCCTCGGCACCCCCGACAAGGGCGGGGGTGATGTAATAGCCGACAGCGAGGATGAACACCAAAAGCGAACCTGCAGCGATGCCCGGCAGGGTTTGCGGCAGATAGACCCTGCGGAAGGTGGTCCATGAAGTGGCGCCAAGGCTGCGCGCGGCGCGGGCATAAGAGGGCGGAATAACCCGCATCACCGAGTAGAGCGGCAAGATCATGAAGGGCAAAAGCACATGGCTCATCGCGACAATCGTGCCGGTCATGTTGTACATCATCGACAAACGATTATCGTCAGCCACAAGGCCCATCCACACCAGCGTGTTGTTGACGATGCCCTGCTCTTGCAAAAGCGCAATCCAGCTGGTCGTGCGCACCAGAAGCGATGTCCAGAACGGCAAAAGCACAAAGATCATCAGGATCGAGGACTTCGCCATCGGCAAAACCGCCATCAAATGTGCCACCGGGAAAGCCAAAAGCAGACAGATCACCGTAATCAGCGCCGAGACGATGAACGTCTTGACGAACAGATAGACATAGATGCGTTCCTTGTCGCCGCCTTTTGCCCATCCATCGGCCGTCAGCTTGCGATCAGCGGCGACCTTGTAAAAGTCGGTGGTGAATTCGGACGAGGCCGTTTCCATGCCCCGCCACAAGACCGGCTCCCCCCATTTCGGATCCAGCGCCAGCATGGCCTCTTTATAGGGCGGCGCCATGGTGCCGGCCGCGCGGGCACCGGCCTTAAACAGGCTGATCGAGCCCGGGACGGTATAGTTGATGCGGGTCCCCGCCATGCCGGTATTCTTGTCGGCTTGCATTTGCGCCAGATCTTTCACCAGCGCGGCAAAAGCCTCTTCGGGCGGGTTGGTGTGGTCATAGTCGGGGTTCGCATTGAACCATTCGGTCAGCGTGGGCGAGGATTTTGAAAACCCGTCATGTTCGACCGATCGTTTCAGCATGTAACCGATCGGGATCAGGAAGGTCAGCAGAACAAAGACCAAAAGCGGCAGAACCAACAGGAAGGCGCGGCGCTTGGCGCGCGCTTGGGCGGTGGCAAGCGCCTCTTTCAAGGGGCGGCCATCGGCGGTTGTCAAAAGTTCGGTCGCGGCCTCGGTCATGCCTTGTCCCCCATGGTCTTAAAGTCCGGGCGCGGGGATAAAACCCCCGCGCCCGGTTTTGGGCTGATGCCCGATTATTGCGCCAGCCAAGCCTGGAAGCGCTCGTTCAGCTCTGCGTCACGGTCGACCCAGAATTCAGAAGAGGTTTCCAGCGCATTGCCCATGTTCTCGGGCGCGGTGGGCAGGTGAGGGGCCATGACGGTCTTGCCGTCCTTGAACACGATCTCGGTTGCCATCGACGACTTGCGCGCCGGGCCATACGAGATCTGCTGAGCGGAAGCGCGCAGGCCTTCGGTCGAGGTTGCAAAGGCAATGAATTCCATCGCGTCAGCCATGTTCGGTGCGCCCTTCGGCACGACGAACATTTCGTTTTCGTAGATCTGGCCATCCCAGACGATCTGGAAGGGCTTGCCCTCGTTCATAGCGGCGGCAAACAGGCGGCCGTTATAAGCGGTGGTCATCACGACTTCGCCGTCAGCCAGAAGCTGCGGTGCCTGCGAACCAGCTTCCCACCAGACCACGTTTGCCTTGATGGTGTCGAGCTTGGCGAACGCGCGGTCAACGCCTTCCGGGGTCGACAGAACCGAGTAGACGTCAGCAGCCGGCACGCCGTCGCCAAGAAGGGCCAGTTCCAGAACAGCCTTGGCGCCTTTTTTCAGGCCGCGCTTGCCGGGGAACTTTTCAAGGTCGAAGAAGTCAGCAGCCGAGGTCGGGCCTGCGGAGAACACGGTGGTGTCATAGCCGAACACGTTCGACCAGATGTCGGTCGACACGCCGCATTCGGTCACAGCGCCGGGCAGGAAGTCATCGGCAGCCGAAGCGCCATCAGCACCTGCGGGCAGTGCGTTGATGTCGATCGGCTCAAGCACGCCTTCGTCGCACAGACGAATCGCGTCGGCATATTCAACCGAAGCGACGTCAACGGTGACGTTGCCGGCTTCGACCATTGCCTTGATGGCCGGAGCAGGGTTGTCGCTGTCGGTCATGATGGTGGCTTTGCCAGTCGCGGCCACGAACGGCTTTACGAAAGCCTCGGTCTGAGCTTCGCCATAGGCGCCGCCCCAGGACATAACCGTGATGTCGGCGTTGGCGGCAAAGCCAAGCGTCGAAAGCGCGGTTGTCAGGACAAGAAGTTTCTTCATTGTATGCTCCCAATTGGTGGTGGTTATGTTAGTTTCCGCCCTTCTGCAGAACGGGCGGCGGCCAGTGCGGCCTCTTACATCGGATCAAGAGCGCGGGCGTCCTGCGGATGCCAGCCCACTTTGATCTTCTGTCCCGGGTTGAGGCGGGTCTGCCCCAAAGTATTTCGCATCTTCATCACGAAGTCATCGCTTCCCGCCACACGAAGAACCACGCGCAGGATATCGCCCATGTAGATGATTTCCAAAACCTCGGCATCGATCATATGCGCGCCGTCGGGCATCATGTCGGCCTTGAATTCCACCCGTTCAGGGCGGATCGAAACCAGCGTCTTGCCGCCTTTTTCCTTGGCGTTGACAGCCGTCGCGTCGATCAACTCGCCCGTGGCAAGGCGCACCAAGGCCTTGTCGCCGGTCAGCTCTTCAATCACGCCAGACAGCTTGTTGTTCTCGCCGATGAACTGGGCGACAAAGCTGTTGTCGGGGCGTTCATAAAGATCGGCGGGCGGGGCAAGCTGCTGGATGCGGCCATCGTTGAACACGGCCACACGGTCTGACATGGTCAGCGCCTCGCCCTGGTCATGGGTGACATAGACGACCGTGATGCCAAGGCTTTCGTGCAAGTGCTTGATTTCAAACTGCATATGTTCGCGCAGCTGTTTGTCCAGCGCGCCAAGCGGTTCGTCCATCAACACAAGGCTGGGATCAAAAACCAAGGCCCGCGCCAAGGCAATACGCTGCTGCTGGCCCCCCGAAAGCTGGGCGGGACGACGGTTGGCAAAGGCCCCCATCTGCACCATGTCAAGCGCGCGCTTGATCTTGGCTTCGCGTTCGTCCTTGCCCAACCCGCGCACTTCCAAAGGGAAGGCAAGGTTTTCGCCCACGGTCATGTGGGGAAACAAGGCATAGTTCTGGAACACCATACCGATGCCACGCTTGTGCGGCGGCACCGAGTTGATGGGTTTGCCGTCCAGCCGGATTTCGCCGTTGGTCGCGGTTTCGAACCCTGCCAGCATCATGAGGCAAGTGGTTTTGCCACTGCCTGACGGCCCAAGCATCGTAAGGAACTCACCCTTGCCGATCGAAAGGTTCAGGTCCTTCACGACAAGGCTCACCCCGTCATAGCTTTTCTGAACATGCTCAAATGCGACGAAAGCGTCGTTCTGGCTGGCCATTCCAGGCAATCTCCCCGTCTGTCGGCAGCTAACCTGCACTTTTGGTCTGTCGACTTAAGCTAAAGCAGCCTGCGAATGCAATTGGCTTGTCGTATCACAACAGCATGCATGTGGATTGCGGGCCAATCGGGCATTTTGCGCCGCATTTGCCGCGCAGAACGGCACTTCATGAACGGGGCTTCGGGAAATCGTCCTGCGGCGTTCACTTTGACTTTTTGGTCAAAGCGCGAGCGCCATCGCCGTTTCGGGCAAGTGATTCTTTTTGAAGGCAAGAACAGGCCTGGACTGTGCCTGCCAGCGCTGTGCTGCGGCGAAACTCAAAAGCGGCAGGCATCGCGGGCCGTAGACCTCATACGGGGATTGGCCCGGGCCTGGGTGGCAATGCGCGGCGAGCGTGGCCAGCAAATCAGCACGGTCTGCAGGCAGAAATGCGGTCAGTGCAATGCGGCCGGGATAAAGCGTTTCAACCTGCACCCCTTCGGCCAGGATAAGGGCGTGACGCGGCAAAAGCAGGTGGTGATAGCTGATCGTCTTCGTGCCTTGCGTCTGGCGGGCGGCCCATTTCAACCGCCCAAGATGACCCGCACGCACCAAAGCCCGGCCTTGCGACGCGCTGACCGCCACCGCGTGTTGCGGCGAAAGCAACAGATCGCGCAGCGCGCCATGGCAGCCCGCCCGGATGCGGATCGGCCGCAGGCCCGGCCGTGCGGCCAGTTCGGCCTCATCCAGATGCCGATGGCCGGCCCACAACACCGGCGCCGCGCCGCCGTCGGCCAGCGTCACCAGATCCCCCGCCACAATCTTTTCGATCAAGCGCGGTCCTTGCGGCGTCAGAATGCGGGTCCCCGCCGCCAGACAGGGCACCCCCATGGCCGCCAGCATGCCCGGCGCCGCAACAAGGGCCGGATTGACCCCTTGCAAAAGAACGCTTTCGCCTTCGGGGAAGGTCAACACAGTGTTGCCGCTGCCATCATCCGCAATCGACACGTCCCAGCCCTTGACCGGACTGCCATCGGGGTTTTGCAAGGCCGACACATCCAGCTGGTCCGCCGTCAGCCCCCCCGAAAGCGCCACGTCGAAATCGGCAATCGTGTCGGCCCCCCCCGCCTCGACAAGGGTAAACTGGTCAAACCCCGCGCCGCCGGTCAGCGTGTCGTTGCCGATCCCGCCCTCAAGCGTGTCATTGCCGCTGCCACCCGAAAGCAGGTCATTGCCCGCCCCGCCCAAAAGCAGGTCATGGCCGCCTTCGCCGTTCAGACTGTCCGCGCCATCGCCACCATAGACGGTGTCATCGCCCGACCCAGCCAGAACAGTATCGGCCCCTGATCCGCCTGTGACACTGTCATTGCCCCCACCGGTGCTGTAAGACATGCCCCAACTGTCGCCACCGCCATAGATGGTATCGGCATTGCTGGTGCCTGTGATCGCCTCGATCTCGGTGAAAGTCAGGGTCGCACCACTTGCCGTGGCGCTGCCCGTTCCATTGCCGCTTAGGGTGATGCTAAGGCCCGTCGGGATGGACGAAAGATCGATCGTATCGAAATCATCGCCGCCTTCGCCGCCAACAATGCTGTCGCCTGCCCCGGCAACAAAGACATCGCGCCCATCGCCACCGTAAAGCGTATCATTGCCTCCATCCAGATCGATGCGCGTGGTCAGCGTGTCACTGCCCCAGCCGCCATAGGCAACGTCGTTCGCGAAATCGGCGGTGGTCAGGTCAAGAACGTCATTGCCCGCGTCGCCATGAAGGACATCGGCCCCTTGCCCGCCATCAAGAGTATCGTCGCCATCGTCGCCGTAAAGCGTGTCATTGTCGCCGCCGCCTTCGATCAGGTCATTGCCAGCCTCGCCGTGAAGCAGGTCATTGCCCGCGCCGCCATAGATCGTGTCAGCCCCGCCCCCGGTCCAGACCGTGTCATCCCCCGCGCCGGCATCCACAAGGTTCTGATAAACATCCCCCATAACGCCGCCGATGTCGTCGATCGCATCATTGCCGTCCCCGCCATAAATGGTGTCGTCCCCGAGGCCGTAATAAATGGTATCGCTGCCGCTGCCGCCATAGATCAGGTCTGTGCCAGATCCGCCGGTGATGTAATCCGCGCCGCCATTGCCCCAAAGTGTAACGCCATCGGCATCGGCGGCGGCGTTCAGGGTGTCGGCATATTCGGTGCCGCTGATACCTTCCACCCCGACGAAACCGCCCGTGGCATAGGCCCCGGTGAAGGTGTAGCTGCCCGCGCCTGATCCGCTGAAGGTTACTGCAACCCCGTTGGCAGAGATGTAGTTGCCAAACCACAATGTATCAGCATCGCCGGCATTTTCGCCAAGATCATAGAAATCCTGATTGTGGTCATCGGTGATTAAAGCGACGTCATTGCCTGCGCCCCCATAGGCACTGTCATTCCCGGCGCCGCCCGAAAACGTGTCATCGCCCGTGCCGCCAAAGATCAGGTCATTTTCGCCACCGCCGTAGATAAGGTCATTGCCAGCCCCGCCATACACCGTGTCTTTGCCGCCTTCGGTGCTCCAACTGCCGAAACTGTCATCGCCATCGCCCAGATCGGCATAGTCATCGCCCCAGTTTCCGCTGACGGTGTCATTGCCCAGGCCGCCGAAAATGCTGTCGTTTTCAGTGCCGCCATCGATGTTATCATCGCCAAAGTCGCCATAGATGGTGTCAGCACCCTGACCGCCGCTGATGGTGTCGTTGAAGCTTTGGGAAAAGGTGTTGGTCTGATTGATCCCACCTTCGTAAATCGCCAAAGAGTCACCGGTTGCCGCGTCGGTCAGCATCCAGTTGTGTTCGGCGAATGTGTTGCCGGCCCAGCTTTGGCCAGGGGCGAGCGTGGCATAAAGCTGCAGCGCACCGAATTGGTCGATGTAGAAAAGCTTGACCGTCAGCGCCGAGGAATTGGTGAAGGTAACCGTTGTAGCGGTATCGCTTGGACCCGATGTGAAAAAGGTCGGATCAAAGGTGCGGATATCGCCCCGGATAAGGTCCGCGCCATCGCCGCCAATCAGCGAATCGTTGCCCTGCCCACCTTCGACCGTATCCGCCCCGATGCCGCCATCCACCGTGTCATGGCCGTCATCGCCGGCGACGAAGTCATTGCCAGCTTCGCCATAAACAAAGTCATTGCCGGTACCGCCCAAGGCGGTGTCATCGCCCGAACCGGCATAAACCGTATCATTGCCGATGCCGCCGGTTGCAATATCCGCCTGCCCGGCCCCGGCATAGACAAGGTCATTGCCTTCGCCGCCGAAGACCCAGTTCTCTCCAAAGCTGCCACCGTAAATCGAGTCGTCTCCGGTGCCGCCGTAAATGTCGTCATAGATATCCGAGCCACCGCTCAGATTGTCATTGCCCGCACCGCCAAAAACCGTGTCATGGCCCGTGCTGGCCACCACCGTATCATTGCCGCCCTCGGCAAAGACCAGGTCGCTTCCGCTGCCTGCGTTGATGCTGTCGGCCCCATCGCCGCCATAGATGGTGTCATTGCCGCTGCTGGCGTTGATGGTGTCATTGCCGCCATAGCCGAAAATGCTGTCGGCCCCGAGGGTGCCGAGCTGCACATCGTTCCCGCTGCCGCCATAGATGGTTGACATCACACGCCTCAAGCCAAGCCGCAGACGGGCTGCGGGCCAGACATCTTGGGGCAAAATGCTCTAACTCACCGTTAAGGCGGGCATTGATGGAAAATTTTCAGGGTTTTTGCAGGGATCCGCTTGGCTGGATCATTCCCGAGGCAGATTGGTGCGGATGAAAGGACTCGAACCTTCACTCCGATTAAAGAACAGCGACCTCAACGCTGCGCGTCTACCAATTCCGCCACATCCGCACTGATCTGGCCTCGGGTGAGCGGTGTTTAGCCAAGGTTGGAGACGAAGGAAAGGGGGAAAATCCCCTTTCCTCCACGCCGCAATCGGCAGTTCTGAACCAGCGTCTCAGGGTTGGGTCTGAGGCTGGGTCAGGCTAAAGCTGGGCAAGGCCGACACCGGCTCTGGGGCGGGCCCAGCCGCGGCGCCGGTCATGGCCGCCACCACCTTTTCGATCAAGCGCGCCCGCTCGGGCTGGGCGGGTGCAAACACCGGCTGTGCCCCTGCCTTTTGCGCGCCAAGCGCCAGGTGCAACCAGTCTGCGGCGCGGGTCGTGTCTGCGGCAAAGCCAAAGCCCAGCGCCACATGCTCGCCGATCAACTCGCCATACGGGGCATGGCCAGCCCCGGTCAGCAACAGCGCTGACCCAAGCGCCAGATCGGCATTGTCAGTGCGGTAGGCAACCGAAAGGCAAATGCGCGCCATATCGGCAAGTTGCGCCGGGGTCTGACCACTGTCCGCAATGAAGCCTTGGGTTGCCGTCACCACCTGCGCTGCGGATTGCTGGCCGATGGCGGCAACCTGCGCGGCAAGCGCGGGCACAAGGCCCAGACATTGCGCCTCGATCTGGGCAGGGGTGGCACCAACCACTTTGGCGGCCAGATCCTGTCCGTCATTGATGGCATAACCGCGCGCCATGCAGAATTGCTCGCCCAAGGCTTGCATCGGATCGGTCAGGTTGGCTTCGGTCACAAAACCACCCGCCGACGACGTCACCATGGCAACATTGGCGCAATGGGCCGCAGCCGATCTTGCGGCAACGGCGGGTGCGGTCAGGCTGAAAACCGGCAAGGCGGGCTGTGCGGGTTCGGCCGGGGCGGCGACCATCATCGTGCCCTGATCAGGTTGCACCGCTGCAGGCGGTTCGGGGGCAGCCACCACAGCCGTCGCGGGCGCGTCTGTTTTGACACAAGAGGCCGCCACGCAGGAAAACATCGCGGGCGTGACGTTGAAGGCCTGAAAATCGTTGCGCCGATACCCGTCAGGGGTAGAGACAAAGACCCGCACCGCACAGGATTGCGCGTTGCACCAGAAGGCCGATCCGGTGGCAGAAGTGTCCAAGAGATAATCCGTCCGGCCATCGGCATTCATATCGGCCAGCTGCACAAATCCGGCCTTTTGCGCCAGTTGCTGCGGCTGAATTCCGGCGTTCTGGGCAATTTCAAATACCACGGCCGAAACTTCGGGCGGCAGGCCCGCAAGCGCGGTGCCGCCGACCATCTGTGCCGTGCCCCCCGCCATCATGTCACGTTCGTTCAATAAAAGCCCGCGCATCCCTTGCGGATGGCTGGCCACAACCGCGGCCACTGCGGTACCGCCGATCAGCGACTTTTGCATCGCACCGACAAGGATCATCCGCTCGATCTCGGTCAGTTGACCTGTGGGCGGATAGCCCATGAAACCCTGATACTGGCCAATGGCCGCGCGGCTTTTGGGGCCAAGTGCGCCATCGGGCGTGCCAACCGGGAAGCCGAATGTGTTAAGCGCGGTTTGCACATCGCGGTTGGCCTCACGCTCGGCCGATGAGATGCCCGATGTTCTGGAGACAGACTTGGTCGAGCGCGTCTTGGTCGTGCGGCTTTTCGATTTGTTGGCTTCCGCGGCAATTGCGCCGCCGATCATTCCGCCCAGAATGCCGCCGATAAGCGCATCACCGTCGGCACGGGCCGGTGCGGCGGGGCTGGCCATGCCAAAAGCCAAGGCCGACAAGACAAGGATTGCCCTGCCCAGCCGTTTCGGGGTGGTTGTGGGGGATGGGGCAAAAGGGCCCGTGGTACAAACACGCATCACTATCTCCTGCGGTCAAATCTCTCGGCCTGCCTTTCGCAGGCCTAAGGAATCGCTGACAATGGCGGGATGGTTGCGCCGATTCGCATGCGATTCAAGGTGTAGTTGTGCAAGCCCCGCAGGTTTCGCGCGGACTGCTGCGAATGGCGCACGCGGTTCAGGACAGGAAAGAAGGATATTCCCTTGGTTGAATGGCGCACCCTGCCCGGGCTGTCGGATTATGCCGAAACGCTGGCAGCGATGGAGGCGCGGGTGGCAGCCATTCACAACGGCAGCGCCCCCGAGGCGATCTGGCTTTTGGAACATCCGCCGCTTTACACCGCCGGAACCAGTGCAAAACCCGCCGATCTTGTTGATCCGGGCGCGTTTCCTGTCTTTGAAACCGGCCGTGGCGGGCAATACACCTATCACGGGCCTGGCCAGCGGGTGATTTATGTCATGCTGGATGTCAGCCGTCGTGAAAAGGATGTGCGCTGCTTTGTGCGCCATCTGGAAAACTGGGTCATCGCCGCCTTGGCCGAATTCAATCTGCGCGCAGAGATTCGCCCCGGCCGGGTTGGCGTCTGGGTCACGCGGCCCGACAAGGCCGCGAACCCCGATGGCTCACCGCGCGAAGACAAGATCGCGGCCCTTGGGATAAAGCTGCGCAAATGGGTCAGCTTTCACGGCATCTCGATCAACGTCGAACCGGATCTTGCACATTTTGCCGGCATTGTTCCCTGCGGCATCCGCGACCATGGCGTGACAAGCCTTGTCGATCTTGGCCTGCCGGTAACGATGGCAGATCTTGATGCGGCGCTGATGGCGACCTTCGAAAATTCAATGGGCGCAACCTGCCCGGTTTGAAGGGGGCAGGCGCTGCAAAAACCCTGCGACAACGCTTGCTATTGCATAACATGTGGCTTGCAAGCATGTATCGGCACAGGAACGCGACCCAATTCCCAACCCTTACGAGGACAACATGACCAAGTTCACGCTTCTGACGGCTTTCGGCGCCCTGATGCTGGCCACACCAGTGTTGGCAGGTGATCCTGCCGCCGGTGAAGCCGAATTCAAGAAATGCAAAGCCTGCCATTCGATCAGCGCCTCTGACGGCACGGTCATCGTCAAGGGCGGCAAAACCGGCCCGAACCTTGGTGGTGTGATCGGTCGCACTGTCGCAAGCGTTGCTGATTTCAAATACGGCGAATCGATTCTTGCTGTTGGCGCAAGCGGCGCTGTCTGGGATGAGGCCGCCGTTGCAGCCTATGTCGTGGACCCGGCCACATGGCTGAAGGACAAAACCGGCGACGCTGCGGCCAAGTCGAAGATGTCGTTCAAACTGGCCAAGGGTGGCGAAGACGTGGCGGCCTATCTGGCCACGATCCAGTAATCATAGCTGCTTTGGCATTGCAGCGCCCGTTTTCGACGGGTGCGCCTTCGCCACAAGAGCTGCAAAATGACAAAATACCAAGGTCGGCCTTCCCCAGAGGCCGCCTTTGCATTTTCGTGCCGTGCAAGCTGGGGTGCGACATCATTTCTTGATCTGAATCAAACTCTTTGATTGCCCATCCCCGGCCCACGTTCTAAAGACTGCATATAATGAGGGGCAGAGGCACGTCTTCTGCGTCCAACGGGAACACAAGTAACGGGAGATGCCAATGGCAGACGCAGCCATACATGGCCACGACCATGACAACCGCGGGTTCTTTACCCGTTGGTTCATGTCGACAAACCATAAAGACATCGGGATTCTGTATCTGTTCACTGGCGGGCTTGCTGGCCTGGTTTCGGTGATCTTCACCATCTATATGCGGATGGAACTGATGCACCCCGGCGTGCAGTACATGTGCCAGGAAGGCGCGCGGTTGATTGCCAGCGCAGATACCTGCACCCCGAACGGGCACCTGTGGAACGTGATGATCACCTACCACGGCGTGTTGATGATGTTCTTCGTCGTCATCCCGGCGCTCTTTGGCGGTTTTGGCAACTATTTCATGCCGTTGCAGATCGGTGCGCCTGATATGGCGTTCCCCCGGATGAACAACTTGTCCTACTGGATGTATGTTGCCGGTCTGTCGCTGGGTGTGGCCTCGATGCTGTCGCCCGGCGGTAATGGCGATCTGACCTCTGGTCTTGGGCCAGGCGCGGGTGTGGGCTGGGTGCTTTACCCGCCGCTGACCACCACCGCCGAAGGCGGCTACGCGATGGATCTGGCGATCTTCGCCGTGCACCTGTCGGGTGCCTCGTCGATCCTGGGCGCGATCAACATGATCACCACCTTCTTGAACATGCGCACCCCGGGGATGACCCTGCACAAGGTTCCGCTGTTTGGCTGGTCGATCTTTGTGACCTCGTGGCTGATCCTGCTCAGCCTGCCGGTTCTTGCTGGTGCCATCACCATGCTGCTAACCGACCGGAACTTCGGCACCACCTTCTTCACCCCTTCGGGTGGCGGTGACCCGATCCTGTATCAGCACATCCTGTGGTTCTTCGGCCACCCGGAAGTGTACATCATCGTCATCCCGGCCTTCGGCATCATTTCGCAGGTCATCTCGACCTTCTCGAAAAAGCCGATCTTCGGTTACTTGCCGATGGTCTATGCCATGGTGGCGATTGGTGTTCTGGGCTTTGTCGTCTGGGCGCACCACATGTACACCGTTGGCATGTCGCTGACCCAGCAGTCCTATTTCATGCTGGCAACCATGGTCATCGCAGTGCCGACCGGCATCAAGGTGTTCTCGTGGATTGCCACCATGTGGGGCGGCTCGATCGAGTTCAAGACACCGATGCTTTGGGCCTTTGGCTTCCTGTTCCTGTTCACCGTTGGTGGCGTGACCGGGATCGTGCTGAGCCAGGCTCCGGTGGACCGGGCCTATCATGACACCTATTATGTCGTGGCGCACTTCCACTATGTGATGAGCCTTGGCGCGGTGTTCGGGATCTTTGCCGGCATCTACTTCTGGTTTGGCAAGATGTCCGGCCGCCACTATCCGGAATGGGCAGGCAAGCTGCACTTCTGGGCGATGTTCCTTGGGTCGAACCTGACATTCTTCCCCCAGCACTTCCTGGGCCGTCAGGGCATGCCGCGCCGTTACATCGACTACCCCGAGGCCTTTGCCTACTGGAACTGGTTCTCGTCAGTCGGTGCGTTCATTTCGTTCGCTTCCTTCGTGTTCTTCATCGGTGTGATCTTCTACAGCCTGCTGTGGGGTCGTAAGGTGACCGAGAACAACTACTGGAACGAATACGCTGACACGCTGGAATGGACCTTGACCTGCCCGCCGCCAGAACACACGTTCGAGCAGCTTCCCAAGCGGGAAGACTGGGACAAGGTGCACGCCCACTAAGGGTTTGAGTTGACCAAAGGCGCCGGGGGAAACCTTGGGACCTTTTGCTTTGAACGTGGGGGAATTATGTCG
>JAIOXV010000036.1 GCA_021741465.1 Paracoccaceae bacterium
GTGGCAGCGCGTGAAAACCCGCACCACCTCGGGGCGTTTTCTGTCCATTGTCAAAGAGTTGGCCCGCTTTCGCGAAACCTATGCCCAAGGCAACAATGTGCCGCGCAGCCGGGTCATGAAAGATGACGCGCTGTTGGAACTGGCTTCGACACGGCCGACCAATATGGAAGAGCTGGGCCGTTCGCGCCTGTTGCAGCGCGAAGGCCGCAAGGCCGAGATCGCCGAAGGCATTCTGGCCGCCATCAAGGCAGGCACCGAAATGCGGCCCGAAGACATGCCGAAACCGGACCTTCAGCGCGAGCAGCTTCAGGTCAACCCGGCCTTGGCCGACCTTTTGCGCGTGCTGTTGAAGGCCAAGTCGGAAAGCCTTGGCGTGGCCCCCCGGCTGATCGCATCTGCCGGAGAGCTTGACGCCATCGCGGCGGGCGAGCGTGAGTTGGAGGCGCTGAAAGGCTGGCGGGCCGAGGCGTTTGGCGATGACGCCATGCGGCTCTGCCGGGGCGAGATTGCGCTTTCTGCCAAGGGCAGCGAAGTGCGGGTGGTGCGGCTTTAACCGTAGCAGCCCGGCTTCGGGTGCAAGGTTTCAGGCCCGGGCTCTATGCGACGGCCAATAAGGTGATAGGGTTTGGCCAGCCGAATTCTATGTGGGTAATTGGTAAGGGCGGCATTCAATGCAGGTGCTGACACGAGTTTTCAGAGTTTTGATTTTGGCACTGGCCCTTGCGGGGCCGGGCTTTGCCGAAGGTGCCAAGCCCTCGGTGCTGGTGATGGGCGATTCCCTTATGGCCTCGAACCGGATCAAGGGCGGCGCGGTGTCCCATGCGCTGGGCAAGGCGCTGGGCACCAAGGTCGTCGATCATTCGGTTTTTGGGGCGCGCTATTTTTACATCCTGCCCCTGTCCGGCGCGGCTGGAATGCGCATCGATGCGCAGTTTCGCGGCGGACCATGGGATTACGTCGTGATGAACGGCGGCGGCAATGACATTCTTTTTGGCTGCGGCTGCGGGCGGTGCAACCGCATGCTGGACCGCCTGATTTCTGCCGATGGCCGGTCAGGAGCCATTCCGGAACTGGTGTCCGAGATCCGGGAAACTGGCGCGCGGGTGATCTATACCGGCTATCTGCGCACGCCCGGCGTCACCTCTCCAGTTGAAAGCTGCGGGCCTGTGGGCGATCGGCTGGACCTTCGTCTTGCCGCCATGGCCAAGGCGATGGAGGGGGTCAGCTTTCTGCGCCTTGCCGATCTGGTCAAGAAAGACGGCGACACATCCTATCACGCCATTGATCTGGTACACCCGTCGATCAAGGGCAGCCGGGCCATTGCGGCCAAGGTGCTGGAGTTGATGGGCCAATAGCCACCAAAGGCAGGCCCGCGGCGGCGTTAACGCCGGCTGGACCGCGCGTTCTGCGCGCCTTGCACCACGATTTCGCGGATGCCGTCCAGTTTGATATGCGACAGATGGGCCGCAGCAGTCACTTCGCGCGTGCGCTGGGTGCCGATGGGTTGCGGCTCGGGCGGTGGCATCAGGCGAAAGTCGAAGACCAGAACGCCCTTGTCATCCACCGGCCGCGCCACCAGTTCCGCATCGTAATAGCCCTGCATCGGCGACAGGCCGGTCGCCCGCACAATCGCCCCGTTCGGGGTTTTCTCGATGCTCATGGCCAGAACCTGTTCTGCCAGCGGGCGCTTGTCGGCCACCACCCCGGTTGCAAACTCTTGCGCCTGGGCTTCTTTTGACCGGCCGAACCAGTTCAGGGGGTTCAACCGCGACTCGCGGATCGCCCCGCAAGAGGTCAGAACCAAAGTGGCGGTCAGAACAAGTGTAAGGGGCAGGCGCATCGGGGATCGTCCTTGCAAGCAATATCCTTTGGGTAGCCGATCAAGGGGGCTTTGAAAAGACCGCTGAGGCTGGACAGCCGCGCCTTGGCGAATTAGCTGACATCCAGACAAGAAGGAACCTTGCCATGGCCACCGCCGCCTTTGAAGAGATCGCTGAAACCTTTGAGTTTCTGGACGACTGGGAAGACCGCTATCGGCATGTGATCGAATTGGGCAAAGCCATGCCGGCCTTGGAGGACAGCTTCAAGGTTCCGGCGCTGAAAGTGGACGGTTGCGCAAGCCAGGTCTGGCTGCGCCCGGTGATCGCGGACGGGGTGTTCGACTTTCAGGGCGATTCGGATGCGATGATCGTGCGGGGGTTGATCGCCGTCTTGCACGCGCTTTATGGCGGGGTGCCCGCGGGGCAGGTGGCTGCAATCGATGCCGCAGCTGAGCTTGGTCGGCTGGGCCTGAACGACCATCTTTCCGCCCAGCGGTCAAACGGGGTGCGCGCCATGGTCGCGCGCATCCGCAAAACCGCCGCCGAAGCCTGATCGCGCTTAGATCGCGGCGCAGGCCGCCTGGCACCATGCCAAAGCTGGTGCCGAAAGCCGCGGGGCCAGTTTGGCCAGCACCTCGGCGTGATAAGCGTTCAGCCAGTCGCGCTCACCTGGGGCTAGCATCGCTGTCACCACCAAGCGCCGGTCAAAGGGCACGAAGGTCAACGTCTCGAAACCCAGCTGCCTGCGCTCATCATCGCCGCCCGGCAGGTTGGGGGCCGGTTCCACCACGATAAGGTTTTCCAGCCGGATGCCAAATTCGCCTTCGCGGTAATAGCCCGGCTCGTTCGACAGGATCATCCCCTGCTCGAGCGGCACTTCCGAGATGCGCGCAATGCGTTGCGGCCCTTCATGAACCGACAGGAAGGCCCCGACACCATGCCCGGTGCCATGGTTGAAATCCTGCCCCGCCATCCACAGCGCAGCTCGCGCCAAAGGATCCAGATCGCGCCCGGTCAGCCCCTTGGGCCAGCGCACCCGCGAAATGGCAATGGTGCCTTGCAACACGCGGGTATAGCAGGCGCGGGCGTAATCGCCGGGGTCACCGACCGCCACCGTGCGGGTGATGTCGGTGGTGCCGTCCAGATATTGCGCGCCGCTGTCGACCAGCAAAAGCCCGTTGGCATCTACCGCACGGTTTGATTGCTCGGTAACCCGGTAATGCATGATCGCGCCGTTCGGCCCGCTGCCGCAGATGGTGTCAAAGCTGATGTCATGCAGCGCATTGGTGGCCCGGCGAAACCCTTCCAGCCCCTTGACCACGTCGATCTCGGTCAGCCCGCCCTTGGGCAGTTGGGCGTCCAGCCAGCACAGGAATTCCACCATCGCCGCGCCATCGCGCAGATGCGCCTCGCGCATGCCGCTGATTTCACCGGCATTCTTGCACGCCTTTGGCAGCCGGCAGGGATCGTCGGCCCAAGCAACTGAGGTGCCTGCCTCTTCCAGTTCAACCGAAACCGCAAGCGGGGCAGTGAATTTGTCCACCCGCACCGGGCCTTGCAGCGTGCGCAAGGCGGGCACAAAGGCCTGAACCGGGCGCAAGGTGACATGGGGGCCCAGATGGGCGCGGGTCGCCTCGTCGAACTTGGCGCTTTCGGCAAAAAGGCTGACGCGGGCGTCGTCGTGCAAGATCGCATGGCCATGCACGATCGGGTTGCGCGGCACATCCGCGCCCCGGATGTTCAAAAGCCAGCACAAGCTGTCGGGCAGGGTGATAACGGCCGCCGTTTGCCCCGCGTGGCGCAGGGTTTCGGCCAGACGCGCGCGCTTGGCGGCGCTGGTTTCGCCCGCCAGCGCATCGGGGTGGGCAAAGGCCCGGCCCATCGGGGCTTCGGGTTGGTCGGCCCAGATCCGGTCAACCAGATTGCCAACCGCGCGCAGCGAAACGCCGCTGCCTTCAAGGCCTGCTTGCAGCTTTTCAATTTCATCTGCGCTGTGCAGCCAGGGGTCAAACCCGACGACACCTTCAAACGCCTGCGCGCGCAGCCAATCTGCCGGTTTGGTTTCGGGCCAGGGCACGGGGGTGAAATGGGCAAGGTCTACTTGCCCCTTGACCTGCGTGCGGTAGCGCCCGTCGATGAAAACCCCTGCCGCCTTGGTCAAGACGATCGCAAAGCCGGCCGATCCGGTAAAGCCGGTCAGCCATTGCAGCCGTTCGTCACGGGCGGCGACATATTCGCCTTGGTGCACATCGGCACGGGGAATGATGAACCCCGCCAACCCTTCGGCGACTAGAACCTGGCGCAGGTCGGCAAGACGGGCCGGCCCCTGCGCAGGATTTGCCGTTGAATCAAATGTCTGAAACATCAGGGTCATCCTTTGTGCCATTGGTCTTTTTTCACGAAACGGGCGCAGGCCCAAGGCGGCAGAACACAGCCTTTCCCCGATTACCCTGCCTTGCGCAGCCCAAGAGCCCGATCGCGCTTTTTGGCATCCACTTCGAAAAGCCCTGCCAGCTGTTCGGTCATCGCGCCTGCCAATTGCTCGACATCGGTGATCGTCACCGCGCGCTGGTAATAGCGCGTGACATCATGGCCGATGCCGATGGCGATCAGCTCTACCGCACGGCGGCGTTCGACCATCGCAATCACATCGCGCAGGTGCTTTTCAAGGAAAGACGCGGCATTGACCGACAGGGTGCTGTCATCCACTGGCGCGCCATCGGAAATGACCATCAGGATCTTGCGCGCCTCGGGGCGCGCCATGGCCCGACGATGCGCCCATTCCAGTGCCTCGCCGTCGATGTTTTCCTTCAAAAGGCCCTCTTTCATCATCAGGCCCAGATTGGGCCGCACGCGGCGCCATGGCGCATCGGCGGATTTATAGATGATGTGGCGCAAATCGTTCAGCCGGCCCGGTGCTTGGGGGCGGCCTTGGGCCAGCCACCGTTCGCGGGCCTGCCCACCTTTCCAGGCGCGGGTGGTGAAGCCAAGAATTTCGACCTTGACGCTGCAGCGTTCCAAGGTGCGCGCCAGCACATCGGCGCAGATCGCGGCGATCGAAATCGGGCGGCCCCGCATGGAGCCGGAATTGTCGATCAGCAAGGTCACGACAGTATCGCGGAACTCGGTATCCTTTTCTTGCTTGAAGGACAGCGGCGTTGTCGGGTTTGCCACAACCCGCGCCAAGCGGCCCGCATCCAGCGTGCCTTCTTCCAGATCAAAAAGCCACGAGCGGTTCTGCTGGGCCTGAAGACGGCGCTGCAGCTTGTTTGCAAGCCGCGAAACAGCGCCTTTCAGCGGTTCCAACTGCTGGTCCAGATAGGCGCGCAGCCGTTCCAGTTCGGCCGGTTCGGCCAAATCTTCGGCACGGATTTCTTCATCGAAATCGGTGGTATAGACGGTATAGTTCGGGTCCGCGTCGGAATAGTGTGCGGGCGGCGGCGGCTCAAGCGGGGCCTCGCCATCGGGCAGTTCCGTCTCATCGCCTTCTTCCATGTCGGCGCTGTCTTCCATGGTGACTTGCGCCTGAGACTGGTCTTCTTGATCGTCCTGCGAGCGTTCGGGGCTGGCCTCGCTTTCTTCGGAGTCCTGCTCTTCAGAGCCTTCGCTGTCTGGGTTTTCCTGATCTTCTTCGGCCTCATCGCCGGATTGGTCTTCTTCGGGCGTGTCAGGGTCGTCGCCCAGCTGGTCGCCATAGCCAAGATCGGCAATCACCTTGCGGGTCAGCCGGGCAAAGGCGGCCTGATCGGCAAGCACATGGTCCAGATTGTCCAGCGTGCCACCGGCCTGTTCCTCGATAAAGCCGCGCCACAGGTTCATGACGTTCTCGGCCGCCTTGGGCAGGCTTTGCCCCGTTGCCAGATGACGCACCAGATAGCCCGCCGCCACCGAAAGCGGCGCCTCGCCGGGGCTGGTCAGGCTGCCATAGCCTTTGCGATCCGCCTCATGGGCGATCTTGGCGTCGATATTCGTGGCAGTGCCGGGCATGGCCCGCGCGCCGACCGCCTCGCAGCGGGCGATCTCCATGGCATCATAGATTTCGCGGGCAAGCTGGCCCGTGGGGGAATAGCGGGCCGAGGTTACCTCGTTATGATACTTGCGCCGCAGCGCGAAAGCATCCGCTGTGCCACGTGCCAACAGCACCTCGTCGCGCGTCATCCGACGCGAAACCTGCGGCAGGCGCACGCCTTCCTTGGTCATGCCAGAAGGGTCGACCGAATAGGTGACCGTCATATCCGGATCATCGGCCATGACCTTGGTCGCCTCGGCCAAGGCTTTCTTGAAGGGATCGGCGGGGTTGTCGTTGGGTTTGGTCATGGTTTGCCCCGTTCTTGCCATTGGCCGGCTCCCCCCCCTTTCCTCACCAACGAGGTGCGAGTGGGTGCCTATGTCGTAGGTCGTGCCCCATTTCATCCAGTGCCCACGCCCTTTGGAAGGGCAGGGTGAGGGGTTACTTCATTGCCATGCTTGCGGCACTTTCCGGCAGCTCTTCGGCAAAGCAGCGCTGGTAGAACTCGGCCACGGTCTGGCGCTCCAGCTCGTCGCATTTGTTCAGGAAGGACAGGCGGAACGCATAGCCGACGTTGCGGAAGATCTCGGCGTTTTGCGCCCAGTTCAGCACGGTGCGTGGGCTCATCACGGTTGACAGATCACCGTTCATGAAGGCGGTGCGCGTCAGGTCGGCGACGGTGACCATCTGGCTGATCTGCTTGCGGCCTTTTTCGGTGTTGTAATGCGGGCTTTTCGCCAGAACGATGGCGGCTTCGGCGTCATGGCTAAGGTAATTCAGCGTGGCCACCAGCGACCAGCGGTCCATCTGGGCCTGGTTGATCTGCTGGGTGCCGTGATAAAGGCCTGTCGTGTCGCCCAGACCCACGGTGTTCGCCGTGGCAAACAGCCGGAAGGACGGGTGGGGGGTGATGATCTCGTTCTGGTCCAGAAGCGTCAGCTTGCCGTCATGTTCCAGCACGCGCTGGATCACGAACATGACGTCCGCCCGGCCAGCATCATATTCGTCAAACACGATCGCAACCGGGTTGCGCAGCGCCCAAGGCAGGATACCTTCGTGGAACTCGGTCACCTGTTTGCCATCGCGCAGCTTGATCGCATCTTTGCCGATCAGGTCGATCCGGCTGATGTGGCTGTCAAGGTTGACCCGCACCGTCGGCCAGTTCAGCCGCGCGCCGACCTGTTCGATATGGGTCGATTTGCCGGTGCCGTGATAGCCTTGGATCATCACGCGGCGGTTATAGGCATAACCCGCCAAGATCGCCAAAGTGGTATCGGGATCAAACTTGTATGTCGGATCAATGGCCGGTACGCGGTCGGTCGCTTCGGCGAAGCCTTTGACCTTCATGTCGGTGTCGATGCCAAACACATCGCGGACCGAGATTTCTTCGGTAGGTTTCATCAGGTTCTCGGCCATCGGATTCGTCCATGTCAAAGCGCCGGGCCTTCGCCCGCAATCGGCCAAGTAGTGGAACATATCGGGGGGGGCTGCAAGGGCTGGACTCACGGCTTTTCGCAAGTTGGTGAGCAGGTGTAACCTTTGACCCTTCCCGCGCCATCTTGTGTTAGGGTCATCCAACACAGGAGATTTGCCATGCAACGCCGCGTTTTTATCGCCTCTACCCTTGCTGCCCTTGGGCTTGGCCGCACGGCCAGCGCCGAAAGCTTTGAGTTCACCTTGTCAGACGCCGAATGGAAATCCCGTCTGTCGACCGAGGCCTATCAGGTCTTGCGTCATGAGGCGACCGAGCGGGCCGGTACCAGCCCGCTGAACCACGAAAAGCGCGCCGGTACCTTTCATTGCGCCGGATGTGACCTGCCGCTTTTCGCGTCTGCCACCAAATATGACAGCGGCACTGGCTGGCCTTCGTTCTGGCAACCCTTGGCAAATGCCGTCGGCACCAAGGAAGACCCCGGCATTTTCGGCAGCCGGACCGAAGTCCATTGCCGCCGCTGCGGGGGGCATCTGGGCCATGTCTTTAACGATGGTCCGCAGCCGACCGGCAAACGCTATTGCATGAACGGTGTGGCGCTGGCGTTCCGTGCGTCTTGAAACCCGGCCCTTCGTCATCAGTAGACAGGCGCTTCGGGCGCAGATAGTCTCCAGAAAATTTTGATATTTTCTTTGGAGATCCATTTTGCGCCAGCCAGCCCAGCCCTCGAAGCTGACTGCGGCTGTAACCGAGACGGTGCGGGCCATGCTTGCAGGTCCGCCAAGTGCACAAGCGCTGAACAAAACCCTTCGGTATCTGGCGAAATGGCGCGCAGAGCTGATGGCCAGAACGCTGGAGGCACGCTGCGGCCCCACGGTGATTGCAGGTCCGTTCAAGGGCATGTCCTATCAGGTCCAGGCCTCTGAAGGCACCCGGGCGGCGCGGCTGCTTGGGGCCTATGAGGCCAGCTTGCATTCGGTGATCGAAGGCATCATCGCCAAAGCCCCTGACCTGATTGTCGATATCGGATCGGCCGAGGGTTATTACGCCGTAGGCATGGCGCTGCGCTTGCCACAGGCGCGTGTTTTGGCGCGCGATGCGAGCGACGTCGCACAAGGGCTGTGCCGGGCCCTGGCCTTGGCCAATGGGGTCGAAGCGCGGGTTGAAGTTGGCGGTCTGTTTGACCACGCTGATTTCGCGCTTTGTGCCGAAAAGCGCACGGTGGTGATCTGTGACATCGAAGGCGCCGAACTGGCGCTGTTGGACCCCGCGCGTGCGCCGGGTCTTTTGCACGCTGATATTCTGGTCGAATGCCACCCGGGGCTGTCCTCGGGCGTGACGCAGACCTTGTCGCACCGCTTTGGCGCAACCCACACCATCACCGAGATCGGGCGCAAGCTGGATGACAGCGGCTTTCCGGCCTGGATGGAAGAGCTGTCCGATCTGGACCGGCTGATCGCGCTTTGGGAATGGCGACAGGGGCCGACCCCCTGGCTTTGGATGGAGACGAAATGACCCGGCCCGAAAACGCTGCAATCTGGTATGCGCAAGATGGGTTTGACCCCGCGGCCAAGGGCATCAACGGCCGGCGGGTGGCTGGGGAAAGCTTTTTGAAAGGGTTCTTGCGCCACGCCGATGTTGACGAATTCGTCATCCTGTCCAAGCAAGTGGCAGAGGCCGATCCGGTCAAGGCGCTGGCCGAAACTCTGCGCCCCGGTGTGCCGGTGCGTGCGGCCAGCCTGATGCGACCGGCCGAAATTGCCCCTGTGGGAACCGTGTTTTATCCCAGCCCCAACTATGCCGCCGAAGCATGGCGGCGCGCGCCCTATGGCACCGGCGCCTATGCGCTTTCGGGGATCACCCATACCATCTCGACCCAGGCGGTGATGGAGGGTTGGATGAACCTGCGCGTCGCCCCGGTGGAGGATTGGGATGCGGTGATCTGCACCAGCAAGGCGGTGCTGGCCAGCGTGAATTTCCAACTCGACCTGATCGACAACCATCTCAAACGCCAGCTGAACGCAGCCCCGCGCGGGCGCCCGATGCTGCCTGTGATCCCCCTTGGCATTCATTGTGACGATTTCACCCCCGATCCGGTGGCCGGCCAGGCCTTGCGCGCGCGGATGGGGGCGGGGCCAAACGATGTGGTCTTCACCACGATCGCCCGGCTGACCCCGCATGAGAAATTCGACCCCCTGCCGATCTATATTGCCATGCAGGCGGCGCAGAAAAAGCTGCCCAAGGGGCAAAAGCTGCACATCGCTTTTTGTGGGGTGTTCCGCGAAGACTATTCGCGCAAGGTCTTTGCCGAGGGCGCGAGGCGGTTGATGCCCGACGTGGGCTTTGCCCTATTGGACGGGGCCAATGCGCAAGACCGCAAGGCAGCCCTTTCGGGATCTGATGTTTTCATGTTTCTTATTGATAACATTCAAGAAACCTTTGGCCTTGCGCCGATCGAAGGCATGGCGGCGGGCTTGCCCTTGCTGGTGTCGGATTGGGATGGGATGAAGGATACTGTCACCCCGGATGTTGGCTTTCGCATCACCAGCCGCACGCTGCCCGGCCCGCATCTGGCACAAGAGGCGCTGCGCTATCAGGGGGGCTATGACAGCTATGTGCAATATTGCTCGCTGACATCGGCGCTGACTGAAATTGATATGGGCGAATTGACGGCACGTATCCTTGATCTGGCGCTGAACCCCGGCTTGCGCAAGAAAATGGGGGCGGCCGGGCAGGCGCGCGCGCGCGCCACCTATGACTGGGCGCAGGTCGTGCCGCAGATGCAGGCGCTGTGGGGCGAACAGCAGGCCCGCCGCAGCGCCGCGATGGCCCGCTCGGTGCGCTATGCCGCCGATGCCTTGCCCCTGTCGCCGTCGCCAACTGCGCTGTTCGCGGCCTATCCAAGCGAATTGGCAAGGTTTGCCGGCAAGCGTCTGATCGCGCGCGACCTGACCGGCAGGCTGGGCCCGGCTGAGACCTTGGACGTGCGCGACTATGCCGGGGTCAAGCGGGTCTTTGCCGCCAAAGCGCAGGTTCTGGCGGTGTTTCAGGCCATCGAAGGCGCCGGCGCACAGGGCGCCGAGGTGGAGGTTCTGGCCAAAGGCCTGAACCTCCCGCCCCCGGTGATCGAGCGCATTTTGATGTGGCTTTTGAAATACGATTTCATCCGCCGGTCCTGAACACCGGCGCCGGCGCTATTCCTTGAAGAAGCGGCTGTCCTTGATCTGGTCCCAGGCCCAGACAACCTCTTGAAGGCGTTCTTCATCCCGGCGGTCGCCGCCGTTCATATCGGGGTGAAGATCCTTGACCAAGGCTTTGTAGACCTTGCGGATTTCCGCCTTTGTCCAGGTATCGCGGGCTTCGAGAATCTCGACCGCCTTGCGTTCTGTTGGCGGCAGCTTGCGCGTGGCGGTCGACACCACACGGCCTGGGTTCTGCGTGGCCTTTTCCCCCAAAAGCTGCATCGGATCGCTCACGCCAAGCCTTGCCCAGGCCCGCCCATCATCTTTTTTCGAAAAAGGCCGGGTTTCGCGTTCCCAAAGCCGGTCTTTCTCCAAAAGCTTTTGAAACTCTTCGTCGCTGGCCGTACCGAAAAAATTCCAGCGCAGATTGTATTCGCGCACGTGGTCGCGGCAGAACCAGAAGAACTCATCCAGATGATCGGGGGATTTTGGCGCGCGATAGGCACCTTTTTCCTTGCAATCAGGGTAATCGCAGGCCTTTTGCGAGGTTTCAAAGGCCCCAGACATGCCGCCACGGCGCGTGGTTTTGCGCTTTGCCTTGTCTGAGGACACCCGCAGGTCGAACTCAAAAGGGGGTTTTACCATCGTCTCAGGCCTTTCCGACTCGGGGCCATGAGTTTAGGGATTTACGCGGCAAGGTGAAGGGGGTCATAGGGGGTCAAATGAGCATTGAAAGCGAAATTCGTCAAAGACTTGTTGCAAGTTTCGCGCCGGACCGGCTTGAGGTGGTGAACGACAGCCATCGCCACGCGGGACATTCGGGCGATGACGGCACCGGCGAAAGCCATTTTGCGGTGGTGATCCGCGCCAGCGCCTTGGCCGAATTGGGGCGCGTGGCGCGGCATCGGGCGGTGCATCAGGCGCTGGGCGACATCACCACACGGGTGCACGCGCTGTCGATCGACGCAGGCTGACGGCGGGGATCACCCCGCCTTGGCCAACAGCCGATAATGGTGCAGCAAGGGCTCGGTATAGCCCGAGGGCTGTTCGCGGCCCTTGAACACCAGATCGCATGCCGCCTGAAAAGCGATGCCCTGAAAACCGGGTGCCATCGGGCGATAGGCCGGGTCGCTGGCGTTTTGCCGGTCAACCACCGCGGCCATTTTCTTCATCGCCTCCATCACCCGGGTTTCGCTGACCACGCCGTGATGCATCCAGTTGGCAATATGCTGTGCCGAGATGCGGCAGGTGGCGCGGTCTTCCATCAGGCCGACATCGTTCAGGTCCGGCACCTTGGAACAGCCAACCCCCGCGTCGATCCAGCGCACGACATAGCCGAGAATGCCTTGGGCGTTGTTCTCGACCTCGCGGATCACCTGATCGTCGTTCCAGCGGCGATAGGTGGCCAAAGGAATGTCCAAAACCGCATCCACATGCGCCCGCCGCCCGCCCTTGGCCAGTTTTGCCTGAACAGCCATCACGTCGATCCGGTGATAATGCAGCGCATGCAATGTGGCGGCCGTGGGCGAAGGCACCCAGGCGCAATTGGCCCCGGATTTGGGATGTTCGATCTTTTGTTCCAGCATCGCTGCCATCAGGTCGGGCATGGCCCACATGCCTTTGCCGATCTGCGCCCGGCCCGAAAGGCCGCATTCCAGCCCGATGTCGACGTTCAACACCTCATAGGCGCCGATCCAGCCCTTCCTTTTGATAAAGTCCTTGCGGCTGAAGGGGCCGGCCTCCATCGAGGTGTGAATTTCGTCGCCGGTGCGGTCCAGAAAGCCGGTGTTGATGAAGGCAACCCGCGATTTCGCGGCCCGGATGCATTCTTTCAGATTGACCGAGGTGCGGCGTTCTTCATCCATGATGCCCAGCTTCACCGTGTTGCGCGGCAGGCCAAGGACATCTTCCACCCGGTCAAAGGTTTCGCAGGCAAAGGCCACTTCTTCGGGGCCATGCATCTTTGGTTTGACAACATAGACCGAGCCATGGACCGAATTGCGCGTGCCGTCGGATTTGCGCAAGTCATGGCAGGCGATCAGCGTGGTAATCATCGCATCCATCAGCCCTTCGGGCACCTCAGAGCCGTCAGGCAACAGGATGGCCGGATTGGTCATCAGATGGCCAACATTGCGCACCCACAACAAGGCGCGTCCCTTGATCGTCAGATCGCCGCCGTCTGGCGCGGTATAGCGCCGGTCCGGGTTCAGGCGGCGCTCAAGCCGCTTGCCGCCCTTTGTGAAGCTTTCCACCAGATCGCCCTGCATCAGCCCCAGCCAGTTGGCATAGGCCTGCACCTTGTCTTCGGCATCGACACAGGCGACCGAATCTTCGCAATCCATGATCGCCGACATCGCACTTTCCAATTGCACATCCGCCAGCAGGGCCTGATCACGCCCACCGATGAAATGCGCACGGTCAAACACCATTTCGACATGCAGCCCGTTGTTTTTCAACAAAACAGCGTCAGGGGCCTTTGGATTTCCACGATAGCCCACAAATTTTTCGGGCTGCACCAAAGGCATGTCATCGACCAAAAGCGCGCCGTCCTTGATGATATAGCGGCGGGCGTCGGCATGGCTGGTGCCTTCGATCGGGAAGGCCTCGTCCAAAAACACCCGGGCGCGGGCGATGACGCGCGCGCCGCGGCCGCGCTCATATCCGCCGGGCGGAGGCGCACTGCCCATGGCATCGGTGCCATAAAAGCAATCGTAAAGGCTGCCCCAGCGCGCATTGGCGGCGTTCAGTGCATAGCGGGCGTTGGTGACGGGCACCACCAATTGCGGGCCGGGCACTGATGCGATTTCGGGGTCTACGTTCGCGGTGTCAATCTGGAAGGCGGGGCCATCGGGCAAAAGATAGCCGATTTCGGTCAGAAATGCCTTGTAGGCCTCGTGGTCATGCACCTGCCCCCGATGGTCGCGGTGCCAGGCGTCAATCCGGGCTTGCAGATCATCACGCTTGGCCAAAAGCGCGCGGTTTTTCGGGGCAAGATTGGTCAGAAGGCTGGCAAAGCCAGACCAGAAGGTTTCGGCACTGATGCCGGTTGCGGGAAGCGCGCGGGTATTGATAAAGCTGGCAAGGGCTTCGTCCACCTGCAACCCGTTGATATCTGTCCGCGCGGCCATCGTCTTCTCCTTTTGGTATGCAGGTGAATACTAGGGCGGCCACCTGCAGGGGGCAAATAAAAGGCTGCGTCTTTTTCAGCGCTGGGCAGAAAGCACCTTCTTTATTCGCACGAAAATGACGCGGCGGCCGCAGGTTGAACTTTTGTCTTTCAGGGGCGTGCGGCCGTCGCTTAGGGTGGGACATGGCGAACCATGATTCCAATCGTGGCCATGTCTGTCGGGCGCAGGCCGGCCCGCCACGTACACGCACCCAGGCAGGAAACAGGCGATGACCGACGATCTTGACCCAACCCTTGATCTGGTGCTGGAGCGTGAAATCGCCGCTTCGCCTGCCGTGCTCTACACCTGCTGGACGGTCCCTGAACATTTGATGCAATGGTTCGTGCCGAAACCCAACCGGGTGATCGCCTGCACCTTGGATCTGCGGCCAGGGGGGGCGTGCAACACCACCTTTGATGTGGGGGGCACGGTGATGGACAACAACGGCATCTATCTTGAACTGATCCCGAACGAAAAGATTGTGTTTACAGACAGCTACACGGCGGGGTGGAAGCCCACGGCCGATCCGTTCATGACCGCCATCATCACCTTTGCACCGGCTGGCCCCGGTCGCACGCTCTATCGCGCTGTCGTCCGCCACCGCACCGCCGAGGCGGCCAAATCCCATGCCGACATGGGGTTTTTCGAGGGCTGGGGCGCAGTTGCCAGCCAGTTGGAAGCCTATGCACAAGGAATTCAGCCATGAGCATTGCCGACCGCAGCATGGTGATGGAGCGCGCGATCGCCGCCCCGCTGGATGCAGTCTGGGGGGCGTGGGTTAACCCCGTGACCTTGCCGCAATGGTGGGGGCCAGACGGGTATTCCTGTCGCACCCAGCGGATCGACCTTCGCACGGGCGGCGAATGGGTTTTCGACATGATCGGCCCGGATGGAACGGTCTTTCCAAACCACCACCGCTATGTCCGGATCGATCCGAAAACCCGCATTGAATACACGCTGCATTGGGGCGAAAACGGTCCGCAGCACGCCGAGGCCCATGTCACGATGGAAGAGGTCAACGGCGCGACCCAGCTGCGCATGGTGATGATTTTCGCCACCCAAGCCGAACATGATGGGGCCAAGGACTTTGGCGCACATGCGCTGGGCCTGCAGACCCTTGGCAAACTTGCCCGTTTCATCGGTGCGGATTAGGCGCTGTTTGGCGGCTGTGGGCCGCGGCCCCCTTTGTTGCGCGGCGCAGGTATTGACCGGCAGATCCGATCATTACAGATCGAAACTTAACTGGGCCGAGGCTCTTTGCGGCAGCGTTCGGCGTGGCGCGCGGCTGGCGTGGCGCGCAGCAATCCCGGCTGCCTCTTGGCGATGCCCCGAAAGCCGCCGCAAGGCCCAGACTGCATCGCGAGCAGCGCTTTGTGCGGCGACCGGATCGATGATCGGCGCAGGATAGCGCCGCCCGGCAAGGATTTGAAATCCCGGCCATTTCCACGGGCTTTGCAAAAAGCTGTCCGGCACCGCTGCCAGTTCTGGCACCCAGCGGCGGGTAAACGCGCCAGTCGGGTCCTGATCCAATCCCTGTTTGATGGGGTTATAGATGCGCGGCGTGTTGATGGCTGTCACCCCGGATTGCATCTGCACCTGCGGCCAGTGGATGCCCGGCTCATAATCAGTGAAAAGCCGCGCCAGAACCGGCCCGGTCGCCCGCCAATCCAGCCACAGGTGATAAGATGCCGTGGCCATTACCATCGCCCGCATACGGAAATTCAGCCACCCCGTGGCGCGCAAATAGCGCAGACAGGCGTCCAGAAAGGGCAGGCCGGTTTCCCCCGCCGTCCAGGCGGCCAGCCGCGCGGCATCCGGGATGCGCGGGCGCAGGCTTTCGGCTGCACGCGACAGACAGTCGGTTTCAAGGCTGGGCTGATCTTCAAGCTTTTGCACGAAATGATCGCGCCATGCGAGACGGCTTTGAAAACTGGACAAGGACCCGGCCCAATGGCGGCCCGGATGCTGATCTTGCCGCGCTTTTGTCGCCTGCACCACCTCGCGCAGCGACAAGGTGCCAAATGCGAAATGCGGTGACAGCCGCGAACAGGCCCGCTCTGCCGTCAGGGGCGAGGACATGGCCGCGCGGTAAGGTTCGGCCCGCAGGGTCAGGAAACTGTCCAGCAGCCGCAGCCCTTCGTCCCGCCCGCCGCGTTGGCGGTGGGGGCAACGGTCATCCTCCAGTCGCAGCGCCCGCGCCGAGGGGATCGGCCCCGGTTCCACCCCTTCAACCCCGCGCAGCGTTTGGGGCAGGGGCAGGGCAGGGCCAGCCATGAACCCATCGCGGCGCGCCTGCCAGCCGTCACGCCCAGCCAAACGCCGGATAACCCCCGATTGCGGCAGTTCGATCCAGTCGATCCCGGCCTCGCGCGCCCATGCCGCCACCTTGCGGTCGCGCGCAAAACTCCACCCGTTGCCGGTTTCTTCATGGCTGATGATGCGCGAAATCTGGTGGCGCAAACACAGTCGCGACAGCACCTCAACCGCATCGCCAGTGCGCAGCGCCAAGGTAAGCCCCATGCCCGCCATCTCGGCCCTGAGGGTGGCAAGGCTTTCTGCCAAAAAGCCCCATTGCCGCGCCGAAGCATCGGGCTGTGCCCAAAGCTCTGGCTCCACCACGTAAAGCGGCAACAGCGCGCCCATCCCTGCGGCCATGGTCAGGGCCGGGTGGTCATGCAGGCGCAGATCGCGTTTGAGCCAAATGAGAACATTCATGGAACATTGATCTAGCGAGATCAGGCGATTCGTAAAGAGCGAAAGCGCTTCCCCTGGCGCCAAACCCGTGGCAGGAAGGCAAAAATCCAAAGGCTGTGCATGACCGTCACCCTTTATCACAACCCCGCATGCGGCACCTCGCGCAAGGCGCTTGCCGCGATACGCGCCGCCGGACATGAGCCGATTGTTGTTGAATATCTGAAGCTTGGCTGGACAAAGCCCCAGCTTCAAGCGCTGTTCGCGGCCGCAGGCGTGACCGCGCGTTCGGTGCTGCGGGTCGCCAATTCCCCCGCCGCAGAGATGGGGCTTACCGCCGCAGACGCGACCGAAGACCAGATTTTGGACGCGATGGTAAAGCTGCCCGGCCTTGTGCAGCGCCCCTTTGTCACCAGCCCGAAAGGCACCGCGCTGTGCCGCCCGCTGGAAAGGCTGGCCGATCTCGTCTGACCCCTTGCGGCGGGCGGCAAAGGGCATAGCTTGGGGCGCAAAGGAGTGCACCCATGCCCGCAGCCGATCCGCGCACCGTCTATCTGGCCGATTACCAGCCCTTTCCCTTCACGCTGGATCAGGTTCACCTGACCTTCCGCCTTGCCCCGCGTGCGACGCGCGTGCTTGCCCGACTTTCTTTTGCGCCAAACCCCGCGCGGCCCGGTCGCCATGACCTGTGGCTGAACGGCGAAGGGCTGACGCTGATCGCGGCCGCCATCGATGGCCGGGCGGTTACACCCAGTGTTGGTGTCGAAGGCCTGACAATCGCCGCCGCTGACCTTCCGGCCGGGCCCTTTACCTTGGAAACCGAGGTAGAGATTGCCCCCGAAACCAACACCGCGCTTGAAGGTCTTTACATGTCAAAAGGCATGTATTGCACCCAATGCGAGGCGGAAGGTTTTCGCAAGATCACCTACTACCCGGATCGCCCCGACGTCATGGCGCGCTTTCACGTGCGGATCGAAGGCGACATGCCGGTTCTGCTGTCCAACGGCAACCCCGTGGCGCAGGGGCCGGGTTGGGCGGAATGGGACGACCCCTGGCCAAAACCGGCCTATCTGTTTGCGCTGGTGGCGGGTGACCTCATTGCCCATCCCGGCCAATTCACCACCAAATCCGGCCGCCCGGTTGCGCTGAACATCTGGGTTCGCCCGGGCGATGAAGACCGCTGCGCCTGGGGGATGGAGGCGTTGAAAAAGTCGATGACATGGGATGAAAACGTCTATGGTCGGGAATACGACTTGGACATTTTCAACATTGTGGCCGTTGATGACTTCAATATGGGCGCAATGGAGAACAAAGGGTTGAACATTTTCAACTCAAAGGTGGTTCTGGCCAGCCCCGATACGGCAACAGATGATGACTTCGCCCGCATCGAGGCGATTATCGCGCATGAGTATTTTCACAATTGGACAGGCAACCGCATTACCTGCCGTGACTGGTTCCAGCTGTGCCTGAAAGAGGGGCTGACCGTGTTCCGCGATCAGCAGTTTTCAGGCGATATGCGCAGCCATGCGGTCAAGCGCATCGAAGATGTTCTGATGCTGCGCGCGCGTCAGTTCCGCGAAGATCAGGGGCCATTGGCCCATGCGGTGCGGCCTGAAAGCTTTGTGGAAATCAACAATTTCTACACCGCGACGATCTATGAAAAAGGGGCCGAGGTGATCGGCATCTTGAAACGTCTTGTCGGCGATGAAAGCTATGAACAGGCGCTGGAGCTTTATTTTGCCCGCCATGATGGCGAAGCGGCGACGATTGAAGATTGGTTGAAGGTTTTCGAAGACGTCACCGGCCGCGATCTGGCCCAGTTCAAACGCTGGTATTCCGAAGCCGGAACCCCGCGCCTGAAAGTGCATGAGGCTTGGGCCGTAGCGCCTTCCGGGGGCACTTATACGCTGACATTTACCCAAACCAACCCGCCGACACCGGGGCAGGACACCAAAGGTGCCAAGGTCATCCCCATAGCCGTGGGGCTTTTGAATCCCAATGGCGATGAGGTGGTTCCGACCCGGGTTCTTGAAATGAACAAGCCCGTGCAAAGCTTTGCGTTCGAAGGACTTTCTTCGCGGCCTGTGCCGTCGATCCTGCGCGGATTTTCGGCCCCCGTCGTGTTGGAACGTGATGTGACGCATTCCGAACGCGCCTTTTTGTTGGCCCATGACACCGATCCTTTCAATCGTTGGGAGGCGGGGCGCGCGCTGGCCAAGGACGTTTTGGCCCGGATGGTCACGCGCGGGGCGGACCCTTCGGCCGATCTCTTGGATGGCATGGCCCGGCTTGCCTTTGATGACAGCCTTGATCCGGCCTTCCGCGCGCTGGCGCTGCGTTTGCCATCGGATGATGACATGGCCGCCACGTTGCATGCCGCAGGCCATGTGCCCGACCCCGCCCGCATCCACAGCGCCCGGCGTCTGCTGGGCGCTGCCATGGCAGAAACCCTTGCCCCCGGCCTTGATGCGCTGGAGCAATCTTGCCGCGTCGATGGCCCTTTCTCGGCCGAAGCGGGCCCGGCGGGCAAACGCGCGCTGCGCCTTGCCGCGCTTTCATTTCTGACGCGCCGTGATGGCGGCACGGCCGCGAAAGCCGCATTTGCACAGGCGTGCAACATGACCGAAAGCTTTGGTGCGCTGGCGATCCTTTTGGAAAATAATTGCGGAGATCAAGAGCTTGCCGAATTTGGTTCACGTTGGCAGGCCGATCGTTTGGTGATGGACAAGTGGTTTGCGGTGCAGGTCGCGATGGCCGCCCCGGATGCCGCTCCTGCCACGGTTTCACGCCTGACGGCCCGGCCTGATTTCGACATGAAGAACCCCAACCGCTTTCGCGCTGTCTTGGGCGCGCTGACGGCGAACCATGCAGGTTTTCACCATGACAGCGGCGCGGGTTATGCCACCTTGGCCGATTGGCTGATCCGGCTTGACCCTGTGAACCCACAAACCGCGGCCCGCATGTCCACCGCTTTTGAAACCTGGCCGCGCTATGATGCTGACCGCCAGCAGATGATCCGGGCCGAACTGTCGCGCATTCTGGCCACGCCGGGGCTGAGCCGCGATTTGTCCGAAATGGCCAGCCGCATGCTGGGCGGCTGATCGCGCCTGGCGCCTTACCGGCAGTAGCTTTGCGCTTTGGTCCAGGCGGCCATGTCGACCCGTTTGGAGGCGTTGCGCAACGGGGCCCAATCGCGCCCGATGCCCTGATTGCCCGCGCCCGCCACCACCCCGTCGCGGGCGACCTGATAGCTTAGGATTTCCACAGCGCATTCCAGATTGGTCGCCCCGTCTTTCAGCGCGGCGGGGCTGCTTGCGGGGCAGCCATAGTTCTTGGCCGACTTGGGGGCGATCTGCATCAATCCGATCCATTTTCCCCTGCCACCGACGGCTTCGGGGTTCCAGGTGCTTTCATGCCCGGCCACTGCCGACAGCAACCCCGACCAGAAGGCCCGCCGTTCATCCAGGCTTTTTTCCGGATAGGCCGGGCACCAGTCGGTAACATCGGCAGGCACACGCGCGGCCAATACCTCATCCTTGGCGGCAATCGCGGCCAGGCTTTTGTCTGTCCATTCTGCAGCCTCGGGGCGGTGATCCCATCGCATTGCTGGGGCGGGGGCAACAGGCGGGGCCGCTTTCAGCCCGGTAAATTTCGCGGGCACGCAGGCGGCAAGGGCGCATGCGGACAAGAGAAGAACACGCAACACAGGCAAACTCACAACTGGTTAACAGGTCTTGGATGCCCACCGACGCAGAGGTCTGTCCAGTGATCCATATGCCCAGCAAGGCGATCGGCAGGTTTTCGCCGGTTTAGGCTGTTGCTCGGCCCCTTGCCGCGGCAGGTGTCTTTGCCTAAGACAGGCCAAGCACTTCACGAGGTTTGCCATGCTTGACCTGACCTATACCGCACCGAAAGCCAAAGTCATTGCTGGGGCCAAGCAGGATTGGGAGTTGGTGATCGGCATGGAAATTCATGCCCAGGTCGCCTCGAACGCCAAGCTGTTTTCCGGCGCCTCGACTCAAGTTGGCGCGGAACCCAATTCCAACGTGGCCTTCGTCGATGCCGCCATGCCCGGGATGCTGCCCGTCATCAACGAATTTTGCATCGAACAGGCGGTCCGCTCGGGCCTGGGGCTGAAGGCGCAGATCAATCTGACCTCGGCCTTTGACCGCAAGAACTATTTCTACCCCGACCTGCCGCAGGGCTATCAGATCAGCCAGCTTTATCACCCCATCGTGGGTGAGGGCGAGGTGCTGGTGGAAATGGGCCCTGGCGTTGCGCGGCTGGTGCGGATCGAGCGGATCCACCTGGAACAGGACGCCGGCAAGTCGATCCATGACATGGACCCGACGATGTCATTTGTCGATTTCAACCGCACTGGCGTTGCCCTGATGGAGATCGTCAGCCGCCCCGATATTCGCGGCCCAGAAGAGGCTGCGGCCTATGTCGCCAAGCTGCGCCAGATCCTGCGCTATCTTGGCACCTGCGATGGCAACATGCAGAACGGCAACCTGCGGGCGGATGTGAACGTTTCGGTCTGCCCCCCCGGCCAATATGAAAAATATCAAGCAACCCAAGACTTTAGCCACCTTGGCACGCGCTGCGAAATCAAGAACATGAACTCGATGCGGTTCATTCAGTTGGCGATTGACTATGAGGCCCGTCGCCAGATCGCAATTCTGGAAGATGGCGGCAAGGTCGTGCAGGAAACCCGGCTTTACGACCCGGACCGCAATGAAACCCGGTCGATGCGCAGCAAGGAAGAAGCGCATGATTACCGCTATTTCCCCTGCCCGGACCTGATGCCGCTGGAGATTGAGCAGGCTTGGGTTAATGACATCGCCGCGCGGATGCCCGAACTGCCCGATGCCAAAAAGGCCCGGTTCATGGGTGATTTCGGCCTGACAGATTATGATGCCAATGTGCTGACCGCCGATCTTGAATCCGCCGCTTTCTTTGAAGAGGTGGCTCAGGGCCGCGATGGCAAAACCGCTGCCAACTGGGTCATCAACGAGCTGTTTGGCCGGCTGAACAAAGAGAGCATGGCCATTGCAGACAGCCCGGTTTCTGCCGGTCAGCTGGGGGGCATGCTGGACCTTTTGGCCAAGGGCGAGATCACCGGCAAGATGGCCAAGGATCTTTTCGAAATCCTGTGGACCGAAGGCGGCGATCCGGCCGAACAAGCCGCCAAACACGGCATGAAGGCGGTCACCGATACCGGCGCAATCGAAGCGGCGCTGGATGCG
Source organism: Paracoccaceae bacterium (assembly GCA_021741465.1). Lineage (GTDB taxonomy): Bacteria > Pseudomonadota > Alphaproteobacteria > Rhodobacterales > Rhodobacteraceae > Tabrizicola_A. The sequence continues at coordinate 21,548 of JAIOXV010000036.1, forward strand.
TTGATTGCAGCCAACCCCGATCAGGTGGAAAAGGCCAAGGTCAATGCCAAGCTTGCTGGCTGGTTCACCGGACAGGTGTTGAAGGCCACGGGCGGCAAGGCGAACCCGGCAGTGGTCAACGCCATGGTGGCGCAGAAGCTGGGCCTTTAAGGCAGGCAGGGCGCGACACAAGGGCGGGTCACGAATCGGGGTTCGTGGGCT
>JAIOXV010000037.1 GCA_021741465.1 Paracoccaceae bacterium
GGATGCCGTGTTCCAAACCTTTGACGCAGTTGCCTTTGCCAGCGTGACGATTGTGGGCGCGGGCATCATGTTGGCAGAGGCAGACCCAAGGCTTCTTCTGCCGCTGATCGTCTGGTTTTTGCTTTACATGGCGCTGGTCAAATGGACGATCCGCCGCGCAGGCCCCGCGTCAAAAGCCAGTTCTGACGCAAGGTCGGCGGTGACAGGTCGGGGTGTTGACGCTTACACGAACATTCATTCGGTAAAGCTTTTCGCCAGCCATGACACCGAAATGGCCTATGCCAAAGACTCGATCGAACATGCGCGTGAAACCTTCAAACAGGAAATGCGGATCATTACCAAGATGGATCTGGCGCTGACCGTCTTGAATGGCGGGTTGATTGTGTCGGTGACGGGCTGGGCCATTTTGCTGTGGGTGCAAGGCGCTGCAACTGTTGGCACCGTTGCGGCGGCAACGGCGCTGGTGCTGCGGTTGAACAATATGACCTACTGGATCATGTGGGCCTTTACCGCATTGGTGCAGGCGCTGGGCGTGGTGCAGGAAGGGATGGAAACCATTACCCATCCGATCGAACTGGTTGATGCGGCCAACGCCAAAGAACTGGAAATGCATCGCGGCCTGATCGAGGTTGAAAACATCAGCCACCATTATGGTCGGGGTTTTGGCGGGTTGCAAAACCTGTCGATGGTCATTCAACCTGGCGAAAAAATAGGTGTGGTTGGGCGATCTGGCGCAGGAAAATCCACTTTGGTGAAGCTGCTTTTGCGGTTTTACGATACGGAATCCGGCCGCATTCTGATCGACGGGCAAAGCATTGCAGATGTGACGCAGGATTCCTTGCGCGCGCAGATCGGCGTTGTGCAGCAAGACAGCAGCCTTTTGCATCGGTCGATCCGCGAGAACCTGCTTTATGGTCGCCCGACTGCGACCGAAGCGCAAATGATTGCGGCCGCCCGTCAGGCGGATGCGCATGAGTTCATTCTTTCGTTGGAAGATCCCGAAGGGCGCAAAGGCTATGATGCGCATGTTGGCGAACGTGGGGTCAAGCTGTCTGGCGGTCAGCGTCAGCGGGTTGCGCTGGCGCGGGTCATCTTGAAAGACGCGCCGATCCTCATTCTGGACGAGGCAACCAGCGCCCTGGACAGCGAAGCCGAAGCTGCCATTCAAGCGGCACTTTATGGTGTGATGCAGGGCAAGACCGTCATCGCCATTGCCCACCGGCTTTCCACGATTGCCGCAATGGACCGTATCTTGGTGCTGGAGAATGGCCAGATCGCCGAAAGTGGAACCCATAAGGCATTGCTGGCGCAGAATGGGCTTTACGCCCGGTTCTGGGCAAGGCAATCGGGGGGCTTCATCGGCTTGGAGGGCGAGGCATGAGCTTGTTGCGCATGGGCGACTGGATTGACGCGTTCCGCCCCACCAAAGACGCGCCGCCGCAGTCCTTGGCCGATTTCTTCCGGTGGAGCCTTTCGGGTTCTTGGGGCCAGTTGTGGCTTGCCTCGGCCTTGTCGGCCTTGGCCGGGGTTACCGAAGTTGTCTCGGCAGTGGTGCTTGGCTGGGTGATCGATGCCGCTGTTGGCGGCGATCCGGTCAGTTTCTTCAGCGACAATGCGGCGCTGATCATGTGGTCGATGGCGTTTTATCTGATAATCCGGCCGCTGTCCTATGCTGCCTCATCCGCCACGGTTCAGATCACCCTGGGGCCCAATCTGCTGCCGCTTGTTCTGAGCCGCCTGCACCGCTGGACCTTGGGTCAGGCTTTGACTTTTTTTGACAATGATTTCGCTGGCCGTATTGCGCAAAAGCAGATGCAGGCGGCGCGTGCTGTCACGGATGTCACGACAGAAACCATCAACACCTTGTTCTTCGCCTTTGCTTCGGTTGTCGCCTCTGTCGCCTATCTTATGGCCGTTGACCTGTGGATCGCGCTGGCGCTGGCGATATGGCTGGTGTGCTATCTGGCCCTGATCCGCTATTTCATCCCACTTGTGCGCGAAAACTCGGCCGCACGCGCCAGCAGCCGGGCCATGGTGACAGGGCAGGTTGTGGACACCATCACCAATATCAAGACGGTAAAGCTTTTCGCCCATGCCGCCTTTGAAGACCGAGTGGCATTGAAGGCGATGGAGGTGTTTCGCGACAGGTCGCTGGAATATGGGGTCATTGCCGCATGGTTTCGGCTTTCGCTGATGCTGCTTGCCGGGGTTCTGCCCGTCATTTTGATTGGGGGCACGATTCTGCTTTGGCAAAAAGGCGTGGCGACGCCCGGTGACATTGCCGCATCAGGTGCGATTTCGATGCGCATCGCGCAGATGACCGGCTGGGTCAGCTTTACGTTGATGACAATCTATACCTCGGTGGGCGAAGTCGAAGATGGGATGCACACGCTGGCTGCCCCCCATACCCTCGCCGACGGACCGGGCGCACTGGATCTGCCGCGCGTCCGGGGGGAGATCACCTTTGACAAGGTTACCTTCGCTTATGGCCGCCAGCGTGGTGGCGTGGCGGATATTGATCTGACAATTCGCGCGGGTGAAAAGTTGGGTATTGTCGGGGCTTCGGGGGCCGGAAAATCCAGCCTCGTTGCACTGTTGTTGCGGCTTTATGATACAGAAGCGGGCCGCGTTCTGGTTGACGGCCATGATGTGCGTGACGTGACCCAGGAATCCTTGCGCCGTCAGATCGGTATGGTCACGCAAGAGACCGCCATGTTCAACCGCTCGGCGCGTGACAATATCGCCTATGGCCGTCCCGAAGCGTCAGACGATGAGATCATCGCGGCATCCCAATCAGCAGAAGCTCATGAGTTCATTTCCGGTATGTTGGATCATCAAGGGCGCACGGGGTATGATGCCTTTTTGGGAGAGCGCGGCGTCAAACTTTCGGGCGGTCAGCGCCAGCGGATTGCGCTTGCCCGCGCCTTCCTGAAGGACGCCCCGATCTTGGTTCTGGATGAGGCAACCAGCGCCTTGGACAGCGAAGTCGAGGCCAGCATTCAATCAGCGCTGGGCCGGGTGATGCAGGGCAAAACGGTATTGGCCATTGCCCACAGGCTTTCCACAATTGCCGCGATGGACCGCATCATCGTGATGGAGCAGGGCCGCATTGTCGAAATCGGCGATCACGCTGGCCTTCTGGCCCTTGGTGGGGTTTATGCCCGCTATTGGAACCGCCAGTCAGGTGGGTTCATAGGCGCGGACGAGGATGCAGTATGAAGATTACCATTGACAGATTGGGTCATCATGGCGACGGCATTGCCATTGGCGATACCGGCCCGATCTATGCGCCCGGGACGCTTCCCGGCGAGGTGGTAGAAGGCCATCTGGTCAAGGACACGCTGACCAATATTAAGATCATCACGCCCTCGGCTGATCGGGTCAAGCCGCCATGTCCGCATGCCCGCAGTTGTGGTGGCTGCCTTATGCAGCATGTCTCGGACAGGTCGGTTGCGACGTGGAAAGAGGGCATCGTGCGCGGCGCCTTGGCAGGGCAGGGGCTCGACGCCAGCTTCCGCCCGATGTCCACCTCGCCCATCCGTTCGCGCCGGCGTGCGACCCTCTCGGGGCGCAAGACCAAAGGCGGTGCCTTGATGGGGTTTCATGCTCGCGCCAGCGATACTGTGGTCGAGGTGCCGAACTGCCAGCTTTTGCATCCTGATCTGATTGCAGCCTTTCCAGCGTTGGAGGCGCTGGTCAGAATGGGTGGCAGCCGCACCGTTGAAGTGCAGCTGACGATCACCCGCAGCCTTGCCGGTGCTGACGTTGCGGTGACGGGTGGCAAAGTGCTGGATGCAGCGCTGCAAATGGAAATGGCGCGGCTTTGTGAAAACCACAAGATTGCGCGCCTGACGTGGAACGGCGAGACCGTGGCGATGCGTGCCGCCCCCGTTCAACGCTTTGGCCGAGCGCTGGTTGCACCGCCGCCTGGCGCTTTTCTGCAAGCAACTGCCGAGGGGGAAGCTGCGTTGCTGCAAGCTGTTGCTCTGGCAATCGGTCCGGCACGCAAGGTGGTGGATCTTTTTGCTGGTGTCGGCACTTTCAGCCTGCCCTTGGCCGAGAACGCCGAAGTTCATGCGGTGGAGGGCGAGGCCCCGATGATCGCCGCACTGGATAAGGGCGCCCGCAACACCGAGGGGCTGAAACGGCTGAAAGCCGAGGCGCGCGATCTTTTCCGTCGCCCGCTTGAACCTGATGAGCTGAAAGGGGTGGATGCCGTCATCATTGACCCACCCCGCGCCGGCGCAGAGGCCCAGATTGCCGTTCTGGCCAAGGCTCGGGTGCCAGTGATCGCTTATGTTTCATGCAACCCCGCCACCTTCGCCCGCGATGCCAAAGTGCTTGTCGGTGCGGGCTATCGGTTGGACTGGGTGCAGGTGGTTGACCAGTTCCGTTGGTCGGCCCATGTCGAGCTTGCCGCACGCTTGTCGCTTTAGCTCTTTTCCCCCGCTTATCGTGCAGGTTGAACAGTGCGTGATCGCGCGTTCCACTCTGGCCAGACAGCCGGAAATCCGCTATGCGCCGGGAAAATCAACCGCGTGTTCTGGGGCAGTGGAACGAAATGAGCTTTCTTCGGATTTTTCTTCTGATCGCCATCAGTTTTGGCATCAGCGCCTGTGGCGGCAGCAAGATCAAGACTTACAACGGCCCGGAAGTGACGCAGATCCAGGTCAACAAAGCCGAACGCAAGATGTATCTTCTGCACGGCGATAAGGTCTTGAAGGCGTATAACGTCGCACTCGGCTTTACGCCCGAAGGTCACAAGCAGTTTGAAGGCGATGGCAAAACGCCTGAGGGCACTTATCACATCAGCCACCGCAACCCGAATTCCGAATTTCATCTGTCTTTGGGCATCAGCTATCCGAACGATGCCGACCGTGCCTTTGCGACCCAGAATGGCAAGCCCACTGGCGGGGACATCTACATCCACGGTGGCCCAAACAGAAAAGTGACAAAGCGCGACTGGACCGCAGGGTGCATAGCGGTCACGGACCGGCAGATGGAAACGATCTATTCCATGGTAAAACCCGGAACGCCCATCCAGATTCTGCCATAAAAAAGGGGGCAGTGCCCCCTTTTTTCTATGGATTTTCGGCTTGACGGTTAGGCGCCTGTCAACAGCGTCCACCAGATCTTGCCGGCTTTTTCCTGATACCAAGCAAAGCCCAAATTGCGCGCCATTGGGTCAAGTACCACATCGCGGGTGTCAGGCTGGGCCATCCAGGCGGCAAGGGTTTCCATTTCGGTCTCGTAGGTTTCCGAAATCAGTTCGCCCAGAAACTTGCCGGAATAGCCGACGCGTTGAACCCGCAGCAAAGGCGATGAGCCGTCTGACCCGAAATGCCACGGCCGGTTCTGCACCGACATATCGCGCGAATGGGTCAATGCGGCTGCATTCAACTCGGCGTTCAGCGCCAAGGGAGCGGCGCCTTTTGCCGCCCGCAAGGTGTTGATCGAATCCAGCACCCGGAAGGGGATCTTGTCGGCTGTTGCGCCGTTGATCTTGTAGACCCGCGGCAAGGGTCTGCCATCTGCCCCGATCTTAGGCTGGGTCGCCCCGATGCCGCAGGCGGACAGCGCCACGGCTATCCCACCCATCAAAAGCACTGTTCGTCTGTTCATGTCATGTCACCGCGAAAAGGCCGCTTTGGCCGGTGTTTGCCTGTCTTTATCCAAGAAAGAAACAACTATCAAACCCAAGTCTGCGTGACCGCCTGCAAAGATCAGGCTGATTGTTGCCGCAATGACGGGCGTTTGATTTGCGCCTTGCCAGGCTTGGATGTAAAAGGCGGCAGTTCCATCCTTACGGAGATCAGCGGATGACCGCCCAAAATCGCACGTCCCTGAACCGCCGCCTGTTCGTTTCAGGCGCAGCGGCGCTTGCAAGTGCTGCGGCACTGCCGGCGTTCGGCCAGACCACCGACAGCACCGAAATGCTGCCCGCGGCAGGCGGTCAGGTGCGCAACAACATCTCCAGCTTCCGAATGCTGGATTGGCAAAGCTATTTCGAAGACACCCGCAAGGGCGCGATTTTGGTCGATATCACCTCGCGCGCGCTGCACTATTGGTCTGAGGACAAGTCGATCTATCGGCTTTACCCCACATCAGTGCCGCTTTCGGAAGAGCTGACGCGGCGCGGTCGGACCCAAGTGGTTGAAAAGGTCCTGAACCCGACATGGCGCCCCACGCCCTCGATGCGCGAGCGCAATCCCGATTGGCCCGAGGTGGTCGAAGGCGGGTCGCCTGATAACCCGCTTGGCACCCGTGCGCTTTACCTTGGCTGGACCTATTACCGCATCCACGGCACGCATGACACGCGCAAGATCGGTCGTCGGTCGTCAAATGGCTGCGTAGGCCTGTACAACGAGCACATTCAAGAGTTGTTTGACATGGCGCAAGTTGGCACCCAAGTGTTGCTTATTTGACGATAAGGCTGGTCCTGCAAAGCCATGCACAATTGGGTGGATTGCAAATGATCCGGCAAGCTGCTTAGGAAGGTAGCATGAGGAATTATCTTGGGTGTGTGGCGTCGCCTCTGAAAAATTCGACGTCAGACAATAACTGGAGGTCACTATGAAAAAGATCGCTCTTGCTGCCGCTCTGTCGGTTGCTGCTACCACCGCTTTCGCTGGCGGCATGGCTGAACCCGTAATGGAGCCGGCTGTTGTTGAAGCTGGTACTTCGTCGTCGGGCGGCATGATCGTCCCGCTGCTGCTGCTGGTGCTGGTCGCCGCTGCTGTGGCTTCGAACTAATCCTTTCCGGATTGGTTTCATGATTGGACGGCAGAGCAATCTGCCGTCCTTTTATTTTTTTGGTTAGGCTGCCCGGCCTGACGTGAGGGTTACACCCAGCCCGTCAGATTTTCCTCGATCACGGTTACCAGCGCATCGATATGAGCAGCGTCATCGTTCAGGCAGGGAATATAGGTAAACACCTCGCCGCCCGCGTGTTCGAAGGACTCGCGGATCTCGCCGTTGATTTCTTCAAGCGTTTCGATGCAGTCGGCCGAGAATGCAGGAGCCATTACGGCAATTTTCTTCTTACCTTGGCGCGCAAGTTCGGCAACGTGTTTGACCGTATAGGGCTTTAGCCATTCTTCCCGCCCAAAAACCGATTGGAACGTTGTGTCGATTGACCCCGGCGCCCAACCCAGCCTTTCGCGCAACAGCCGTGTGGTTTTGGCACAGTGGCAGTGATAGGGGTCGCCCTCCATCAGATAGCGGATCGGCATGCCATGATAGCTGGCCACCAGCACATCGGGCTTTTCACTCAGGCCGGCATAGGAGCGCTCGACCGATTGGGCCAAGGCGTCGATATAGGCAGGATGATCGAAATATTCTGGAACAACGCGGGCCGCTGGTTGGCGCTTTTCTTTCATAAGCGCAGCAAAGAAAGCATCGTTGGCGGTGGCCGACGTCGCACCTGCGTAATGAGGGTAAAGCGGGAAAAACAAGATTTTCTCGCAGCCAGCTGCAACCATCGCCTGCACTTTTGACGCCGTTGAAGGATTGCCATAGCGCATGCAGAAGTCGACCATCACCTTGTCGCCATGGGCTGCCTGCATGGCCGCAGCAATTGCGGCCGTTTGATCTTTTGTAATGGTCATCAGGGGGCTTTCGCCCTTTTCGTGATTCCAGATCAGCTTGTAATTCGCGCCCGACGTGAAGGGCCGCTTGGTCAGAATGATCAATTGCAACAGCGGTTGCCATTTCCAGTTCGGGATGTCGATCACACGTTTGTCTGACAAGAACTCGTTCAGATAGCGGCGCATTGACCAATAATCATAATTGTCAGGCGTGCCGAGGTTGGCCAGAAGGATGCCCACCTTTGGGGCCTTCACCGTGGGGTGGTTGGCTGGGGCATGGGCAAGGCGGCCTGCTCCGGGCGTGACATCAGTCATTCTGTTCCTCGATTCATATATGTCTTGGACATAACTGGCAGAAAGGCGGGGTCAACCTTTTTGACGCGGCAATTTTCCAGCAGCGTCATTCAGCGCATCGGCCAGCCGCGCCGAGGCGGATCCCGGTCGCAAGGGTTTTTGCTGGCTTTCATGGGGGGCCCAGCCTGTCAGACAGACGATCTCGAAGGTTGCTGGGATGCGGCCTTCAGGGGCGGCGAAACGTTCGTGGTAGATCGCAGCGGCGCGCACCAACACCGTTCGGCGGGTGGCATGGCGCAAGCGGGCGTGCAGGGCATTGTTTTCGCCCATCGCGCGCAAATCATGCATCAGATGAAAAGCGTCGCGATAAAGCACGGTCTTTGTAAAGCTGTCGGCAACCGGCAGGGAAAATCCCGCCCGGGACAAGATCGCGCCGAGATCACGGATATCGCCCATCGGCAAGACGCGGGGTGACAATCCGCCCGTCACTTCAGCTTCGGCTTCAGCCAGACTGCTGCGTAATTCATGCAAGGTCCGCCCGCCAAACATCAGGCCAAGAAACAGCCCATCGGGGCGCAGCGCGCGGCGGCATTGCACCAATTGACCGACGGGGTCATTCGCCCAGTGCAGCGCAAGTGCGTGAACGACCAGATCCTGGGCCTCAGGTTCCAGCCTCAGGGTGTCCTGGTCTGGAATGCAGCGGAAACCGGGCCACACCTGTGGAAAAGGCGTCACAACAACCGGATCCGTAAAGGTTCTGTTAACTTCGGTGAGTCTTTCTTTAACCTCAAGCGCGACCTCGTCTTGAAAGAACATCGCGCTTGCACGTGCGCGGTGCAGATCAAGCGCGTTGCGGTCAGTCATAAGGGGGTGCGGGTTGGCCATGGGCGCGAAACATAGGGGGCATCGTTAGGAATGCAAGCGGCGCTGCACCTGCTTTATCCGCCGCAGTGCCTTACCTGTGGAACCTTGGTGACCACGGATTTCGGTCTGTGTGGGGCCTGTTGGCGCGAGACGCCATTTATCAGTGGGCTGGTGTGTGACCTGTGCGGAACGCCATTGCCAGGGGAAGACAGCGGCACGCCAGAAGTTTGCGATGATTGCCTGACCATTGCACGGCCATGGTCACGGGGGCGTGCGGCTTTGCTTTATAAAGACAAGGCAAGAACCTTGGTCTTGGGTTTGAAACATGGCGACCGGCTTGATCTGGCGCGGCCAGCGGCGGCTTGGATGTTGCGCGCCGCGACCCCCATCTTGGAGCCGGGGATGTTGGTGGCCCCGGTGCCCCTGCACTGGTCGCGGCTTTTCAAGCGGCGCTTCAATCAATCGGCCCTGCTTTCCAGCGCCCTGGCCCGTGCAGCGGGGCTGCAACATTGCCCCGACCTGCTGATCCGCCGGCGCGCCACTGGCACGCAGGACGGCAAGGGCCGTGATGCCCGCTTTTCCAATATGGAAAGCGCGATTGTCCTGCATCCAAGACGCAGGCATTTGGCCGAAGGGCGGCACGTTTTGTTGGTGGATGATGTGATGACATCTGGTGCAACCTTGGCCGCCGCGGCCGAGGCTTGTGCGGCGCAGGGTGCAGGTGCTGTGTCGGTTGTGGCACTGGCGCGCGTTGCGAAGGATGCCTAAATCCTTATAGTCGCGCCAAACGCCAAGGATGGGCCCCATGAAGCCGGTTGAAATCTACACCACCCAAAGCTGCCCCTATTGCATCGCCGCCAAACGGCTATTGCTGAAAAAGGGCGTACAGTTCAAAGAAATTGATGTTGGTGGCCAGCCCCAGCTGCGTGCCGCGATGACCCAGCGCGCAGGAGGGCGGACGTCAGTGCCGCAGATATTCATTGCAGGCAAGCATGTTGGTGGCTGCGATGACATCCACGCGCTGGACCATGCGGGCCAGCTTGATTCGATGTTGGCCTGACCGATGCGCGCAGCTTTGGTGCAACTGAATGTGGGCGAAGATCCGGCACTGAACTTGCCGGCAACGCTGGATCATATTCGCCGTGCGGCGGCGGGCGGCGCAGAGTTTGTGCTGACGCCAGAATGCACCAACGCCCTTTCCGGCAATCGCAGGCACCAACAATCGGTGCTGCGCCATGAAGATGTTGATCCAACGCTCGCCGCGCTGAGGAATGAGGCCGCGCGCAGCGGTATCTGGCTCTTGGTGGGGTCCTTGGGGGTTCTGACCCAAGATGCAGATGGCAGGTTTGCGAACCGATCGTTCCTGATTGCGCCATCGGGTGAAATTGCCGCGCGCTATGACAAGATTCACATGTTCGACGTGAACGTGTCAGAGACCGAGATCTATCGCGAATCGTCAGCCTATCGGCCTGGTGCGAAGGCCGTGTTGGCCGATGCAGGCTTTGCCAAGATTGGCATGACCGTTTGCTATGATCTTCGATTCCCACATCTTTTCCGCGGGCTTGCGCAGGCTGGTGCCCAGATCCTTACGGTTCCCGCCGCGTTCAATCACATCACGGGTGCAGCCCATTGGGAGGTGCTTTTGCGGGCGCGGGCGATTGAAACCGGATGTTTTGTGCTGGCCCCAGCCCAGACCGGGTTTCACAGCGAAGCCGAAGGCAAAGGTCGGCGCACCTTTGGCCATTCGCTGGCTGTTTCGCCGTGGGGAGAGGTTCTGGGCGATGCGGGCGTCGAGCCGGGGGTGACTTTCGTTGATCTGGACCTTGCCGAAGTAGCCAAGGCGCGAAACAGGGTGCCCAGCCTGTCGCATGACCGAGAGTTTTCCACGCCATGAATGACAAGACCGACGATCTTGCGATATCGCTGTTCGGAGAGCTGTTCATGGCCGATCAGTTGGCACGCAATCGGGTGTCAAAGGCCCTGCCAAAGGGCATGGAGCTTTCGCATTTTTCGGTTCTGAACCACCTTGCCCGGATCGGCGATGAACGCACGCCTGCGCAACTGGCCCGGGCCTTTCATGTAACGCGCGGGGCCATGACCAACACTTTGGCGAAACTGGAATGGGCTGGCCACGTGCACATTCGCCCAGATTGGGACGACGCACGGCAGAAATTCGTGGCGATCTCGCCTTCGGGCCGGGCTGCGCGCGATGCTGCGGTGGCTGCGGTTGTGCCGATGATTGGCGATGTGGTGCAAGCTCTTGGCGCCGAAAAGGTGCGGGCTGTTTTGCCGATCCTTCGCGAGATGCGACAAAAGCTGGAAGGCGAAAGCTGACGCCACCGCCCGTGTCAGTGTTTGGGGCGCCGGTCCATGGTGCGTATCGCCTTGCCTTCGCTGCGCGGAACATCGCCGGGCTGTCCCACACGGGCGATCACAGAAATGCCCAGCATCTGTTTGATGCGCTTTTGCAGGCTGCTGCCAAGGGCTGCGCGCTTGTCGTCGGTGCTGGGAACAGTTGCCTCAACCCAAAGCGTCATCACGTCCATTCTGCCTTCTTGCGTCAATTCGATCTGAAAATGGGGCGCAAGGTTGGGCTGGGAAAAAAGCTGTTCTTCGATCTGGCTGGGAAATAGGTTTACGCCCCGCAGAATGATCATGTCATCGCTGCGGCCCAGCAGCTTTTCGATCCGGCGCATGCTGCGCGCGGTGCCCGGCAAAAGCCGGGTCAGATCGCGGGTGCGATAGCGGATGATCGGCAGGGCTTCCTTTGTGAGCGAAGTCAGGACCAATTCGCCAATTTGCCCGTCTGGCAGGACCTCTCCGGTTTCCGGATCAATGATTTCGGCAAGAAAATGGTCTTCCCACAGGTGCAACCCATCCTTGGTTTCAACACATTCAATAGCGATCCCGGGGCCGATCACCTCGGAAAGACCGTAACAATCAAGCGCATGCATATCGAAGGCCTGCTCGATTTCGGCGCGCATCGCATTGCTCCATGGTTCACCGCCGAAAATGCCGACCTTCAGCGGTGATTTGCGGGGATCACGACCTTGGGCGATATATTCATCCAAGATCGACAGCATGTAGGATGGCGTTGATCCAATTGTCGTGGCCTGAAAGTCTTCGATCAGGGTCACCTGGCGCGGTGTCATGCCGCCAGAAACTGGCACCACGGTGCAGCCCAGCTTTTCCGCCCCATAGTGAAAGCCAAGCCCGCCGGTGAAAAGCCCATAACCATAGGCCAGATGCACGACATCACCGGCCTGCGTTCCGCAAGCCCGCATCGACCGGGCCATCAAGCCGGACCAAGTCTCCAGATCGCGCGCGGTATAGCCGACCACCGTAGGCTTGCCAGTGGTTCCCGACGAGGCATGCAGGCGCACCACCTTTTCGCGGGGGGCTGCAAACATGCCAAAGGGGTAGTTGTCACGCAGCACCGATTTTTGGGTGAACGGAAAGCGGCGAATGTCTTCAAGCGACTTTACGTCATCGGGGTGCACTGAGGCGGCCGCAAAGGCTTGGCGGTAATAGGGCACATTGCTATGGGCGTGGTTCAGGGACCATTTCAGCCGCTGAAGTTGCAATGCCTCTATTTCATCCCGCGATGCGGTCTCGATTGCGTCAAGGCTTTTGCGACCTGGGCCTAGATCAAGCATGGAATATCCTACGCCGGCATGCGAACTCGTCAACAGATGAACAAGGCCAGCAGAATCTGGCATTGTCGTGGCAAAAGCTGTGATAGCAGCAAAAATCCCTAAGATTTTTGGGGAATGTAGCGCATCTGTGCCCGCATCACAGCCACTTTGCGCCCGTCGCCGCCCAAAACCACCACGTCAAAAAGCGCCGAGCGGCCAGATCTCGCAAGACATTCTGCCGTTGCCGTCAGCGTTTCGCCTGCCCGCCCCGGGCTTAGGAATGTTATGGTGTTGGTCTGCGTGACCGCTTGCTCTTCGGTCGAGTTGGCAGCCAGCCCTGCCGCGCAATCGGCCAGAAGATGCACCACGCCCCCATGCGCGGTATCGTGGCCGTTCAAATGACGGCTTTCCAAGGCAAGCCGCAGTTCCGAGCGCCCATCGCGCGCTTTGACCAAAACGACACCCATCTCCTGTGGCGCAGGATCGTTGGCCCAGAAGGCCTGCATTGCCGGGGTTATCTGGTCGGTCATTTTGCCAAGATCTCATGCACCATCGGAATGACCTTTTCACCGTAAAGCCGGATGCAGTCCACAAGCTGCCCATGGGGCATGGGACCTGTCGCATATTTCATATCAAAACGCTGGACTCCCAACGCCTTGACCGCAGCCGCGATTTTGCGGGCAACGGTTTCGGCGCTGCCGACATACAGGGACCCGTGTTCGATTTCCTCCAGATACCGGTCTTTGGTGGTTGGCGGCCAACCCCGCTCGGTCCCGATGCGGCCGAACATCTCGGCGTAATGCGGCCAAAGCGCTTCGCGGGCCTCGGTGTCGGTTGCCGCCACAAAACCGGGGGAATGGATGCCAATTGGGCGAACCGGGCGTTCAAGCTGGGCGCAAGCGCGATGGTACAGATCGACATAAGGCGCAAAGCGGCGCGGATCGCCGCCAATAATTGCCAACATCAGATGCAAATCATGCCGCACCACGCGCACCACAGATTCCGGGCTGCCACCAACCCCGACCCATGTGGTCATCGGTTGGGAAAGGGGCGGATAAACCGGCTGATCTTGCAGCGCGGACCGGTGGCGGCCGGACCATGTAATTGCATTTCCCTTCGACAGCTTCGCGAAGATCTCGAGCTTTTCTTCGAAGAGAAGATCGTAATCGCGAAGATCATAGCCAAAAAGCGGATAGCTTTCGGTAAAGCTCCCTCTGCCAAGGATCGGCTCTGCCCGGCCATTTGAAAGGGCGTGCAGCGTCGCGAAGCGTTGAAAAACCCGGATCGGATCGTCTGATGACAGGACGGTGACCGCCGTCCCCAGCCGGATGTTCTTGGTGCGCGCAGCGATTGCGGCAAGGACGATTTCGGGGGATGAAATCGCAAAATCGGGGCGGTGATGTTCGCCAAGCCCGATGAAATGAATGCCCAGCTCATCCGCCAGCACAGCCTGTTCGACGACGTCACGCAGCACCGCATCCATCGGCTTGGCCTGCCCGTCCGCATCAAGGCTGACATCACCAAAACTGTCGAGACCAAGTTCAACCAGAGCCATGGGGCACCCTCTTTTCATCTGCACGCACCTTAGGGCCTTGGTGGCAAGGGGGGAAGGCAGCTGATGCGCCTAAGGGCTGTGCCGCCCGCGTGAAAAAACACATATAATAGTTTGAATGTTTTCTTGCGATATGTTAGGCGGGGCCAAACGAAATAGGAAAGGGCGCGCTTTGGCACTTCGTTCTTTGATCTTGGCAGGTCTGGTGGTCTCGACGGTGGCATCGCCGCTTGTCGCAGGTGAGATTGTAATTCAACCCATGGAAACCATGGAAATCAAAGCCCTTTTTGGCCGCGTTGAAAGCCGGTTCGTGGTGCCTGCGCGCAGTCGAATTGGTGGCACGCTGACGGTGCTGGATATCACCGAAGGGTCAGAAGCCAAGGCGGGGCAGGTGATCGCGCGGATCGTGGACCCAAAGCTCGAATCGCAGCTTGCAGCTGCCGAAGCGCGAATTTCCTCGGCGAAATCTCAGCTTGAAAATGCTGAAACAGAACTGACGCGGAATGAAGAATTGCTGGCAAAAGGTGCGACAACCATCCAGCGCGTCGATACGGTTCGCACGACGGTGGAAGTGGCCCGCAACGGCGTGGCCGAGGCTGAAGCCGCGCGCCAAGTGACGGCAACGCTGATTGAAGACGGCAACGTGCTTGCGCCGGCGGATGGCCGTGTGCTTTCGGTGCCGGTGCGTCTTGGGGCCGTGGTCATGCCGGGCGAGGTTGTGGCGACCATCACGGGGGGCGGTGTCTTCTTGCGCCTTGCCATACCGGAACGCCATGCCAGTGGCCTGACCGTTGGCGCAGAGGTTGCCGTGGACGGTGGCAAAGGCACCATCGAAAAGGTTTACCCGCAGATCGAACAGGGCCGCGTGATCGCCGATGTTGCGGTTGAAGGCCTTTCGGACAGCTTCATCGGGCAGCGCATTCTTGTGCAGGTTCCGGTCGCCACGCGTCTGGTGCTGGCGGTGCCTGATGCAGCAATCGAACAGCGCGCGGGCCTTGATCTGGTTCGGATCAAAGCGGGCGAGGGCGAAGTTGAAGTCACAGTCATTCCCGGCGCTGAGATTGCAGGCCCTGATGGCCCCTTGCGTGAAATCCTGACGGGCCTGCGCGCCGGTGATACGGTGATGACGCCATGAGCACGCCAGAAAAAGAAGACGGCCTGGCCTCTAGCGGTATCGCCGGTAACCTGACCCGGGCTTTCATCACCAGCCCGCTGACCCCCTTGTTCCTGCTGGCGGCCTTGATCCTTGGCATCGTTGCCTTGGTGACCCTGCCGCGGGAAGAAGAGCCGCAAATCTCGGTTCCGATGGTGGATATCCACGTCCGTGCCGATGGCCTTCGTGCCGAAGATGCGGTCAAGCTGGTAACGGAACCTCTTGAAACCATCGTGAAATCCATTCCCGGGGTTGAGCATGTCTATTCGCAGACCCGTGACGATGGCGCGATGGTGACTGCGCGCTTTGTCGTTGGAACCTCGGGGGATGCTGCGATTTTGCGTGTGCATGAAAAGTTGCGCGCCAATTTGGACCGTATTCCGGATGGTATCCCGGAACCCTTGATCGTCGGGCGCGGAATTGATGACGTGGCAATCATGGTCGTCACGCTGTCGCCCAAGCCTGCTGTTGCTGATCGGTGGAGTGCGGCAGATCTGACGCGGGTTGCGCGTGAAGTGCAGGTCGAGGTGTCTTCGCTGCAAGACATCGGGCTGACATATCTTGTGGGCGAACAGCCCGAAGAGATTCGCATCACCCCCGACCCCGAGCGTCTGGCCCAAGCCGGGCTTACCTTGCAGGCCCTGACTGGCAAGGTCGAGGGTGCAAACAAGGCCTTCGCCTTGGGCACTATTCGCGAAGACGGCAAACAGATTGATCTGGCTGCGGGAGAGACGCTGCAAGACCTTGGTCAGATTGCCAATCTGCTGGTGACCACCCGTGATGGCCGCCCGGTCTATGTGCGCGATGTCGCAACGGTCAGTCTGAAAACCGACCCTGCCGACAACCGTGTGTTTTCCTTAATGCGCACGGAAGATGGCTTCCAAGACCGTCTTCCTGCTGTTTCCTTGGCTGTTGCCAAGCGGCCCGGCGCCAATGCCGTGGCGATTGCGGAAGAAATCCGTCACGCAATTGAGGGTCTTGAAGGCCGGATCATCCCGGATGACCTGAACGTCGAATTCACCCGTGACTATGGTGAAAGTGCGGATGAAAAGGCCAATGAGTTGCTGTTTCACCTCGCGCTGGCGACGATTTCCATCGTTGTGTTGGTTTGGGTGGCCATCGGCTGGCGCGAGGCGGTTGTGGTGATGATTGTGATCCCGATCACAATTCTTCTCACGCTCTTTGCCGCGCGTATCATGGGATATACGCTGAACCGCGTCAGCCTTTTTGCGCTGATCTTTTCCATTGGTATTCTGGTTGATGATGCGATTGTCGTCATCGAAAACATCGCACGTCACTGGGCCATGAGAGATGGGCGCAGCCGGGCGCAGGCGGCGATTGATGCTGTTTCCGAAGTTGGCAACCCCACCATCGTCGCGACGCTGACGGTTGTGGCGGCGCTGCTGCCGATGCTTTTCGTGTCAGGCATGATGGGCCCCTATATGAGCCCCATTCCGGCAAATGCCAGCGCGGCCATGGTGTTTTCGTTCTTCGTCGCGGTCATGGTTACGCCTTGGTTGATGATGAAGTTTGGCAAAGCGCATCAGGCCTCCGACGATCTGGCAGAACATGAAGCGGCCGATGGCGGCGTTTTGGGGCGCGCTTACCGCCGCGTTGCCCGTCCGATCCTGTCATCGCGCAAGAACGCGACGCGGTTCCTTATGGCGGTTACCGCGGCAACCATCTTGTCGATGGGGTTGTTCTACACCAAGTCGGTGACGGTGAAGCTTTTGCCCTTTGACAACAAATCCGAACTTGCCGTTGTCTTGGACATGCCGCGCGGTGCATCGGTGGAAGAGACCGACCGCGTGCTGAACCAGATTGCCGCGACCTTCGAGCCTGTGGAAGAGATTGTTTCAATCCAGTCGCATGCTGGCACCGCGGCCCCGTTCAATTTCAACGGACTGGTTCGCCACTACTATCTGCGAAATGAGCCTCGCTATGGTGATTTGCAAGTGAACCTGTCACCAAAAGGCGACAGAGACCGCGAAAGCCATGACATCGCGCTGGATCTGCGCGCGCGCATTCTGGCACTGGATTTGCCGCAAGGCGCGATCGTCAAAGTGGTTGAGCCGCCACCCGGCCCCCCGGTCATGGCGACGCTCTTGGCCGAGATCTATGGCCCCGATGCCGAAACCCGCCGTGCGGTGGCAACCAAACTGCGCGAGATCTTCGCAACAGTGCCCTATATCGTTGATGCCGACGACAGCTTTGGCGTGCCCACCGAACGCAAGCGGCTGGTTTTGAATGACGCCAATCTCGACTTCCATAAGGTTGAGCAGGGCGATGTGTTTCAAACCATCGGCATGCTTTATGGTGGCACGACCGTTGGATATTCGCACCGCTCTGGCGGGCGCGAGCCTTTGCCGATCAGACTGGCGGCCGACAAGGCCGACAAGGTGTTGGACGAACGGGCGCTTTCCACGCCCATACCGGCCAACCTGCTGCCGGGGGATCGTTCGGTCGTGGAGCTGGGCGACGTCGTCGAAATCCAGACCGAAATGCAATCCTTCCCGATCTTCCGCCACAATGGCCGCGCCGCCGAAATGGTCACCGCCGAACTTGCCGGGGATTTTGAAGCGCCACTTTACGGCATCATGGCCGTCGATCGCGCGATTGAAGAGATGGATTGGGGAACCTTGCCCAAACCGCAAATCAGCATGAACGGCGTGCCAGAAGATCAGTCCGTCCCGACGGTTCTGTGGGATGGTGAATGGGAAGTGACTTGGGTCACCTTCCGCGACATGGGTGCAGCCTTTGGCGTGGCGCTCTTGGGGATTTACATCCTTGTCGTGGCACAGTTTGGCAGTTTCAAATTGCCATTGGTCATCCTGACCCCGGTTCCTTTGACATTCATCGGTATCATGCTGGGGCATTGGATGTTTGGTGCCCCTTTCTCGGCCACGTCGATGATTGGTTTCATCGCGCTGGCGGGGATAATCGTGCGAAACTCGATCCTGCTGGTCGACTTCATCTTGCATGCCCGCAAACCCGGCGTGCCCTTGGTCGAGGTGCTTTTGCAGGCTGGCGCGATCCGCTTCAAACCGATCCTTCTTACCGCGCTGGCCGCGATCATCGGGGCGATCACGATCCTGACCGACCCGATCTTCCAAGGCTTGGCGATCAGCCTGTTGTTCGGGCTGGCATCTTCTACCTTGCTGACAGTGCTTGTTATTCCCGCGATTTACATCTGGCTTAGGGGCGACAAGCCTGTTCAAGCCTGAACCATGGGGGCCGCCTTCGGGCGGCCCTTTTTACGCCGTGTCGTTGCATATGCAGCGATATGTGCGTCGCTGTGAAGATCTAGCAAATCCACCACGTCGCCAGTCACTGCAAACAGGCGAAAGAGGTGCAAAACCACTGATGCGATCTATGACGCGCCGGCCTAACCCTGTGTCCAAACGCTCGAAAACGCCGTCGGCAGACCTGTGCTGCACAAGGTTGCCTTTGCCGGGCCGGTTGGCCTGACCGTCGCCCCTTAAGGTTTCAGCAGCGCGTCAATTTCTGATGTGATTGGCGCTGAATCCGGTTTTGTTGCCGAACCCCAGCTTTTGACAAACTCGCCCTGTTGGTCCAGCAAAACCTTGTTGAAGTTCCATCCGGGGGTAAAGCCATGCGCCTTTTGCATCCAGTCATAGAACGGGTGCAAGTCCGACTTGGCCACATGCTGAATGGTTGACATCGGCAGGGAAAGATCGAAATTCACGGCGCAAAATTCTTTGACTTCGGCTTCGCTGCCAAGCTCCTGGGCAAAATCATCTGAAGGTACGGCCAGAACAACGGCCCGCCCCTGATAAAGATCAGACAAGGATTGAAGGTTCTTGTACTGCCGCGTGAAGCCGCAAAGCGAGGCTGTGTTCACCACCAGAACCGGTTTTCCGCGCCAGTCATCGGTCGACAGTGTTCCACCGTCAATCGACGGAAAGGTAAAAGAGGGGGCGTCAGCCAAAGCAGGGGTCGCCATAAGAAGAGCAAGAACAATCGCGCGCATCACACACCTCGTTTTAAAGAAATACGAAGTCGACGGCGCTTTGGATCAGCGCCGAATGGTATCACCGGGCTGCAATGTGGGAAAAAGCTCGATCACTTCGCCGCCAACAATACCCTGATGCGGCCTGCCGGCAATGATCTCTGCAGCCCGCCGCCCGATTTCCAGCCGGCAGGCATCCATCGTGGCCAGTTTGCGCGGCAAGCCATCCAGCAGCTCGACACCGTTAAAGCCGGCAAGCCCGATTTTCCCTGGCACATCCAGACCTTTTTCCAGACAGTAAAGAAGGCCGCCTGCGCCGATCATGTCATTGGAGTAATATAGAAAATCGACATCCGGGCAGCGGCCAAGAACGGCTTCGGTCATCTCGCGGCCCTTCAGCAAGGCAGAGCCGCCTGAATAAAACTCGCGATCCGCCAGCGAAAGCCCGGCCTTGGCCAAGGCTTCTTCAAACCCTTCCAGCCGCTTCTTGGCGCGGTGGTCGTTCAGCATGTGCGTGCCCAGAAAGGCAATTCGGCGGTAGCCTGCCGCAATAATCGCCTCGGCCATCTGACGCCCGGCGCGCCTGTGCGAAATGCCAACGGCACTGTCGATGGGCGTCCCGTCGATATCCATGATTTCAACAATCGGCACACCCGCCTGGGCCATCATGGCCCGGGCCGCCTCCGAATGCTCCAGCCCGGCCACGATAAGGCCCGTGGGCCGCCACGACAGCATTTCATAAATCACCGCCTCTTCGCGGTCGGGGGCATAGTTTGTAACGCCAACCACGGGCTGCAATCCGGTGTCTTCCAAAATCTCGGAAATTCCGGTCATCACTTCGGGGAAGACCATGTTTGAAAGCGATGGAATCACGACGCCGACAAGGTTCACCCGTTGGCTGGCAAGTGCGCCCGCGATCTTGTTCGGCACATAGCCAAGGGTGCGCGCGGCTTGCAGCACGCGTTCGCGCGTGGCCCCCGAGACATCGCCCCGATTGCGCAAGACCCGGCTTACCGTCATCTCGCTGACGCCCGAGGCTTCGGAAACATCGCGCAAGGTTAGCGTGCGGCGGGGATCTATGACTGGTGGGTTTGACAATTTCGCGGCCCCCGGATGCATCTTTCTTCTTGTTAGCGATAAATCCGGCCATCTCCAAGGGCAGAATCCAATGAATGATAGCGCTAACATATGGCGTTCAGGTTTGCGACATGTCTTGGCAGCCAAGGAAAAGAACCTTCGAAAGCCTGCTGCAAAGCCGCATATCGCGACCAATTCATTTCGGCCAAGGCGTTGCCTTTCGCAACAATTGCGCGCAAAAAAGGGGCGCTGGCCCCGTAGCTCAACGGATAGAGCGTCCCCCTCCTAAGGGGAAGGTTGCAGGTTCAAGTCCTGCCGGGGTCGCCACAGCGATCTAGGGAGAGGCCCATGGCAAGATCAGCAGCGTTGGCCGAATTCCTTGCCGAAGCGCAAGCGGCATTGGGCCGCACCAATGGCCCTGCCGCAAAGGTCTCAGCCGAAGTTGTGGCTCGCTGGTCATCTCTGGGCGTCACAGGTGCAGCGCCTCAGCGCCTGAAGGTGTGCGATTACATCACAGCCGCTCTAAGCCAAAATCACAGCCGCTTGGCCGCATGTTTTTCCGCACTTGAAGGCCAACTGCGCTGGACGCGCCGCATAACGGCCGATCCTGCGGATAGCATATTCTGGAATGGCCATGCCAATGCCATAGTTCTTGGGCCAGGCGGGCTGGAAGAGCGTAGCGACGTTTTGGTCGGTGCCACAGTTATGGCGCCGGGCACGCTTTACCCAGATCACAGTCACCCGCCGGCTGAAGTCTATCTGCCGCTTTCTTCGGGCGCGTGGTGGAATTCCGAGATGGCGTGGAATGACCCCGGGCTCGATGGGTTCATCTACAATCCGCCGGGCATTCTGCATGCCATGCGCGCAGGTGATAAGCCCTTTCTGGCGCTTTGGTTCTTGCCGACCTGAGCTTTGCATCCGCGCCCTTCCCCAACCGTGGGAAAGGGCAGGGCGGCATCAAGCGTCCAGATTTTCCACGCTAAGCGCGTTGGTCTGAATGAACTCGCGCCGCGGTTCTACCACATCACCCATCAATTTGGAGAAGATGTCATCGGCATCGGCAAGGTCATCGACCTTCACCTGCAACAGCGTGCGCGCTTCGGGGTCCAAAGTGGTTTCCCAAAGTTGTTCGGGGTTCATTTCGCCCAAACCCTTGTAGCGCTGCAGCGTCAGACCCTTCTCGCCTTCGGCGAGAATGGATTTCAGCAGATCG
>JAIOXV010000038.1 GCA_021741465.1 Paracoccaceae bacterium
CTCGTGACCAGCCCCAAGCCAGCCCAGCCCACCCCGACCGGCATCAACCAGCGGCTTGCCACGCCAAACCGGCAGCACCAGCCCGGTTTCTTTGGCATGGGCCAGTTCAAGATCGTTTCCGCGCAGCCACGCCGCGCGGTCCAGCCCCGATGCCCCGAAGGTTACCTCATCACGATGCCGCATAGCTGCCCCCAACCCTTGCCAGCCGGTCGACCCCGACGTGTCTTTTCGGCATCTGACATGAACTGCCGTGCAAGATCAAACAGGCAAGTGAGGAGAAGGGCTTGTCAATAATACAACTTATAGGAGATAAATGCAGATACAGTGCTCTTAGCCAATGCCATTTTTTCAACATTTACCAATTGCCTTGCTCAACTGCGGGTGCCGCCGGCTGTGCAAAGTTCAAAGGAAAACGTTTATGGGGTCAGGCAACACTGCGCCAAATCTGCTTTCGTCGAATGACATTTCGGTGCAGGGGGAAAGGGATCAAAGGCGGCTGCATTTGCGCGTCATGGCCACCTCAGATCTGCATGCCCATGTCCTGCCGTGGGATGACCTGACCAATCAGCCTGCCCCCGACCGTGGCCTTGCCCAGATCGCGACCCTCGTCGCCGAAGCCCGCGCCGAGGTTCGTGACAGCATTTTGCTGGACAATGGCGACTTTCTGAACGGCAGCCCGCTGGCCGATCATATTGCCGAAACGTGCAAATCCGGCACCACACGGACCCATCCGATGATCGCGGCTATGAACCAGCTGGGATATGATGCCGCAACCCTTGGCAATCATGAATTCAGCAATGGTCTTGCACTTTTGCGGTGCGCGCTGGCGCAGGCAGATTTTCCGGTGGTGACCACAAATCTTGTCAAACTCAGCCCTTCCGGCGGGCGTTCGCGGGCGTTTCTGACGCGCCATTTGCTGCTGGAGCGCTGGCTGACCGACCAGACCGGAACGCGCCACAAGGTGACGATCGGGCTGCTTGGTTTCCTGCCGCCGCAGACCGCGCTTTGGGAACGACGGCACCTGGAGGGCCGCCTTGCCACCCGCGGAATTCTGGCCAGTGCCCGCCGCGCCGAAGCAGGGCTGCGCCGGGCGGGGGCCGATATCGTGATTGCCCTTTCGCATTCCGGGCTGGGGGCCGAGACCCCCACCGAAGAAAACGGGTTTGAGGCCGAGAATGTTTCCTGCGCGCTGGCAGCTCTTGATGGGATTGATGCGGTTGTGTCAGGCCACACGCATCAGGTGTTTCCGCCCCCCTCGCACAGCGAAATGGGCGGTGTGCCCAGCGCCAAGGCCGCATTCGCGCATGACAAGCCATTGGTCATGCCCGGCTTTTATGGCTCACATCTGGGGGTGATTGACCTTGTGCTTGGCCATGACGGCGCGCGCTGGCGGGTGATGGGGCATAAGGTGGCCTTGCGCCCCGTGGCCCAGCGCACGGGCCCATCGGGCCAGATCATCCCCTTGACCAGTGCCGATCCTGCCATTGCCGGAACCGTCGCCTGCGCGACCGCCGCCATGCGCCAGCGGGCGGGCCAACCGGTTGGTCAAACCGCCGTGGCGCTGCATTCCTACTTTGCCCTGATCGGACAAAGCCCGGTGCAAAACCTTCTGGCATCGGCGCAGGAACGCAACATGCGCGGCTTGCTGGCTGGTCGCCCCGAGGCCGGCTTGCCGATGTTGGTTTCGGTGGCCCCTTTCAAGGCGGGTGGGCGGGGTGGGCCCTCGAATTACACCGATATCCCCCCTGGCCCCTTGACCGCCTGCCACATGGCCGATCTTTACATCCACCCCAACAGCCCCGTGGCATTGCGGGTGGTCGGGCGGGATCTGTCGGCATGGCTAGAACGCGCGGTCAGTCTGTTTTTTCAGGTAAAGCCGGGCGCCCAAGATGCCCGCCTTATCAACCCCGATTTCCCGGCCTATAATTTCGACATGATCCATGGGCTGACCTTTGGTGTCGATCTGTCGCAACCTGCCCGTTTTGATGCGCGGGGCCACGTAGCGAACCCCGGTGCAAAGCGGATTGTCGGCTTGCGCCACGAAGGCGTTGCTGTCGATGACGACCAGCCGTTCATATTGGTGACCAACAGCTATCGCGCCAGTGGCGGTGCGGGCTTTGCGGGCACCAATCCTGCCGAAGTGGTGATGGAGGAAAGCCGCCCCCTTCGGCGCGTGGTGCAAGAATATGTTGCCGCCGAAAGCCCCGTCGCGCCACCCAACCGCGCGGGCTGGGCCTTTGCCCCGATGCCCGGCACCTCGGTTCTGTTTGACAGCGGGCCGGGCGCGGCCAATTACAGCGCCAATGTCGCCGGACTTGGCCTGATCGGGCCATTGCCCACCGGTTTTCAGCGCTTTCGTCTGCAGTTATGATCGGCTAAGGGTCGGGCAACTTTCCCATATGGCCGACCCATGCCCTTTGACGCCCTTCTCTTCGACCTTGATGGCACGCTGATCGACACCGAAACGGTGGCGCTTCAGACCGGTATGCAGGCCTTTGCCGCAATGGGCCATCCGGTTGACAAGATCTTCATGCAGCGTTTGGTCGGCGTTGATCTGCCCACCGCGGCGGGCATAATCGGGGCCGCCCTGCCCGCGCTTGACCAAAAGGGCCTTCAAGCCCATTGGCACAACGCCTTTGTCGCCGCGATCAACCAAGACCTGCCACTGAAACCCGGTGCGCTTGCGCTTTTGTCGGCGCGCCACCGGCCGATGGCGATTGTCACCTCATCGGGCCGGGACGAGGCGCACCACAAACTGCGCCTTACCGGGCTGGATGTGTTTTTCGATACGGTGGTGACGCTTGCCGATGTCACCGCACCAAAACCCGCCCCCGACCCCTATCTTCTGGCGGCCGAGCGGTTGGGCGTGGCCCCCGGGCGCTGTCTTGTCTTTGAAGACAGCGAAACCGGGGCCGAGGCCGCGCACCGCGCCGGTTGCATCGTGGTGCAGGTTCCCGATGTTGGCCCAGCCACTGGGCGCTGGTCGCATCACCTGGCGCCAACACTGCTGGATGGCGCGCGCATGGCCGGGATTTCCATGTAATATTGGGGTCTGCGGCGAAAACTTCCCCTTGAACCGTTAACGATCGGGTGTAACCCTTCCGAATAGTAAATTCCGTTGGGGGAAAGTTCGTGAGTAAAGGGTTGGGTATCGGCGTCTTCGTCGTGGGGTTGTTGGGTTTGGGTTGGTGGGCACATGGCCACGATGCCCCGCGCATCGAGCATCAGGTGCAAGGCTTGGCCGAAGCGGTGGTTGCAGGATCGGTCCATGGCGTGACTGCCGCCGTCTCGGGCCGCGACATTCACCTTTCGGGCATCGCCAATGGTCAGGCCGAAGCGGACGCGCTGATGGCACAGCTTCGGGCCCTTGATGCCCGCCGCAAGGTGACATCCGAAATGACCGTGCTGGAAACCATCAGCCCCTTCACCTTTGGTGCAACGCGCGATGGTGCAGGCATGGGCGCCACCGGCCATATCCCGACCGAAGCCTTGCGCGCCGATCTGGCAGGCACCCTTGGCGATAGTGCCGCGGGCCTGACCCTTGCCGCCGGTGCCCCTGATGGTTGGGCCGATCTGGCCAAGGCCGGGCTTGGCGCACTCGGGGCGCTTGACACAGGGCAGCTTCGCCTTTCCGACAACCAGCTTGACCTTACGGGCGAGGCGGCAGGCCCGGATGAGGCCGCAGCCGTGGATGCCGCCCTTGCCGCCCTGCCCCAAGGCAATGTGACCAAGTCGATCACATTGCTGGATGATGGCACCCCTGCTGCCTGGACATTGGACTATTCGGCAAGCAACGGCGCGACCGCCAGCGGCAAACTTCCCAAGGGCCTTGATCTCGCGGCCATCGCCAAGGCCATGGGCCTTTCCGCCATTTCGGGCGAGGTGAAACAGGCCATGATGGGCGAGATGGGCGATCTGGGTATGTTTGCGGCCATCAAGGATGTGATGGGCCAGATCGAAACCCTGAAACTCACCGCAACACCCGAGGCACAGCGCCTTGACATCGGGGTGCAAGGCGGCGTTGACACCGGGCCGCTGCAAGAGGCGCTTTCGGCCAAACTTCCCGGTATGGGCGTGACCCTTTCTACCGTCACCGCAACCGGCGAAAACGGCCAGCGTCGGACCAATGCCGCGACCGGGGCCGACGAACGGTTCATGGGCGGCTACTGGCTGGCAGTGCCGCAAATCGACCTTGGGCTGCAAGGCTGCCAATCTGCCGCCGATGCCGTGCTGGCCAATGCCACCATCAATTTCGTCACCGGATCGGACGCGCTGGACGGATCCGCCATTCGCGTCGTCAATGATCTGGCTGCAATCTTGGCGCGGTGCGCTGAAGATGCGGGCCTTAGGGCGGTGATCGGCGGGCATACCGACAATGTGGGCGATGCCACAGCAAACCTTGGCCTTTCGCAGCGCCGCGCCACCGCCGTACGGCGCGAGATGTTGTTGCGCGGGGTGCCGGGCAGCGCGCTGAAGGCCGTGGGCTTTGGCGATGCTTTGCCCATTGCCGACAATTCCACCGACGACGGGCGCGCGAAGAACCGCCGCACCACGATCCAATGGTCAGAGTGACCCTTAAACAGAACGAGTAAAGGAGTGAGACATGTTTCAACGCTGGGGTTTTCTTCTGGGCGAAATCTGGGTGCTTCTGCTTCTGGCGGCCCTGTTGGGGGTTTTGGTTGGCTGGCTGATCTGGGGCCGCCGCAACACCGCCACAATAGACACAGCCGAAGCGGATGGCCTGCGCGCATCCCTTGACGCCTGCACTGCCAAAGGTCGCGATCAAGGCGCCCGCATTGCCACCCTTGAAGCTGATCTGGCCAAGTCCAAAGCCGCTGCAGCCGAAGCGGAAACGGCGGCTGCCAGCGCAATGGCAGCTTCCGCAGCAACTGCCGCAGCCGCCAACGCAACTGCCGCAGCCGCCAACGCAACGGCCAGCGCCCCGGCACCAAGCCCGGCCGCACCGCTGATGTCCGCGCCCGCCGTGGTCAAGGCCGAAGCACCGCCAAAAGCCAAAGCAGAAGCGAAGCCCAAAGCAAAGGCTGAGGCAAATGCGAAGCCCGTGGCCATTGCAAAACCAGCGGCCAAAGCCGCCGAAAAGACCACGGCCGCGCCTGAAACCAAAGCCAAAGCCAAAGCAAAGGCAGATGACAAGGCCCCGGCCAAACCGAAAGGTCTGGACAAAGCCCGAGGTGGCAAGGCCGATGATCTGAAAATGATCAAAGGCATTGGGCCGAAACTGGAAATCCTGTGCCACAAGCTGGGCTTTTTCCACTTTGACCAGATCGCCGAATGGTCTGCCAAGGAAATCGCTTGGGTCGATGACAACCTTG
Organism: Paracoccaceae bacterium; assembly: GCA_021741465.1. Classification (GTDB taxonomy): domain Bacteria; phylum Pseudomonadota; class Alphaproteobacteria; order Rhodobacterales; family Rhodobacteraceae; genus Tabrizicola_A. The sequence continues at coordinate 5,334 of JAIOXV010000038.1, forward strand.
AAGGGTTCAAAGGCCGCGTAACGCGCGATGAATGGGTCAAACAGGCCAAGGTTCTGGCCAAAGGCGGGACGACCGAATTTTCCAGCCGGGTAAAGGCAGGAGACGTCTACTAAAGCCGCGCAGATTTGCCGCACAATAGAAAAAAGGGCAGGCTTAATCGCCTGCCCTTTTTTCAGTCGCGCACCACCAAGGCCTACACATGCAGCGGCCCTGACAGGTTGCGCGGTTAAGGGGTCAGGTGCCGCACCCGCGCACCCCACTCGATGGCCGCAGCGTGCAGCCGGTCGATCTGAAGTTCTTCGCGCACCTCTTCCAGCATCTGCAATTCAAGCTGGCTGTGGTTGCCATCAGCGGTCACCACATCACAGGCCAAGGCATAGGCCGTCTCGTTCAACCGCTCGGGCAGGGCTTCGCGGATCAGGCCAAACAAGGCATCAAGCCCGTCTTCCTCTTCAAAAAGGTCAAAGACAATCTGACTGACCCGGCGAATACGGTCGACGTCATAATTGGCAAAAACCGGCATATGATTGACCATGCTTTGAATGGCCATCAACTCGGCAGTTCTCATGTGCTGATCGCTGGCCGACGCTGCCACCATCACGGCAACAAGCGCATCCTGCGCAGACATCGGGGCGGTTTTCGACATGGTCATTTCCTTTTGCATCTGCGGCGAGATTATTGACGCCAACCGCCCATGGCAATATGGCACAAATGCCCGCCCGACACAGAGTCGGCGGTGTTTGAGGACATGACCATGAGCGCACTTCGTGATGCTGCAATGACATCGAAAGCCTGGCCCTTCGAAGAGGCCCGCGCCGTTCTCAAACGCTATGAAAAGAAAGACCCGGAAAAAGGTTATGTCCTTTTCGAAACCGGCTATGGCCCCTCGGGTCTGCCGCATATCGGTACCTTTGGCGAAGTGGCCCGCACCACGATGATCCGCCGCGCTTTCGAGCTGATTTCAGACATTCCCACCCGTCTGATCTGTTTTTCCGATGATGTGGACGGCATGCGCAAAGTGCCTGAAAACGTACCCCAGCAAGAAATGCTGCGCGGCCACATGCAAAAACCGCTTACCTCGGTGCCCGACCCTTATGGGCTTTACGACAGCTTTGGCGACCATAACAACGCCATGTTGCGGCGGTTTCTTGATACATTCGGCTTCGAATACGAATTCATCTCGGCCACCGAATTCTACAAGTCAGGCCGGTTTGACGACACCCTGCGTCTGGCGACCGAGCGCTATGATGCCATCATGAAAATCATGCTGGCGTCCTTGCGCGACGAACGCCAGCAAACCTATTCCTGCTTCTTGCCGATCCACCCCGAAACGGGCCGGGTCCTCTATGTGCCGATGAAGCATGTCGACGCCAAGAACCACACCATCACCTTTGATGATGAGACCGGCCGCGAATGGACCCTTCCCGTCACTGGCGGCCATGTCAAACTGCAATGGAAGCCCGATTTCGGGGCCCGTTGGGCGGCGCTGGATGTGGATTTTGAAATGTATGGCAAGGACCATTCCACCAACACCCCGATCTATGATGGCATTTGCGAAGTGCTGGGCGGGCGCAAGCCGAACCATATGACCTATGAATTGTTCCTGGACGATCAGGGCCAGAAAATCTCGAAGTCAAAGGGCAACGGGCTGACCATCGACGAATGGCTTTCCTATGCGTCAACCGAAAGCCTGTCCTATTTCATGTACCAAAAGCCCAAAACCGCAAAGCGGATGCACTTCGATGTGATCCCCCGCGCGGTAGACGAATACCACCAGCAACTGCGCGCATACCCCAGCCAAGCCATTGATATGCAGGTCAACAATCCGGTTTGGCATATCCACAGTGGCACACCGCCGCAGTCGCGTATGGTGGTGCCTTTCAGCATGCTTTTGAACCTTGCCTCTGTAGCAGGGGCAAAAGACGCCAAGGGGCTTTGGGGGTTCATCAAGCGCTATGCCCCGGATGCCAGCCCCGAAAAGAACCCCGATCTCGACGCGGCCGCAGGCTTTGCCGTGCGCTATTACGCCGACAAGATCGCCCCGACGCGGCTGTTCCGCCTGCCTTCCGATCAGGAACGCGCAGCAATGGAAGACTTGCGCGCGCGGCTGGCGGAATGGCAAGGCGGGCTGGATGACGAAGCCTTGCAAAGCATGGTCTTCGCCGTTGGAAAGGACCACGGGTTTGAGCCGCTGCGCGATTGGTTCAAGGCACTTTACGAGGTGCTTCTGGGGGCCTCGGACGGGCCACGGTTTGGCGGGTTCATCGCGCTTTACGGCATCGAGGAATCCATCGCACTGATCGACAAAGGGCTTTCTGGCGGCCTTTTGGCGGCGTGATCGCCTGAAGCAAAGCGCTTTCGCGGGCCTTTTCCTGAAACGGCAAACGCTGGGCTATTTCCTTTTGCGAAATCGCCTTATCTTCCCTGTTACCAACAGGGAGGTTCCGATGCGCCTTTTTCCCACGCGCCTTTTCCTTGCAAGCCTGCTGCTCGCCTTGCCCGCCATGGCGCAAGAAGCCCCGATCAAGACCACCATTGAAAGCCAGTTGAAGGCGCTTGAGGTCGATGACTTCGTCACCGCCTTCAGCTATGCCTCGCCGAACATCAAAGCCATTTTCGGCACGCCCGAAAACTTTGGGCGTATGGTCGCGCAAGGCTATCCGATGGTACATCGGCCCAAAGCCGCCAAGATGCTTGACCTGCGCGAAGTGGCCGGCGGCCTTTGGCAAAGGGTGCTGATAACCGATCAGGCGGGCCGATCACATCTGCTGGATTATCAGATGGTTGAAACCGCTGATGGATGGCAGATCAATGCCGTTCAACTGCTGGAATCCACCGGCGCCGGGGCCTGATCGCCGTTGGGCCTTATGCGCCCTTCGGTCGGTGCGCCTTGATGACCGCAGGGTCAGTTTCAACGCGGGCAGCACCGATCAGATCAAGACAATAGGGCACCGCCGCGAAAACCGCTTCAAGGCTGGTCGAAATCGCGTTCGGGCTGCCGGGCAGCGTGATGATAAGGGTCTTTCCGCGCACCCCTGCCCCTTGTCGTGACAGGATCGCGGTGGCCACCACGTTGCCATTGGCCGCGCGCATCGCCTCGCCAAAACCGGGCAGGACAAAGCCAATGACATCGGCCACCGCTTCGGGAGTCTGGTCGCGGGGGCTTGGCCCGGTTCCACCGGTTGCAAGGATAAGGTCAGCGCCCCAGGTGTCGGCCAGATCGCCCAGCGCCGCGGCCACTTCGGCGCGACCATCGGGTGTGATCCGGCGCAGAATCTCGACCGGCGATGTGATGACCTTTCGCAACCACTCTTCGCAGGCCGGACCGCCCCTGTCTTCATATTCGCCCCGCGACGCGCGGTCAGAAACGGTAAGAATGGCGATCTTTGCCATGGGCGCCTCCTGCATTTATCTTCCCTTCGCGCCAAAACCTGCCGCGATCAAGCCCCGAATGCCCAACGCATCTGGGCCTTTGTTTCGACCGCGCAGGGGCGGGCGGCCCGCAACCGGGCCAAAGCGGCATCCGGGTCTTCACCCGCTTCGACCATAAGACGCAGCACAATCATCCCTGACCGACCGCATCCCCCCATGCAATGCACCAAAAGCCGTGACGCGCCACGAAGCCGGACCGACGTCTCGGCCCAGCGCAAGCGCATCATTGCCGGAGGCGTGCCAAAATCGGGAATGGGCAGGTGCAGCCAAGCCACCCCAGCCGCCGCAAGATCGGCGGGCAGGCCAGCGGCACCGCGCGCCGTCAACTCGCCCATTTCGGTCAGGCTCACCACCAACGACGGCTGCCAGGCCAGCATTGCCTGCAGATCTTGGGCATAGCCGCCCTCGCGCCCCGGCATCGGACAAATCCCGATCTGCCCTGCCGCGCCCACAAGCTGTGCAATCTGCATCATCGGTTTACCTCTGCCGCCCAAGCGTCTAGTCTTTGATCCGCACGCACCCCCCGAGGCATTATGTCAGACTCCGAAACGCAGACCCCGGCACCAGCCTATCAGGTTCTTGCCCGCAAATACCGCCCCGAAACCTTTGCCGATCTGGTCGGACAAGAGGCCATGGTGCGCACGCTGAAAAATGCCTTTGCGGCAGACCGCATCGCGCATGCCTTTATCATGACGGGCATCCGTGGCACCGGCAAGACCACCACGGCGCGCATCATCGCCAAGGGGCTGAACTGTGTGGGGGCTGACGGCAGCGGCGGCCCAACGACCGAGCCGTGTGGCCAGTGCGAACCATGCCGCGCCATTGCAGAAGGCCGCCATGTAGACGTTCTGGAAATGGATGCCGCCAGCCGCACCGGCGTGGGCGACATCCGTGAAATCATTGATTCTGTTCACTATCGTGCGGCATCGGCGCGGTTCAAAGTTTACATCATCGACGAAGTGCACATGCTGTCGACTGCGGCGTTCAACGCGTTGCTTAAGACGCTGGAAGAACCGCCTGCCCATGTGAAATTCATCTTCGCCACCACCGAGATTCGCAAAGTTCCGGTGACGGTGCTGTCGCGCTGCCAAAGGTTCGATCTGAAACGGATCGAGCCAGAGGTGATGATGGGCCTTCTGTCCAAGATCGCGAAATCGGAAGCTGCCGAGATTACCGAGGGTGCGCTTGCGCTGATCACGCGGGCGGCCGAAGGATCGGCACGGGATGCGACAAGCCTTCTGGATCAGGCAATCTCCAATGGCGCGGGGGAAACCAACGCCGATCAGGTGCGCGCGATGCTGGGCCTTGCCGACCGGGGCCGGGTTCTTGACCTGTTTGACATGATCATGCGTGGTGCAGCCCCCGAAGCTTTGGCCGAACTGGCCGCGCAATATTCAGATGGCGCAGACCCTATGGCGGTTTTGCGTGATCTGGCCGAAATCACCCACTGGATTTCGGTTATCAAGATCACGCCTGAAGCCGCCGAAGACCCAACAACCCCGCCCGAGGAACGCAGCCGCGGGCTTGATATGGCCGGGCGTTTGCCGATGCGGGTTCTCAGCCGCATGTGGCAAATGCTTTTGAAGGCGATTGAAGAGGTGGCGCTTGCACCGAATGCGATGATGGCGGCCGAAATGGCCGTCATCCGTCTGACCCATGTGGCCGACCTGCCCGACCCCGAATCGCTGGTGAAAAAGCTGCAATCGCAAGCCGCACCCGGCCCTGCGCCTGGCGGCGCACCCGCGGGCGGGCCTTATGGTGGCGCCGTCCATGCGCCGATGATGGGCGCACCCATGGCCCCGGCGCGGGGCCCCACGATGAGCGGCGGGCAAGCAACGGCCCTTGCCCAAGCGCCAGCCATTGCCTTGCCGACCTTTCTGCATGTCATCGATCTGATCCGCGACAAGCGCGACATGCTTTTGCTGAAAGAGGTTGAAGACGGGGTCAAGCTGGTGCGCTATGCCCCCGGCCGGATTGAGTTTCAGCCCAGCCCGCTTGCCCGTGCGGACCTTGCCGCACGGCTTTCTCAACGCCTGCAGGGCTGGACCGGCCTGCGCTGGGGCATCTCGGTGGTGAATGAAGGCGGCGCGCCGACCCTTGCCGAAGACCGCGACGCTGAAGAAAACTCGGCCCGGGCCGAAGCGTTGGAAAACCCGCTGGTTCAGGCAGCAATGCTTGCCTTTCCCGGCGCAAAGATCGCAGACATCCGCACCCCCGAAGCGATGGCCGCAGCCGCGCTGGCTGAAGCCCTGCCCGAAGTCGAAGATGAATGGGACCCGTTCGAGGACGGCTGAATGGCATCCGCGAAGTTTTTCGAAAAGATTTGAAAATTTCTTCGAAGAAATTTGATCCTGCCACCAACCGCGCATATCTTGTGGGCCGAACAACCGGAGTGACCAGATGCTGAAAGGCTTGGGTGGGCTTGGCGATATGGCCAAGATGATGAAGGCCGCGCAGGATGCGCAGGCCAAAATGGGCGAATTGCAGGAAGACCTTGCGCGCACGGTCGTGATCGGAGAGGCGGGCGCGGGGCTGGTCAAGGCACGGGCCACGGCAAAGGGGCAAATCACCGGGCTGGATATTGATCCGTCAATCCTTGTGCCTTCCGAAAAGGAAGTGATCGAGGATCTGATCCTTGCCGCGCTGAACGATGCCCAAGCCAAGGCCGCCGCGCGCACCCAGCAGGAAATGGTCAAGTTGACACAAAGCCTTGGTTTGCCAGCCGATTTCAAGCTGCCCTTCTAAGACATGGACGGCACCCGCGATATCGAGGCGCTGATCGATTTGATGGCCCGTTTGCCCGGGCTTGGGCCACGCTCGGCACGCCGGGCGGTGCTGGCGCTTTTGAAAAAACGCGGGCAGTTGATGGCACCCTTGGCGCAGGCCATGGCGACGGTGGCGCTGAATGCGCGCGATTGCGTGGTGTGCGGCAATATCGGCACGGCAGAGCTTTGCCCCATTTGCGCCGACCCAACCCGCGCCACTGGTGAAATTTGCGTTGTGGCAGACGTGGCCGATCTTTGGGCAATGGAGCGCGGCCAGGTCTTCAAAGGCCGATATCACATATTGGGCGGCACCCTTTCGGCGCTGGATGCAGTCGGCCCGGATGAGCTTGGCATCCCAAGACTGGTGGCCAGGGTGGCCGACGAAAACACACGCGAAATCATTCTGGCCCTGAATGCCACTGTGGATGGCCAAACCACCGCACATTACATCGCCGATGCCTTGGCGGGGGCTGACGTGCAGATTTCCAGCCTTGCCCAAGGCGTGCCGGTTGGCGGTGAGTTGGATTATCTTGACGATGGCACGATCGGGGCCGCGCTGCGTGCGCGGCGCAGATTCTGACCCTGCGCACAAAGACTCCCCGCTTCTGCCACTTTCTTGCCTGAATCTGGGCAGACGAAAGGGTATCGGAACAAGGGAGGCCATCATGGCAACTGTAGCGGTGATCTTTGGCGGAATGGCCGGCTTTTTCTCGGCGCTGGTGGCCTTTTTCCTGTTTAACGCAAGCTGGCTTATTGCCCTTGGCATGTGGTCGCTTGGCGGGATCGGTCTTGCCCTGGTTCTGATTGCCCTGTCTTCGACGCCGCGCCAAGCAGGCCCGGACATGGCTGCAGAACACGCCTGATCGCAGATTTTTCCTTGATCCATGCGGTTTTCGGCCCCATATAAAAGGGGCTATGTTATCTCTACTCGATCTCTGTCTCCGTTTTCGGCCACAGCATTCGACCAAAAGTTGACTGGCCGGGCCGCTGCAATGTCGTGGGCGGCAAGTAAGACAGGAGACATCACGATGGCAAATGGCACCGTGAAATGGTTCAATGAAACCAAAGGCTACGGCTTTATCGCCCCGGAAGGCGGCAAGAAGGACGTGTTCGTCCATATCACAGCACTCGAGCGTGCTGGCCTGCGGTCGCTGCAAGACGGCCAAGCGGTCACCTTCGATATCGAAGCAAGCCGCGACGGCCGCGAATCTGCGATCAATCTGGCGCTGGCATAAGCTGCTGCGAGAGATTTTAGAAAGGGGCGGGCCAAGGCTTGCCCCTTTTTCATGGCCGCGCTTGGTCAGCTGGCCCGTGCCATCAGCAGGCGCTCCTGCATGGCATGTTCGAATCCGACGCGCAGGGAAATGGAACTTGCAGGCGCGCGCAAGACCGTTGGTTCATAGCGGGTGAATGGGAAGCTTTGTGCTTCACATTCCTTGCTGACCAGCATCATTGGAATGCAGCGCCCGGTTGCCTTCAAAAGCGCATGCACGCGGCGGCCCTGGCCCAATCCACCCATGCTGTCGCAATCAACCACCACAAGTTCAAAGTCCTGCGGGCCATCCATCACGCGGTCAAGCGCATAGTATATCTCATCGCAAGTTTCGATCCTGCAGCCCATTCCCGCCAGCTTCCGCGCCAGAGCGCCCTGTTTGGCCTCTGACGTGATAAGCAAGGTGTTGATGCCAAAACCAACAACTGTAGCCGTTTGCGGATCGAAGGAATTGAGTAAAGTCATCTCTACAGTCCTTGCGTGGCCCTTTCATTCTTAATGTTGGTTAATTGCGCCTAAAGTTGGCACAATTCCTGGCAGGCATATGGTAAATGAAGGCCATCCTTGGCCATTGCCGCAGGCAGTCTTTGCCGCCATGATGGGTGCTGTCAGCCGACACCCCAATGCATATGTTCGGACCCCAGCATGACAGCCCAAGATTACCAAACCCTTATCGACGCCCCGACTTGGGATTTCATCAAGGCGACTGATGCGGCCTATCCGCCAGACACCGCAACGCTGGGCATTGCGGACCAGCGGGCGATTTATGACCGGATGTGCCGGGTGTTCTTTCAGGGCTATCCGCCCGGTGTCACCGCGCATGACGCAACGCTTGCGGGCGTGCCCTGCCGGGTTTACCCCGGCGCCGCCCCGGCGGTAGTCTATTTGCACGGCGGTGGATTCGTGGTCGGCGGGCTGCACAGCCATGACGACGTTTGCGCCGAAATCCGCGCTCGAACCGGGCTGAAGGTGGTTGCAGTTGATTATCGTTTGTCGCCCGAACACAAACACCCCGCCGCCTTTGACGACAGCTGCGCCGTCATTTCCGCCTTGGGCAAGGAAGGCCCGGTGGTCTTGGCCGGCGACAGCGCTGGCGGCAACCTTGCGGCAGCGGCCAGCCATGCCTTGCGGGGCAGCGATGTTACCATTCTGGGCCAGGTGCTGATCTATCCCGGTCTTGGCGGCGATATGGACAAGGGCAGCTATTTGACCCATGCCCATGCGCCCATGCTGACCCGTGATGATGTGTTGTTTTACAAAGACATTCGCCACGGCGCGCCACCGCCTGCGGCAGATCCGACGGTCTCACCGCTGCGCGATACAAATTTCGCCCACCTGCCGCCGACCCTTGCGATCAGCGCCGAATGCGATCCGCTGGCCGATGACGCGCGCGACTATGCCGCCGCGATCACCGCAGCAGGTGGTAGGGCACGCTGGGTGCTGGAACCCGGGCTGGTGCATGGCTATCTGCGTGCCCGCGCAACCGTGCCCCGCGCAGCGGCCAGCTTCACCCGCATTGTCACCGCAATTGCCGCCTTTGCCAAAGGAGAAACCCCATGAACGCCCCTGTCGCGAACATGACAAATTGGGCCGAACGCGTCGACATGGCGGCGGCATTTCGTTGGACCGCGCGGCTGAACCTGCACGAAGCCGTGGCCAACCATTTTTCGCTTGCAACAAACCCCGAAGGCAGCAGGTTTCTGATCAACCCGAACGGGCGGCACTTTTCGCGCATCACCGCCTCTAGCCTGGTCGAGATTGACGCCAACGATCCAGGCACCATGGCACGCCCAGACGCGCCCGACCCGACGGCCTGGGGCCTGCACGGGTCTCTTCACCGCGCCCTGCCCCATGCGCGCTGTGTGATGCATGTGCATTCGATCCACGCCACGGTTCTGGCCAGCCTTGCCGACAGCCGCCTGCCCGCCATCGACCAGAACACCGCGATGTTCTTTGGCCGGCATGTGGTAGATGACCATTACGGCGGCATGGCCTTTGAAGAAGAAGGCGCACGCTGCGCCCATATGCTGGCAGACCCCAAGATCACCACGATGGTGATGGGCAATCATGGCGTTTTGGTCATTGGCCAGACCGTTGCCGAGGCGTTCAACAGGCTTTATTACTTTGAGCGGTCGGCAGAAACTTACATCCGCGCCTTACAAACCGGCAAAGCATTGCGGGTTTTGCCCGATGCCATTGCCGAAAAAACCGCCCAAGAATGGGAGGCCTATCCCGGTTTCGCCGAGGCCCATCTGCGGGAGCTAAAGGCGATCCTTGACGAGGAGCGTGTCGGCTACGCGGTTTGACGCGGCCTTAAGGCGCTGAAGAAAGACGGCACCTTCATAGAGGGGGGCACCGCGACGCCAAGGCGCGTCAGAATGGACGGTGCCAGCGCCAATTGGTCCAGCACGACATCGCCTGCGGGCATATCGCTGCTGCCAAAGTAATAAAAAGCGGCATCTTGCTGCAATTCGCCCGTGCCGCCGTGATGACCGCGTTCGTCCTGCCCGTGGTCGGCGGTCACGATCACCTCATATCCCGTATCAAGCCAGCGGCTGAGAAAAGGCGCGAGCATGGCGTCCATCATGTAGCAGGCGTTATCCATTTCTTCGCAGTCGTGATAAAATCGATGGCCCATGCTGTCCAGCGTGCAAGTGTGCAAGATGCCGTAATCAATGCCGTGGACTTCGGTCATCCGGGTAAGCGTGGCGAAAAGATCAACATCTGACGGCGTCATCTGGTTGATGTTGCCATAACCCGTCATGGTGTGGAAACGGCCATGAGTGATGGGGCCGGTGGGTTCATCATATTCGATGTCGCGCACAAAATCGAACGGCGCGCGGTTGAACATTTCTGACCAGAAACTGTGGGTAACAGCGCCAGTTTTCAGGCCCGCTTTGGTGGTTTGCGAGAAGATGTCAGGTTGGGTCAGCCGGTAAACCGCCTCATTTCCCCAAACCTTGTGGACCTGCGGCGGCACACCGGTGTGGATGGATGCATAGCAAGACGCAGAGGTCGAGGGCAGCACCGCCCGAATGCGATGCACCCGCGCCGCGCCTTGGGCGACCCAGCCTTCAAGATTGCCAAACAGCCTGCGCCAATTGCGATAGGGCACACCATCCAGGATGATCAGCAAAAGTTTGCGTTTGGTCATAGCCTATCCCCGTCTTTCAATCCCGGCCGTCTGATCCCACCTGTCCGATCCTAGTGGTCAAGCCCTGCAATCCACTCTCGGATCAGGGCGACCCCTTCGGCATCGGCCAGTGACCGGCCCATTTCGGGCATCATATAGCCTGGATCGGTGGCCGCCATGCGATAAAGCAGAATTGACGCCTCTGGATCACCGGGAACGACATCAAAAGCCAAATCCCCAGCCCCGCGCCCTGCCGCAACCGGACGCTTCATGATGCCCAGATGCGCGGGCACGCTTTCGTCCCAGTGAAGGTAAAGGCCCGAGGTGTCGGCGGGCAGGCCGGGCGCATGACAATGGCCGCAGTTCACATCCAGATAGGCCCTGGCGCGCGCCTCGACCGGCGCGGCCGTGTCAAAAGCCTGGGGCATGGCGGGGGCATCCGCGGGGGCTTCGCGCAGAACCCCTGCGGCCACCAAAGCGGCCAATTGGCCGCCTGTGTTCAGATTGCGCACCTTGGGGCCAATGGGGGTAAAGGCCTTGTCGCTGTTCACATGGCACCCCTTGCATTGGTTGGCGTTTGGCACGTGATAGGCCACGGTGCCCTTGGGGCTTTGCACGGCCATGTCGGCCCCGGCCAGCTTCAACTCTGCCTCGGTGCCCTGCGGATTCCAGACATAGGGGAAGGCTTTCCAGCCCGCCTCTTGATGCACAAGCACGCGGGTTTCAACCTTGTGATCCGCATACCGAAACGTCTTGATGATTGCGGCCCCAACCGGAAATTCCAGTGTCTTTTCGGTCTGATAGGCGGCAGGTGCAGGGGTAAAGATATAGCGGTCTTTTTCGGCATAATCGCTGAAAAGCGCGGTTGCCAGATGATAAGGCACCATCTGGCCATCGGCCTGCCCCGCTGCCAAATCTGTGAAAAACCCATAGTCTGACAGCAACTTGGGCGGGCGCGGCGCCAGGATTGCTGCGCTGTTCACCTCGGCCAGGCACGGGCCGGCCAGCAGACAAAAGGCCAAGATTGCCTTCACTTGTCGATCTCCGCCCATGCCCCCTTGTGCGATACATCGCGGCCCCGGATAATCACCTGAACCGGGGCCAGAGGCGCCAGTGTTGCGGCATGCTCTGACGCGTCAAAGCTGACGCCGTGCAACCAGGTCAGGCCGAACTTGCCGATGAAATCCGCGTTGCCATAGGGCAGCTCATCGCCCATGTCGTTGTCGTGAAGGGAATGCTGGCGGTCGGCGGCCTGCCCAACGGTCAGATAGCGCCAGATCGGCATCACCCCATCCCAGACGATCTGCGGCACCCTTTCGCCAAACAACTCGCGCAGCAGGCCACCGAATTCACTGTCATCAGGATCATGGCCATTGGCGCGGAAATGATTATCGTGAACATGCACCCGGCGCGGGTTGATGTCGTAGTTCGGATCTTCGGTGTCTTTGACATATGAGGCAATGATGATCCCGACGCCCCGATTGTCATGGAAATCATTGTCAAAGACTTCCACGTCGGAATTTGCCATCACCAACATGCCCGTCCCCGCAGGCACCAGCCCCACGATATTGCCTTCAGGGGCAAAATTCTTGGTGTTGTTGGCGAAAGACTGGTTGCGGAAAAAGCGGATGTCATGGCCGCCCTGCTGTGGCAACGCGGGCAGGTCAAAAACCAAAAGGCCACCGGTGTTGTCGGTCAGCACATTGTCATAAACGTCGGCATAGTAGCAATTCTCGATCTCAAGCCCCGCGACGTTGAACGCAGCCCGGCTGTTGCGCACGATGATCTTCTGACTTTGGCCGACATAAATCCCGGCGTCCGAGGCCCCTTTGACCACGGCACCATCAATCAGGACATTCGTCGAGGACACCGGGTAAAGCCCATAAGCGCCATTGCCCGCGTCAGGTCCGTTGGTCCATTCGGCCCGCACCCGGATAAAGGCGATGCCGTTCACGTCCTTGGCCTTGATCGCGTCGCCCTTGGTGTCTTCGACCGCGAAATCCTTCAACACCGCATCATCGCCAGTCACCAAAAGCCCTTCGGCCCCGCCCGTCTGGCCCTTGAACGACAGGACCGAGGCATCCATCCCCGCACCGCGCAAGGTGACCTCGGGGTTATCAAGGGAAAGCTGGTTCTTGATGTCAAAGCGTCCGGCGGCCAGCACGACCTCATCACCGGGCTGGGCCAGGATCAACGCTTCTTGCAGGGCGCTTTCGGCATCCGGCCCGGGCGCGATGGCAAAACTTTCCGCCGAGGCCGGGGCCACCGCGCACAGAAATGAAAATGCGGCAAATCGCATGACATTCTCCCCAGCTTACCCGCTACACCTGTGCGCCCAGACCCCCCGTAAGGGCTGAGGCTTGGGCACTCAGTTGCCAGCGCTTTCCATCTTGCGGGACTGGATCACGTCTTCCAGCCAGCCGAGCTTCATCTCGGGCACCGATGACAGCAACAGATCGGTGTAATCGTCAAAGGGCGGGGCCAGCACGTCGGACTTTTGGCCATAGCGCACGACCTGCCCCTTGAACATCACGGCGATCTTGTCAGCGATGGCTTTGACCGTGGCCAGATCGTGGGTGATGAAAAGGTAAGCCACGTTTTCGCGCGCCTGAAGGTCAAGCAACAGCTTCAAGATCCCGTCCGCAACCAAGGGATCAAGCGCCGAGGTCACCTCATCGCAGATGATAAGCTTTGGCTTTGCGGCAAGCGCACGTGCGATGCAGACACGCTGTTTCTGGCCACCTGACAGTTCTGCCGGGTAGCGCTCAGCAAAGCCTTTGCCCATTTCGATCTGGTCAAGAAGCTCTTGAATTCGCTTTTCTTTCTCAGCGCCCTTTAAACCGAAATAAAACTCCAGCGGGCGGCCGATGATGGTGCCCACGGTCTGGCGCGGGTTCATCGCCACATCCGCCATCTGGTAGATCATCTGCAATTCGCGCAGGTCGTCCTTGCTGCGCCCGGCCAAATCCGCCGAAAGCGTGCGACCGGCAAAATTGATGCGCCCCGAGGATGGTGCCAGAAGGCCGGTGATGGCACGGGCAAGGGTGGATTTTCCCGACCCGCTTTCACCGACGATGGCAAGGGTCTGGCCCGGCGCCACATCGACGGTCACGTTTTGAAGCACATCAAAACTGGTGCCCTTGTAACGCGCGGTGACGTTCTGCACGGAAAGAACCGCTTCGGCATGCGGCTTTTCCGCATGGTCGATGGAACGGACCGAAACGAGTGCCTGCGTATAGGCTTCTTTCGGGGTGTTGATGATCTGGTCTGTGCTGCCGTATTCAACCTTTTTGCCATGGCGCAGCACCAGAATGTCATCGGCCACCTGCGCCACAACGGCAAGGTCATGGGTGATGTAAAGTGCGGCCACCCCGGTTTCGCGGATTGCACGCTTGATTGCGGCCAGCACGTCGATCTGGGTCGTGACATCCAGCGCGGTGGTCGGTTCGTCGAAAATCACCAGATCGGGCTTTGGACACAGCGCCATGGCCGTCATCACCCGTTGCAATTGCCCGCCAGAAACCTGGTGGGGATAGCGCGCGCCGATGGTTTCGGGATGCGGCAACGAAAGCTGCCGGAACAATGACACGGCCCGCGCCTCGGCCTCGGCCTTGGTCATGATGCCGTGGGAAACCGAGGTTTCGATCACCTGCTCCATCAGCCTTTTGGCCGGGTTGAAGCTGGCGGCGGCGGATTGGGCGACATAGGTCACCTCTTTGCCGCGCAGGTTGCGCAACGCGCTGGCGTCAGCGGTACGAATATCACGGCCGTTAAGCGTGATCTCGCCACCCGTCAGGCGCACCCCACCCCGGCCAAAGGCCATGGCCGAAAGTCCAATGGTGGATTTTCCGGCACCCGATTCCCCGATCAGCCCAAGAACCTTGCCCTTTTCGACCGAAACAGAGACCCCATCCACCAAAACGACATGGCGCGGTGCTTCGCCCGGTGGATAGGCCGTGGCTTCGATTTTCAGGTTTTTGAACGACAACAAGGACTCAACCACCGCGGCCCCCTTTCAAGCTGGAGGTGCGCGACAAGATCCAGTCTGCCACAAGGTTCACAGAAATTGCCAGCAATGCGATGGCACCTGCCGGCACAAGGGCGGCCGATTTGCCATAGATCAGCCCGCCCTTGTTTTCGCCTACCATGCCGCCCCAATCCGTCAGGGGCGGCTGAATGCCAAGGCCAAGGAAGGACAGGGTCGAGATGAACAGCACCGCAAAGATAAAGCGCAGGCCAAATTCGGCCACCAAAGGCGACAGGGCGTTGGGCAGGATTTCGCGGAAGATGATCCAGCTTTGGCGCTCACCACGCAGGCGCGCGGCCTCGACATAGTCCATCACGGTAATGTCCATCGCGACGGCACGGCTTAGGCGGAACACCCGCGTGCTGTCGAGAATACCGATCACGAAGATCAGAACGGTCAGGTTCAAAGGCAACACAGACAGCATGACCAAGGCCACAATCAGCGAAGGGATCGCCATGGTCAGATCGACGATGCGCGACAACAGCTGGTCAATCCAGCCCCCACGCACGGCCGCCAGAAACCCAAGGAACGAGCCCAGCGAGAAGGACAGGATCGACGATGCCAAGGCCACGAAGATGGTTATCTGCGCGCCATAGATAAGGCGGCTGAAAATGTCTCGGCCGATCGTATCGGTCCCCAGCCAATGGGTGCCCGACGGTCCGTCCCAGACCCCGCCCACGGTCGAGGTGATGTCATAAGGTGCCAGCCATTGGGCAAAGATCGCGATGAATAGAAACCCACCGGTCAGCACCAATCCCAGAATTGCGGAAAAAGGTATTCTCATTTCGGCTGCCTCAATCGCGGGTTGGCCACGATGGCGATGATGTCCGCCGCCATGTTGAGGAAAATATAGACGGCGGCAAAGATCAACCCGACCGCCTGCACAACCGGCAGATCGCGTTTTGTCACATGATCGACCAGATATTTGCCCAGCGCGTTATAGCTGAACACCACCTCGACCACGACGACACCGACAACCAGATAGGCCAGGTTCAACATCACCACCGACACCACAGGTGCGATGGCGTTGGGCAGGGCGTGGCGCCAGACCACTTGCATCGGTGTCAGGCCCTTCAACTCGGCTGTTTCGATATAGGCCGACTGCATGACGTTCAGAATGGCTGCGCGGGTCATGCGCATCATATGCGCCAAAACCACCAGCACCAGCACGATCACCGGCAGGGCCACGGCGTTCAGCTTGGCCCAGAACCCCATGCCCGTCAGCACCATCGACACCGGCGGAAAGAGCGGGAAAACTTGGGT
>JAIOXV010000039.1 GCA_021741465.1 Paracoccaceae bacterium
TTCACGCCGCAAACGCTGCACGATTTCGGCGCGCTTGGCATCATCCAGCGCCTGGCCCTTGGCCATTTGCACGAAAAGCGGCATCCAATAGCCGCCCTTGCCGTCTTCAACGCAAATAATAAGGCTGTCGGCGATGCCTGCGATCCCTTCAATCGTGCGGTAGATCTCGGCCGGGCCTATCCGCACGCCAAAGCGGTTCAGCGTGGCATCGGACCGGCCCAGCACGAAACTGCCGCCATGGTCCAGCATGCGCAGCCGGTCGCCGTGCCGCCAGATGCCCGGCCAAGTGTCGAAATAGCTGGCCTCATAGCGCGCAAACGCGGCGTCGCCCCACAGATACAGGGGCATTGAGGGCATGGGTTTCAGAATGGCCAACTCGCCTTCGGCATCGATCAGGGTTTCGCCTTGCTCTGACAGGGCGCGCACATCCACCGCCAAAGCGGGGGCCTGAATTTCGCCTGCCCGTGTCGGCAACAGGGGCGAACCGGCCAGCGTGCCGGAACAAAATTCCGTGCCGCCCGAATGCGAAGTGACCCACAGATCAGGCTTAACCGCGCTTTGCGCCCAGTCAAAGGTTTCAGGGGTGGCCGGTGATCCCACAAGCAAAAGCGTCTCCAGCGCCGGCAAGGCGAAATCGGCTGCCGGATGAATCCCCTGTTGGCGGATCATCTGGATGAAGGTGGGCGAGGTAGCAAAAACCGAGGCGCGGGTTTCTTCGGCAATCCGCCACATATGGCGGGCGTCGGGGTGGCTTGGGTGGCCGTCGTACAGTACGGCCCGACCGTTCATCAGCGGGGCCATCATCAGGGTGTTCCACACCATCCAGCCGGTGGTGGAATAGCACAACAGCGCCTGACCTTCCTTCAGTTCATAATGGAAGGCCGCAGTTTTCAGATGCTCCAGCACAATCCCGTGGTGGCCGTGGGTGATCGGTTTTGGCAGGCCCGTGGTGCCCGAGGTGAACAGCACCCAAAGCGGGTGGTTGGTGTCAACGCGGGTAAAGTGGAAGGCATCGCGTGCCACATCGGGGCCGGTGAAAAGATTGTCCCAAGCCAGAGCATCTGCGCGCAGATCCACACCGGGCAGATAGTCCAGCATCACCAAGGTTTCAACCGTTGGCAGGGCTGCCAGAATGCGTGTCAGATCCGCCGAGCGATCAAAATCCTTGCCGCCATAGCGATAGCCATTGACCGCAAAGACCAGCTTTGGCGCAATCTGGGCAAAGCGGTCGATCACGGTCTGAGCGCCAAATTCAGGCGCCGCCGAAGACCAGACAGCGCCAATCGCCGTGGTGGCCAGCATGGCAATCACGGTTTCTGGCAGGTTCGGCATATAGGCGACAACCCTGTCACCCGGCCCGATCCCCATCGCGCGCAGCCTTGTGGCCAGTTTGCGCACCGCTTGGCCAACCTCTGCCCAGCTCATCTCTGCCATCGGCCGCAGTTCGGAAACATGGTGCAGCATCGGTCGCGCCGGATCGCCCGCGTTTTCGTGCCGCAAGACATGTTCGGCATAGTTCATCCGCGCGCCGGGCAGCCACCGGGTGCGCGGCATCGGATCGGCGGTCAGGACCGGATCGGCATCACCGTCAAGGATCAGCCCGAAATAGTCCCGCACAGCGCCCCAAAAACCTGAAAGGTCGTCAATGGACCATTGGTAAAGATCG
Source organism: Paracoccaceae bacterium (assembly GCA_021741465.1). Classification (GTDB taxonomy): domain Bacteria; phylum Pseudomonadota; class Alphaproteobacteria; order Rhodobacterales; family Rhodobacteraceae; genus Tabrizicola_A. The sequence continues at coordinate 1,667 of JAIOXV010000039.1, forward strand.
GCATAGCTGGCAAACGCGTGCCCCCTTGCATTCAGCCAGGCGATGAACTGCGTCAGGTTCAACCCGGATTTACGGGCCTCGGACGCCGTCCACAGCAGGGCGCCTTCGTGGACCATCACCACCACCTTTGCGTCATAAGCGTTTGCAGACCGGGCAGAACCACATGGGCGCGCAGCGCGGGGTCGGCGGCCAGAAAGCCCGCTTCATCGACCGAACCCGTGGTGACACCCACGGCAAAGGCCCCCCCTTTGCGGGCCATGGCAATTTCCAGCTTCGGATCGTCGCCGATCACCACCATTTCAGCCGCCGGAATGCCCAACATGTCGGAAATATCGTCCAGACCAATGGTTTCCGGTTTGCCAAAGACCTTGGCCTTTACCCCGGTTGCATTGTGCAGGGCGGCGGCAATCGCGCCGGAAATCCCCAAAAGCCGCCCCTTTGCCCCCGCGAAATGCGGGGCGATCGAGGTGGCATAAAGTGGCTTTCCCGCCCAAAGAAGCTGGGCTGCCTCTTCCAGATCCTTGGCGCCGAAATCCTTGGTCCAGCCCAGCATCACGCCATCAACCTCGCGGCCTTCGCCGGTCAGCGCCACCTCGATCCCTGCTTCGCGCAAGGGCACGCGCGTGCCATCGGCCCCGATGACCAACAGCCGCCGCACCCCCATCTTGGCCAGCTGCCGGGCGGATACCGCGGCGGGTGTCACGATATGGCCCGGCTCCAGCACCAGCCCTGCATCTGCCAAAAGCGGATAGTAATGCGCTGGCGGAAAGAAGGTGCCATTGGTATAGGCCAGCACCGGCAGGCCCCGCGCCTTCAGCGCTGTCAGCGCCTGCACCGCACCGGGCAGGGCTGCATAGGTGCCGCTGTCCTTGTCCATCATGGCCAGGGTGCCATCAATGTCGAAGACGGCGGCGCGGATCGGGTGGGGGTGCATCAATGGCCTCCGTTCAGTTCCAGCGTAAAGCCGGGTTTGGTGATTTTCACCCCCGACAGCTTGGGTCGTTTTGTCAACTCGCTGACCAGATAGTTCAAGGCCCGCATCTTTGGATCATAGCTGCGCGGGGCGGGGCCCGCGGCTTTCATCGCATCCACTTGATCGGCGGGCATCACCGCGCGCAGCAGAAACTCTTCGTCCGAATAGCCTTTGCCGACCTTGGCGCGCAATTCGTCCAAAGACCCCATGCGGGGCTCTTCATCCAGTTCCTTGGCGCGTTTGGAAGATTTGATCCGGTCTTCGACCTGCGGATCAAGCGGCATCGCCGCGGCGCCAAATCGGCCCAGGACATAGCGCGTCACCTCATCCGGGACGGTTTCATAGCGCTTTCCAGACAGCACATTCATCAGTGCCTGCGATCCGACCAGTTGCGAAAACGGTGTCACCATGATCGGATAGCCCAGATCGGCGCGAACATGTTCGACCTCTTCCAGCACCTGATCCAAAAGGTGCAGGCGCTTCATTTCCGCCAATTGGCGCTTCATCGTGCCCATCATGCCGCCCGGCATCTGGTGGCGGAAATAGCTGCGGTCAAACTCTCCCGGGACGCCATGTTGCAGCCCTTCGGCCCGAGCAAGGCTGGTGAACCAATCATCCATTTCGGCAACGGCTTCGTCATCGACATCCACCGTCAGGCCAAGGTCGCGCAGGTTGCGGATGGTCGGTGTCATGGCCGGTTGCCCGGTGCCATTGGCCGCCGCTGAAGACGAGGTGTGCAGACAGTCTGCGCCCAATTGCGCCGCTTCAAGATAGCTGAAAGGCGCAAGGCCGATGGTGCAATGCGAATGAAACTCGAATGGCACTGTCAGCACAGCCTTGATCGCGGGGATAAGGCTGCGCGCGCGCTCGGGCGTGACAAGGCCGCCGGGGTCTTTCAGATACAGCCGGTCAAATTGGCCAGTTTCGGTCAGGGCGCGGGCGGCTTGGGCAAAATGGGCGTCGTCATGCAGGGGCGACAGAGTGAAGGTCAGCGCGGCGACGATGTCACTTCCCCCCGCCTTGCGCGTCAGATCGGCCATCACCCGCATGGCGGCGACATTGTTCATCGGGTCCATCACGGCAAAGCGGTCAATCCCGTTGTTGACGAGCAGCCGGAAAGAGAACTCCATCAATTCATGGCTGGCGGTTTCCCAGGAAATGAACCGCATGCCCGTGGTCAGAAAGCTAAGCTTTGTCTTGGGCGCTGCGGCACGAAACAGCCGCAGCCTTTCCCACGGGTCCTGTTTTGAATAGCGCACGGCCACGGCCATATGGGTCGAGGTGGTGAAGTCGATCGCTTCAAAGCCCACCCGGTCCATCGTGGGGGCGATGCCCAGCATCATGGCTGTGTCGAGCCCGGTTGCGCCCCAGTTCGACTGGTTGCCATCGCGGACGGTGGTGTCGATCAGGGAAATCGTCATGGGCCGTCTCCTGCAAGGCGGGGCAGCAACCCCGCAAGATAATTGGTATCAACGCCGCCGGCCGCAAAGGCGGGGTCGGCCATGATGGCGCCGTGCAATGCGGTGTTGGTGGCAATGCCTTCCAGGCGCAGCACCACCAGCGCCTGTTGCATCGTGGCAATCGCCGCTGTGCGGTTGGGCCCGTGGGCGATAAGTTTGGCGATCATGCTGTCGTAATGCGGTGGGATCATCGCACCGCTTTCCATGTGGCTGTCCACCCGCAGGCCCGGCAATGCAGGAAACCATGCCAGCGTCACGCGTCCGGGCGATGGGCGGAAATCATGGGCAATGTCTTCGGCGTTCAGACGGCATTCGATGGCATGGCCCGTCAGGGCGATATCGTCTTGCCGCAGGTCCAGCGGACGCCCTTCGGCAATGGCAATCTGCCAGGCAATCAGATCCAGCCCGGTAATCGCCTCGGTTACGGGATGTTCAACCTGAATGCGGGCGTTCATCTCCAGAAAATAGAACGCTGCCCGTTCGACATCGACCATGAACTCCACAGTTCCAAGCGACCGAAAGCCGATGTGGCGGGCATATGTGGTTGCCGCCTCGTAAAGCCCGGCGCGCAGGGCGGGGGACAAACCCGGCGCCGGGGCCTCTTCCACCAGTTTTTGATAGCGCCGCTGAACTGAGCAATCGCGTTCGCCGGCGTGCAGGACCGTCTTCCCATCTGACAGGATCTGCACCTCGACATGGCGGCCAGAGGTGATGAAACGTTCCAGATAAACCCGGTCGTCGCCAAAGGCAGCGGCGGCCTCTGACATGGCCATATCCAGCTGCGTGGCCAGAGCATCGGCACTGTCCACCCGCTTCATGCCCTTGCCGCCGCCGCCCGCGACGGCCTTTATCAACAAGGGATAGCCGATGCGGGCCGCAACCTCTGCGGCTTCGGCCAGACTGGCCGCATTGCCGCCCGGCACCAGCGGCACCCCGGCGTCAAGCGCGTGGCCGCGCGCTGTCAGCTTGTCGCCCGCCGCTTCAAGGTTTGCCGGGCTGGGGCCGATGAAAACGATCCCCGCCTTTTCGCAAGCCAGCGCCAGATCCCGGTTTTCCGATAGAAATCCATAGCCCGGATGCACGGCATCACAGCCCGTGCCAAGGGCGGCCTGCACCACGGTATCGACCCTCAGATAGCTGTCCCGCGATGGGCCGGGGCCAAGGCAAACAGCGCGGGTGGCCAGCTTGGCGCCAAGGCTGTCGCGGTCGGCCTTCGACACGCCCAGCACGGTTTCAATCCCAAGCGCCCGCGCGGTGCGGATGATGCGCACGGCAATCTCGCCCCGGTTGGCGATAAAGATGCGGCGGATCGGCGCCATCTCAGTGCGGCTGGATACGGATCAGGCACTGGCCATGTTCGACCAGTTCGCCATTCGGGGCGCTGATTTCCAGAACCGTCCCCGCCATGCCCGCAGAGACCGAGTTCATCAGCTTCATCACCTCGATGATGCCGATGACAGTGTCTGCCGTCACGCTGTCACCGGGTTTGACAAAAGGATCAGCGCCCGGCCGTGGGGCATGCCAGAAGGTGCCCAGAAGCGGGGCCGGAATTTCAGATCCCCCGCCCGAGGCAACAACCGGGGCCGGAACGGCCACAGCCGCTGCGGGTGGATGCGGCCCCGGGGCTTGGTCTTGCGCCTTTGGAACAAAGGGCGCGCTTTGGGCGGGGCCTTTGCGCAACTCCAGCTTCAGATCGCCCATTTCCAGCTTTAGCTCGGTAAAGTCCGATCCATCGATCAGCTTCAGAATGTCGTCAATCTCGGCGCGCGTCAGCATGGCGTCCCTCCTGCCCTTGTGGCGCAGGCTAGGGCGTGTGGGCTTGGCGGCTCAACCCGATTTCAAGGAAATTTCACCAGGTGAAACGCCTGGCCGCATCAACCGGCGGGCAATTTCTGCCGCCGCGCGCTGGGCGGGGGGTACCAAAAGCTGCACGGCGCGGTCACGTTTCATCACCCGCCGTGTCCAGGTGATGTTCAATGTGCCCGGCACATGGTTGCCCAAACGGATCGGCAGGCCGAGGGACTCGCGCCCATCATCGGCTGCGGCCCGGCCCTTGTCGAAATCGCCGCCGAAATCGGGGTCGCGCAGGCCAAATCCCTGGGCGCGTGTTTCGGCCAGAACCTGCGTCACATACTCTGCACTATGCGCCATGCGGTTGCCCGGCCGCTCAGACCGGCGCAGCGTTTCCAAGATTGCCTCGCGCAAGGGGGCCTCGCAAAAGGCCACAAAGGCCCGACCCGAGGCCGAGCGCAGCATGTTCACCTCAAACCCCACCGGGCCAAGCGCGATATTGTCGAAATAGGCCCGCGCGGCGTTGGTCTCTAACACTTCCATATGGGTAAGGCGCGGAACGGCAAGCACGCTTGGCCATTCGATCTCGGCCGTCAAGGCCGCGAGCACCGGCGAGGCCACTTCGACCAGCTGGCTTTCCCGGTCCATCCGGCCCGCCAACTCTGCCAGCGAAAACGATGGCACCCAGGCATCATCGACCATGCGCTGCCAGATGAAGCCGCGCTCCATCATCGTTTTCAAAATCCGCAAAAGCGAGGCTTTGGGAATGCCCGTCAGCCGATAGAGATCTGCCAACGTCAAAGCGCCCGAGGATTGCAGGATTTGCAACACCTCCAGCCCGCGCGCCAGGGCGTTGATGGATTTGACTTGCATCGCAGCCTCGCAGTTTCACGTGGTGAAACGATGCGGGATCATGCTTTGCAAGGCAAGCCCCGACGACACAGACTGACCCGGCACAGATGACAAGGATTTGGGCGATGCAAGACATCCATGAAGGCGGCTGCCAATGCGGCCAATTGCGCTATCGGGTCGAAGGCCAGCCGGTCAAGGCCGCGGTCTGCCATTGCCGCTATTGCCAGACCCGCACCGGATCGGCCTTTGGGGTTTCCGCCTATTTCCCCAAGGAAAAACTTAGCGTTTCCGGCGAAACAAAGGACTATTCCTTCACCACCGAAAGCGGGCGCAGTTTCACCACGCATTTCTGCCCAAACTGTGGGTCGAACGTGTTGTGGAGCCTTGGCATGTCGCCTGACCTGATCGGCGTCGCGGCCGGCAGTTTCGACCCACCCAGCTTTTGGTTCCCGATCAGCCGCGAGATATTCACCCGCTCTGCCGCGCCTTTCGTTCACACCGACTTGCCCGAGAAATCAGCGACAACGGCCAGCTACGCCCCCGTGCAAGACGATCCGACAGCGTTGAAAGGGGTCTGAAATGGTCAATTTCGCCGCGGTTCGCGCGATCGATTTTCATACCCATGCCGAAGAGCCCTGCGGCTGCCATGCCGACGATGGCTATGATGATCTGCAGGCCGCAATGGCCACGTATTTCGGCGCGCCATGGGCGCATCCGCCCACCATCCAGCAAACCGCAGCCCATTACCGGGCGCAGAACATTGCCGCGGTGATCTTTCCCGTCGATGCCGAACGCGAGACCGGCTATCGCCGCTATGCCAACGAGGAAGTGGCCCGGATTGCCGACGAGAACGCCGATGTGCTGATCCCATTCGCCAGTATTGATCCGGCCAAGGGCAAGCTTGGCACACGCGAGGCCCGCCGCCTCATGCGCGATTTCGGCATCAAGGGCTTCAAGTTTCATCCCACACAGATGGGGTTTTTCCCCAACGATCGCTCCGCCTATGGGCTGTATGAGGCGATCGCCGAAGAAAAGGGCATCGCGCTGTTTCACACCGGGCAAACCGGGGTCGGGTCGGGCATGCGGGGCGGCAATGGCATGCGGCTGAAATATTCCAACCCGATGCATATTGACGATGTGGCCGTGGACTTTCCCGACCTGACAATCGTCATGGCCCATCCGTCCTTTCCCTGGCAGGACGAGGCGCTGGCCGTGGCGCAGCACAAGCCGAATGTCTACATTGACCTGTCGGGCTGGTCGCCGAAATACTTCCCGGAAAATCTGATCCGCTATGCCAACACGCTTTTGAAGCACAAGATGCTGTTCGGATCAGACTGGCCGATGATCGCGCCGGAAAAATGGCTCGATGCCTTTGACAAGGCCCCTTTCAAGGATGAGGTGCGGCCCCTGATCCTGAAGGAAAACGCGCGGCGCATTCTTGGGCCTAAGCCGCGCCCCGGCGGGGCGGCGGCCAGGTTGTGTCAATAGGGCAGGCCAGTGTAATTTTCGGCCATCAGCTTGCGCGCGCTTGGGTTGCTTTCCAAGATTGCCATTTCAGTATCCTGCATCCGACGCTCATAGTCGGATGCGCCGGGGAAACGGTGCATCATGGTGGTCAAAGACCACGAAAAGCGCATCGCTTGCCAGATCCGGGCAAGGGCGCGCTGGGAATAGCTGTCGATCCCGGCGCTTTGGTTGTGGCTGTAGAACTGCACCAAGCCTTCATAAAGATAATGCACATCCGAAGCCGCCAGATTAAGCCCTTTGGCCCCGGTTGGCGGCACGATATGCGCGGCGTCGCCACACAGGAAAAGCCGGCCCCAGCGCATGGGCTCGGTCACGAAAGACCGCAAGGGCGCGATGGATTTTTCAATCGACGGGCCTGTGACAAGCCGCGCGGCAACATCAGCGGGCATGCGTAGTTTGAATTCGGCCCAGAACGCGTCATCCGACCAGTCTTCCACCTTGTCGGTCAGCGGCACCTGAATGTAATAGCGCGACAACATCGGATTGCGCATCGAGGCCAGGGCAAATCCCCGGTCGTGCGCCGCATAGATCAATTCCTTTTCAACCGGCGGGGTCCGCGACAAAATGCCAAGCCAACCAAAGGGATAGACCTTTTCAAACTCGCGCCGTATCTCGGCGGGCATCGTTTGCCGGCTGACGCCATGGAAGCCGTCGCAACCTGCAACAAAGTCACATTCCAGCCGCTGCGACTGGCCGTTGACCGTATAGGTGACAAAGGGCGCATCGCCCGTCAGATCATGCAGCGCAACATCTTCAGCGTCGTGAATAACCGTGGCGCCCATCGCGTCTTGCGCGTCATAAAGGTCTTTTGTCACTTCGGTCTGGCCATAGACCATCACCTGCTTGCCACAAGAGCCCATGAAATCCACGTGGAACATGCGCCCGTTCGAGGCCAGATAGCAGCCGTCATGCACCTGCCCTTCGCGGTCCATCCGCGCGCCTGCACCCGCGGCGCGGATCAGATCGACTGCCCCGGTTTCAAGCACACCGGCGCGGATGCGCGACAGCACATAGTCGCGGCTCTTGCGTTCCAGAACAACGGTCGAAATCCCCGCCTTGTTCAAAAGCTGCGACAGCAGCAGGCCCGAAGGCCCGCCGCCGATGATAGCGACCTGAGTGCGCATGAAAGCTCTCCCTTTTGCGCCAAGATGCCAGAACGCGTGGAAAAGCCGAATGGACGATATGTCAAATTTCTGGTATTTTCCGGCCATGAACAGCACGCCCATCCCGTCTTGGCACCTTTATGGCGAACAAAGTCCCTTCCCGGACCTTGTGCATATCGAAACCATCACCGACCGCGCCGCGGGGCTGGATTGGCAGATTTCTCCGCATCGACATCTGCATCTGCACCAGATGTTCCTTATCCTGTCAGGCGAAGTGCGGCTTTCGATTGATGGCCAGAGCTTGCATGGCACGCCGCCGCTTTTGATGAACATGCCGCGCGGCCATGTGCATGGCTTTGCCTTTTCGGCCGGCACCCAAGGCTTTGTGCTGACGCTTCCGGCTGCCGATTTTCCTGAACTCTTTGGCCCACAGGCCGAAACCCGCGCGGCGCTTGAACGTCCCTTCGTCATGGGGGCGACGGGGCTTGTGCCCTTGTTTCAGGATATGGCGCGGCTGCATGCGGCGCATGGGCCCTTGCGGCGGCTGCGGTTGCGGGCGGCAGCGCTCAGCTTGGGCTGTGCGGCGGCAGAGGCCGGGGGTATGGGGGCTGACACGGCGCTTGATGGTGATGGCCGCATGGCGCGTTTCGAAGACCTGATCCGCGCCCATCTGGCCGATGGCTGGCAATTGTCCGACTATGCCCGCGCCTTGGCGATTTCAGAGCGTCATCTGCGTCGCCTTTGCCTTGCCGCGACCGGGCTTTCGGCGCATGGCTTTCTTGAAACGACCCGTCTTCGCGAAGCCTGTCGGTTGCTTGCCTATACCCGGATGCGGGTTCAAGACGTGGGCTTTGCGCTGGGATTTGACGATCCGGCCTATTTCGCGCGGGCCTTCCGGCGGGGGCTTGGCATGTCGGCAAGTGATTACCGCAAGCGGCTTGAGGGGGGCTGATGGCGGATCTGGTGATCTTTGATTGCGACGGGGTGCTGATCGACAGCGAGGTCATCTCGGCCCGGATGTTGATTGCCGAGCTGCAAAAGCAGGGCGTCAGCGTCGATATTGCCTATGTCGCGCGGCATTTTCTTGGCCGCAGCTACCCGACCGTGATGGCCACAATCCGCAAGGACTTTGGTCTTGATCTGCCGCCCAGTTTTGAAGACGCCTATCGCACCCGGCTTCTGACCGCCTTTGAAGACGAGTTGCAGGTCATGCCCCATGTCACCAAAGTGCTTGCAGATCTGGACCTGCCCTTTTGCGTTGCAACCTCCTCCAGCCCGCGGCGGGCGGAAATTTCGCTCAGACTTGCGGGTCTTGATGGCTTGGTCGGGGATCGGCTTTTCACCGCCTCGATGGTTGAACGTGGCAAGCCCGCGCCGGATCTTTTCCTTTTGGCGGCGGAAAGGATGGGTGTCGCACCCGCGCGCTGTCTGGTCATCGAAGACAGCCTTACCGGGGTGCGCGCCGGCCTTGCTGCGGGCATGGAAGTTTGGCGCTTTACCGGGGGAAGCCATCTTGCCGGCATGGCGCTGGACGCACCCGAAGATGCCCGCGCGCAGCGGGTGTTTGATTCTTTCGCGCATTTCTTTCAGATTGATCCGGCAGTTACAGGACGCGCATGACCCTATCCTCTGAGCCAGAGCCCAGTTTGCATGATGAAGCCGCCCGGGCGGGCTGGCTCTATTATGTCGGTGGGTTGACCCAAGATCAGATCGCGCGCGAGTTGGGGGTCAGCCGCCAGCGGGCGCAGCGTTTGGTCAGCCGCGCCGTGGCCGAAGGCTTGATCCATGTGCGGCTGAACCACCGGATCAGCGCCTGTCTTGATCTGGAGCGGGCTTTGACCCAGCGCTTTGGTCTGACGCGCTGCCGGGTTGCGCCGGCGCTTGGCGCGGGCAGCGATGGGGTAAGGGCCATCGCCTCGGCCGCCGCGGGCGAGTTGGAGCGGTTTCTTCGGATGGAGGATCCGCTGGTTCTGGGCGTGGGGACAGGGCGTGCCCTTCGCGGTATGGTTGATGCAACAGAAGACGGCATTGTCGCAGGCCAGCACCGACTGGTATCGCTGATCGGCAACATCGCACCCGATGGCTCGGCATCGTTTTTCGATGTGGTGATGCGGCTTGCCGACAAGGTGCATGCCCCGCATTACCCGATGCCAGTGCCGGTGATTTCGCCCACACCCGAAGAAAATGCCGCCTTCCACGCCTTGCCCCCGGTGCGCAAGGTTGTCGATCTGGCGCGCAAGGCCGATGTGGTTTTCGTCGGTGTCGGCCAGATGTCGAGTGATGCGCCCTTGCTGAAAGATGGCTTTGTCAGCCGCGATGAATTGGCCGAGATGCAGGCGGAAGGTGCTGTCGGCGAAGTGGCCGGTTGGGTGTTTGATGCGATGGGGCGCTATCTTGATCTTGGCACCAACCGGCGCACCGGCGGCGTGCGGGTAGAACCGGGTCTGGACCGCCCCTCCATCGGCATCGCCGCCGGGCAAACCAAGGTTCCTGCCATTCGCGGCGCGCTTCTGGCGCGAATCGTCAATGGCCTTGTGACGGATGAGCCGACAGCCAAGGCTCTTTTGGCCTAGGCGGCCCAAAGCCAACATCTTTGCAATATCAACATCTTCGCCGGGCGGTGCCGCGCTGCGGCAACGAATTTGTCATTCCGCGTGAAAAATTGCCTTGACGGAGCGCCTTGCTGTTGGGCATTTTCTCATACAGCGATCATTTGCTCACATCGCTTCCGAGGGAGGATACCATGACTGTTTCGCTTCGCGCGCTTCTCGGCGCGACGGCTTTCGTTGCGCTGACCGGCGCGGCCTTTGCCGAAACCACCATCACCGTTGCCACGGTGAACAACGGCGACATGATCCGGATGCAGGGTCTGATGGACGACTTCTATGCCAAGAACCCCGACATCAAGGTGGAGTGGGTCACGCTGGAAGAAAACGTTCTGCGTCAGAACGTCACCACCGACATCGCAACTAATGGCGGCCAATATGACGTGCTGACCATCGGCACCTATGAAGTTCCGATCTGGGGCAAGCAGGGGTGGCTCGCCAGCCTGAACGACCTGCCCGCCGATTATGACGTTGATGATCTGCTGCCCGCGATCCGTGGCGGCCTGACCGTTGATGGCAACCTGATGGCATCGCCCTTCTATGGCGAAAGCTCGATGGTGATGTACCGCAAGGATCTGATGGACGCCGCCGGCTTGACCATGCCCGACGCACCCACCTGGGCCGACATCGAAACCGCAGCCAAGGCAATGACCAACAAAGACGCCGAACAGTATGGCATCTGCCTGCGCGGCAAGGCCGGCTGGGGCGAAAACATGGCTTTCCTGACAGCCATGTCCAACTCGTTCGGCGCAAGCTGGTTTGACATGGACTGGAAGCCCCAGTTCGACAGCGCAGAATGGAAAGCCACGCTGGACACCTATCTGGGCCTGATGACCAACTACGGCCCGCCCGGTGCATCCAACAACGGTTTCAACGAAAACCTGACGCTGTTCCAACAGGGCAAATGCGGCATGTGGATCGACGCCACTGTTGCCGCCTCGTTCGTGACGGGCAAGGATTCCACCGTGGCTGACAAGGTTGGCTTTGCGCTGGCACCGGACAATGGTTTGGGCAAGCGCGGCAACTGGCTTTGGGCATGGTCGCTGGCCATCCCGGCCTCCAGCCAAAAGCAAGACGCTGCCAAGGCATTCATCAACTGGGCAACCAACAAGGACTATCTGGCCCTTGTCGCTTCGAAAGAGGGCTGGGCGAATGTTCCTCCGGGCACGCGCACCTCGCTGTATTCCAACCCGGAATATGCCTCGATCGGCTTTGCCAAGATGACGATCGATTCGATCAACGCCGCTGACCCGAACGCCCCCACCGTAAAGCCCGTGCCTTATGTCGGCGTGCAGTTCGTCGCCATCCCGGAATTCCAGGGCCTTGGCACCACGGTTGGTCAAGAGTTCTCGGCAGCCCTTGCTGGCCAGAAAACGGCTGATGAGGCACTTGCCGCAGCCCAAGCCGCTGTCACCGACGAAATGACCGCCGCCGGTTACATCAAGTAATCCAGCCAAAAGGCCCCATCCTTCGGGGTGGGGCCGCTTTCATGGTTGCCGAAACCTGTCTCGGCCGCCGCGGTTGCTTTCCTGCTGCAATTTCTGCTGCCAGACTGGCCCCAGCGCGGGGCCATGCTGGCCCCGCCACATCCGCAAGGTACCCCATGGCCACGCAATCGTCCCGATCCGCTGCCCGCCTGATGCTGTCGCCCACCGTCATTTTGCTGCTGGTGTGGATGATCGTGCCCTTGGCGATGACGCTTTGGTTTTCCCTAAAGCGATATAACCTTCTTTACCCTGACCGGACGGGCTTCAACGATTTCGGCAATTACACGCGGTTCGTTCTGTCACCTGCCTTTGGGGGGGCGGTGGTCAACACGCTGATCCTTGTCGTCGGCGTTTTGGTCATCACCGTTGTCTTGGGCATATTGATCGCGCTTTTGATCGACCAGCCGATCTGGGGTCAGGGCATTGTTCGCATTCTGGTGATTTCGCCCTTCTTCATCATGCCCCCGGTCGCGGCGCTGATCTGGAAGAACATGTTCATGAATCCGACGAACGGCCTGTTCGCCGAAGCGGCCAAACTTCTTGGCATGGCCCCCATCGACTTTTTGGGGCAAGCGCCCTTGGCCTCGATCATCCTGATTGTCGCGTGGCAATGGCTGCCCTTCGCAACGCTGATCCTGTTGACCGCCCTGCAATCGCTGTCTTCCGAAGAGCTGGAGGCGGCCGAGATGGACGGGGCGGGTGCGATACAGCGGTTTTGGTACATCATGCTGCCGCATCTCGCCCGCGCCATCACCGTGGTCGTGCTGATCCAGACCATCTTTCTTCTGGGCATTTTCGGCGAGATTCTGGTCACCACCAACGGCGGCCCCGGCACGGCATCAACCACGCTTCCCTATCTGATCTACAAAGAAGCACTGCTTGATTTCGACGTCGGCACGGCGGCTGCCGGGGGGGTCGTCGCGGTCATTCTTGCCAACATCGTCGCCTTCTTCCTGATGCGTGCCATCGGCAAGAACCTTGATGCGTAAGGAGTGACCATGGCCCGCCATATCTCAACCCAACGTCGCGCCCTGAACACCGCTTCGGCATGGACCGTTGCCCTGATCCTGTTCTTCCCGATCTTGTGGACCGTGTTGACCAGCTTCAAACCCGAAGCGCAGGCCGTCGCCTCGCCGCCCATCTTCTTGGGCTTTGACTGGACGTTGCAGAACTATGTCGATGTGAACGAACAGCGCGACTATTTCCGCTATTTCGTCAATTCGATCATCATCGCGCTGGGCTCTACCGCCTTTGGTCTGGTCTTGGCGGTGCCTGCGGCCTGGTCCATGGCCTTTGTTCCCGGTCGCAAGACCAAAGACCTTTTGATGTGGATGCTCTCGACCAAGATGATGCCCGCCGTCGGCGTGCTGGTGCCGATCTATCTTTTGTTCAAGACGCTTGGTCTGTTGGACACCCGCTTTGGCATGGTGCTTGTGCTGACGCTGATGAATCTGCCGATCATCGTCTGGATGCTTTACACCTATTTCAAGGAAATCCCCGGTGAAATCCTTGAAGCCGCCCGGATGGATGGGGCAAGCCTGCGGTCGGAAATCCTGTACGTGCTTACGCCCATGGCCGTGCCGGGCATCGCATCGACCGTGCTTTTGAACATCATTCTGGCCTGGAACGAGGCATTCTGGACCATCAACCTTACCGTCACCGATGCCGCCCCCCTGACCAAGTTCATCGCCGGCTTTTCCAGCCCGCAGGGGCTTTTCTACGCGAAGCTTTCGGCCGCCAGCACCATGGCCATCGCGCCGATCCTGATCATGGGCTGGTTCAGCCAAAAACAACTCGTCCGCGGCCTGACCTTTGGCGCGGTGAAGTGAGGTATCATGGGTAAAATCACGCTCAGCCAAGTTCGCAAATCCTTTGGCGAGGTGGATGTCATTTCCGGCATCGACCTGGACATCGAGGATGGCGAGTTCGTCGTCTTCGTCGGCCCGTCAGGCTGCGGCAAGTCCACCTTGTTGCGCCTTATCGCCGGACTTGAAGACACCACTTCGGGCAGCATGCAGATCGACGGACAAGAGGCGACACATCTGCCCCCCGCCAAGCGCGGGCTGGCGATGGTGTTTCAGTCCTATGCTTTGTATCCGCATATGACAGTGCGCAAGAACATCGCGTTTCCCTTGAAAATGGCGGGGATGACGGCAGATGAACAAGCGAAAAAGGTGGCCCATGCCGCCAATATTCTGAACCTCACCGATTATCTTGACCGCCGTCCGGGGCAACTGTCGGGTGGGCAGCGCCAACGTGTGGCGATTGGCCGGGCGATCGTGCGCGAACCTGCGGCTTTCCTGTTTGACGAGCCGCTGTCAAACCTTGATGCCGCGCTGCGGGTAACGATGCGGCAAGAGATTTCCGAACTGCATCAAAGCCTGAAAACAACCATGATCTATGTGACCCATGACCAGGTCGAAGCCATGACCATGGCCGACAAGATCGTCGTGCTGAACGCGGGCCGCATCGAACAGGTGGGCAGCCCGCTAGAGCTTTATCACAGCCCCCGCAACCTGTTCGTGGCAGGCTTCATTGGCAGCCCGAAGATGAACTTGATCTCTGGCGCCGAGGCGGCAAAGTACAATTGCGCCACCCTTGGCGTGCGCCCCGAACATATCGGCGTGGGTGCGGGCGACGGCCATTGGCAGGGCGTTGTCGGCCTGTCCGAACACCTTGGGTCTGACAGCTTCTTCAAGGTTTCGGTTGATGGCATTGGCACGATCAATGTGCGGGCCAACGGCGAATTGAACGTCCGCGCTGGCGACCGCATTCACCTTTCACCCGATCTTGAAAAACTGCATCGCTTTGATGCCGAAGGGCTGGCGCTGAAATGAGACTTCAAGGCAAGACCGCCCTTATCACCGGGGCTGCGCGCGGGATCGGGCTTGAATTCGCCCGCGCCTATATCGCCGAAGGCGCGCGCGTGGCGTTGGCGGACATCAATGCCGAAGCGGTTGCGGCCGCCGCGGCCAGCCTTGGCCCGCAGGCAATGGCGCTGCAGATGGATGTGACCCGGCAAGACAGCATCGACGCCGGATTTGATGCGGCGGTCGCGGCCATGGGCCAGCTTGATATTCTTGTAAACAATGCGGCGCTGTTTTCTGCGGCCCCGATCGTTGAAATCACACGGGCAGATTATGAACGGTTGTTCGCAGTCAATGTCGCAGGCCCGCTTTTCTGCCTGCAAGCCGCCGCGCGCCACATGATCCCCCGTGGCAGGGGCAGCATCATCAACATGGCGTCCCAGGCCGGCCGGCGCGGGGAAAGCCTTGTTGCGGTTTACTGCGCCTCCAAGGCCGCGGTTATCAGCCTGACCCAATCGGCCGGGCTGAACCTCATCCAGCATGGCATCAACGTCAATGCCATCGCCCCCGGCGTGGTGGATGGCGAACATTGGGATGGTGTGGATGCCTTCTTCGCCAAATACGAAGGCAAGGCCCCGGGGCAGAAAAAGCAAGAGGTCGGGGCCGCTGTTCCCTTTGGCCGCATGGGCACCGCTGCCGATCTGACCGGCATGGCCATCTTTCTTGCAACGGATGAAGCGAAATACATCGTCGCCCAATGCTTCGGCGTGGACGGCGGCAATTGGATGGCCTGACATGACAGTACAAACCCCCGCCTATGACCGCACGAAATTGACCCCGGGCATTGTCCACATCGGGCTGGGCAATTTTCATCGGGCGCATATGGCGGTCTATCTTGACGACCTGTTCTCCCTGGGCGCAGGGTATGACTGGGCCATTCTGGGCGCGGGGGTGCGGGCACCCGATGCCGCAATGCGCGACGCCCTGAAGGGGCAAGACTGCCTTTCAACCGTGATCGAGTTGGACCCAAAGGGCCAGACCGCGCGGCGTGTCGGCTCTATGATCGACTTTCTTCCGGTCGAGTCCGACAATGCCAGCCTTATTGCCGCCATGACGCGCCCGCAAATCCGCATCGTGTCGCTGACCGTCACGGAAGGGGGCTATTTCATCAACCCTTCCACCGGTACCTTTGACCCGAGCTTACCCGAAATCGTGGCGGATGGCGCGAACCCCGATCACCCCGGTACCGCCTTTGGCGCCATAGTCGCAGCGCTGAGACGTCGGCGGGCGGCGGGCACGCAACCCTTCACCGTGATGTGTTGCGACAATCTTCCCGGCAACGGCCATGTCACACAGGCCGCCGTCGTGGGGCTGGCCCGCCTGTCAGACCCCGCCCTTGCCGATTGGATTGCCGGCAATGTCGCCTTTCCCAATGGCATGGTCGACCGGATCACCCCCGCCACCGGCCCACGCGAACGCGCGCTTGCCGCGCGCTTCGGTCTTGGCGAGGATCCGGTTCCCGTCACCTGCGAGCCGTTCCGCCAATGGGTGCTGGAGGATCATTTCCCCGCCGGCCGCCCGGCGCTGGAAAAGGTTGGTGTCACCTTTACCCCCGATGTCCACGCCTTTGAGATGATGAAGATCCGTATTCTGAATGGCGGTCATGCCACCATCGCCTATCCCGGCGGGCTGATGGACATTGAATATGTCCACGAAGCGATGGCCCATCCTTTGATCCGCGGCTTTTTGGAAAAGGTCGAACGTGACGAGATCATTCCCTATGTTCCGCCCGTGCCAAATACGGATATCGACGCGTATTTCGCCTTGATCGTTGATCGCTTTTCCAACCCAGAGGTCGCCGATACTGAACGGCGGCTTTGCCTTGATGGATCGAACCGCCAGCCAAAGTTCATCATTCCTTCGCTGCGCGATGCC
This sequence comes from Paracoccaceae bacterium, assembly GCA_021741465.1. GTDB lineage: Bacteria > Pseudomonadota > Alphaproteobacteria > Rhodobacterales > Rhodobacteraceae > Tabrizicola_A. The sequence goes on from JAIOXV010000039.1 coordinate 18,208, forward strand.
TTGGCGGCCGGGGGCAAGGTAGAGGGCCTTGCACTCGTATCTGCGCTGTGGTGCCGGTATTGCGCCGGCCAAACCGACAGCGGGGCCGAGATTGCAGCGAATGATCCCAACTGGGATCAGTTGCAAACGCTTGCCTTGGCCGCCAAGGTGGACCCGATGGCATGGCTGTCACAACGCGCCATATATGGCGAGGTCGCAGATGATCCGCGCTTCGCGCAGGCGTTCGCGCAGATGCTGCAAAAGCTTTGGCGCGAAGGTACGGCGCATGTTCTGGCGCAATATGTGGGCGGCCCCTAAGCCTGGCCGCGCCACGGGCCAAAGCTCGCCGCCCCCACTGTGCCGCAACCCTGCCTAAAGGGTTGCCGACAGGTTCGATCGGCCGCAGCGCATCAGTTGGCGGCGGCGCCCATTGCCTTGCGGATCTGGGTGCTGGAGATGTCCGGCGTGCGCGGGAAATAAACCACTTCGCACTGGTCCTTCAGAAAATCGAACCTGCCGGTGCAGTCATCGCCCATGGCAAACACGTCAACCTGATACAACTGCACATCACGAACCTTCTGTTCCCAGTCAATCTCGGGGATGACAAGATCCACCAAACGCAAAGCCTCAAGGTCTTCCTTGCGCTTGTCCACTGCGCAAGCGGGTAAGCAGCCTTATCCGCCCTTGATTCTCTGGATCAAATATATCTCTGCCCCGTCCGGAATAGCAGTTGAAAGGTTTGGCTCAATCACGCCATTCAACGAGATCGACACCCCGGCTTTCAGCGTCGGTGCAAGGGCGGGATGCGCTGCAACCAGCGCATCCAGCATTTCGCGCAAGGTTCGCGCCTGAACCGAAAGCTCCACTTCCCCATCGGTAAAGCGGCGCAGGCCAGACCACAGATTGACCTTGACCACCGGCCCTAGCCCTTGGCGTGGATCGCCGCCAAGACCTTGGGCGGCGACATCGGCAGGCTGCGCAGACGTGCCCCTGTTGCGGCGGCGATGGCATTGGCCAGCGCCGGCAAGGGCGGCGTGATGCCGGTTTCGCCAACACCGCGCACCCCATAGGGGTGGCCGGGGTTCGGGACCTCGACAATCACCGTGTCGATCATCGGCAGATCCGAGGCAACCGGAATGCGGTAATCCAGGAAAACGGCGTTTTGCAGCCGACCATCGGTGCCATAGACGTATTCTTCGTTCAGCGCCCAGCCGATGCCCTGCACCGCGCCGCCATGATACTGGCCTTCGACATAGGCCGGATGAATGGCGGTGCCGGCGTCTTGCACGACAAGATAGCGCAGCACCGTGGTGCGGCCTGTTTCGGGATCCACCTCGACATCAACGACATGCACGCCAAAGCTTGCGCCATGGCCGCCTGCGGTTACCTCGTGATGGCCCGAAATCGGACCGCCGGTCGACCCCATGCTGGCACCGATTTCCGCAATCGTCATGGGCGGGAACTTGCCTGCGTTCGGGCCTGCGGGCACCGCTGCGCCGTCAACCCATTCAACCGCATCCGCATCAATGCCCCATTCGGCGGCTGCGCGGGCGCACATGGTTTTCATCGCCTGCTTGGCGGCCTCTACCGCTGCCAGACCGCTGGCAAAGGTGGCGCGGCTGCCGTGGGTTGGTTCGTTCACTCCCAAAGCCCCGGTTTCCACAACGTTCACCCGCACCGCTTCGTAAGGAATGCCAAGGCATTCCGCCGTCATCAGCCCGATCGATGCGCGGCTACCGCCGATATCCGGCGTGCCGATCGAAACCGTCACCGTGCCATCTTCCCCGATTGCCAGCGAAACCGAGGTTTCCCCGCCATGGTTGAACCAAAAGCCACCGGCGGCGCCCCGGCCCTGATTGGGGCCAAGCGGAACCGAAAGATTGGCATGCGCCATCGTTGCCTCAAGGCTTTCCACCAGACCGATGCGGTTATAGGTCGGCCCATAGCTGGACTTGGTGCCTTCGCGCGCAGCGTTTTTCAGGCGCAGCGCCAGTGGATCAAGCGCGAGTTCATGGGCCATCTCATCGATCAGGCTTTCCACGGCAAAGGCGGCCATGGGCGATCCGGGTGCGCGATAGGCGGCGGCTTTCGGACGGTTGGCCAGCACTTCATAGCCATCGTGCTGCACGGCCGCGATATCATAACAGGCCATGGCACAAGACAGCGCTTCGCCAACCGGGGATGATCCCACGAAAGGCCCGCCCTGCATGCGGAAATTGACCTGCGCCGCGGTGATGGTGCCGTCTTTCTTCATGCCGATCTTGACGTCCATCGACGCCGAGGCGGTTGGCCCAGTGGCACGCAGCACTTCGGACCGGCTCATCACCAGCTTCACAGGCCGACCACCCGCCTTGCGCGACAGGGCCAAGGCCAAAGGCTCCATGAAGATTGTGGTCTTGCCCCCAAAACCGCCGCCGATTTCCGAAGGCGTGACCCGCAATTGCGAGGCATCAATGCCCAGAACGGCCGAACTCATCCGGCGAATATACCAATGGCCCTGGGTGCAAACCCACATCTCGCCCTTGCCGTCAGCGCCAAGCTGGCCAAGGCAGGCATGGGGTTCGATATAGCCCTGATGGGTGGCTTCGGTCTTGTAGGTCTGTTCGCGCACAAGATCTGCCGCGGCAAAACCAGCCGCAAGATCGCCATGGCCAAATTCGATATAGCGCACGACGTTCGGGTGCATGCCTTCGGGCACGGAATGATCGGCGGCACCTTCGCGGATGACCGGGGCACCGGCGGCCATTGCGGCATCAACATCGGTGACATGGGGCAAGACTTCGTAGGTAACTTCGATCAGTTTCGCCGCATCTTGGGCCAAAAGCTTTGAGGTCGCCGCAACCGCCGCAACCGCGTGGCCGTCATAAAGCGCCTTTTCCCCGGCGATGGTGTTTTCTTGAAGGTTC